>CAJKSP010000012.1 GCA_905202595.1 uncultured Sutterella sp.
GTCGTAAAGCTCGTAGTTCGAAGAGAGCACGGCCACCCGGCGCGCAGCCGCCAAGTCTCGGAATTGAAAGTACGGCTCGCCGCGCTTGATGCCCAGCGCCTTGGCTTCCCGAGAGAGCGCAACGGCGCAGCCGTCGTTGTTCGACAGCACGACCACGGGCCGCGTGCGAAGCGCCGGATTGAAGACCCGCTCCATGCTGACGTAGGCCGAATTGATGTCCGTGTGCAAAATGACCTTCGGCATCTCTGCACCCCGCTAGGCTCCTAGGTCGATGCCTGCGGCCGGCTACTTCCGATACTTGCGGCAGATGCCGACGAGCACCCCTTCGATGCGAAAGTCGTCTTCGGGTCCCGGGTGAATGACGGGGTAGCGGGCGCGCTCGTTTTCCGGACGCAGCTCCGGCTTGCCGCTGACGATCCGAAGGCGCTTGAGCGTAAAGTCGCCGTGCAAATAAGCCAGCACAATGTCGCCGCTCCTCGCTTCGAGCGATCGGTCGAGAATGAGCGTATCGCCTTCAAAAATGCCGGCATCGATCATGGAGTCGCCCGAAGCCTCTGCAAAGAAGGTGGCCACTTCATTGCGGATCATGAGTTCGGAAAGCGAGAGCGTCTCGGCCGCATAGTCCATCGCCGGCGACGGAAAGCCGCAGGCCACCCGCATTTCAAGAAAGGGAATGCGGGATTCGTCTTCGCCTGACGGCAGCGCGAATCGTTCGCCGTCCAGCGCATCAAAGCCAGGAAGCGATCGCACGCTTGACTTTGTGTTCGCCGCCTGCGGCATCTGCGAAGCGGCATCCGTCGCCCTATCGCCGACCGTCTGGACAGCGTTCGCACGCGCGGCAGCGGCATCGAGCACCGCACGGACCTTCCGAGCGCCCATCGCACGGACAGCCTGCGCTGTTGCAGGACGCAGCCGAATGTTGAACTGCACTGAACAGGCGTCGCCCTCAGGCATGCGCGGACGCCCTGCGCCCTCGCGTCTGCCGCCCCAGTTGGGGCTGTCTTTTTCGCGTCTTGCCATGGTGACTTTCAATGTTTGTGATGGACGCTAATGATGTTAGCATCAATCAATTTGAAATTGATAGCAGATTTCATCTGAGCCCTCTCGATGTCTCTGCGGCCTGCGATTCTTCTCCGCATGGCCGCCCGCCGTGCTAGGCTTGGAGCACCTGACTTTTTTAGGAGGAAGCAGATCATGGCTTCTGAAAATGCGATCATTACTCACGTCACCGAAGCGGACTTCGACGAGAAGGTGCTCGGCTCGTCCCTGCCGGCGATGTTTGCCATCGGCGCCCAGTGGTGCCAGGACTGCCGCCGCGCAGAGCCCTTCTACAAGGCGTTTGCCGAGCAGTATGCCGGCCGCATGGCGTTCTTCCACGCGGACTCCGATGAATCCCCCGCGCTTAAGGAGCGCCTCGGCGTCGTCCATATTCCGACGATGATCGTCTTCGTCAAGGGCAAGCGCGTCGGCGAGCCGCTCGTTGAAGTGAAGCTGCCGAGCGAAATCAAGGCACTCATTGAAGAAGGCCTTGCTGCGGCGAAGTAAGCGCACCGCGCATCCGAAAAGCCGCACGCATTCCAAGCGCGTGCGGCGATGAACAAAAAAACGCCTGGCTTGCGCCAGGCGTTTTTTGTTGACCTAAATAAGCCGCTCCGGATTAATGTGCATGCGAACCGCAGCCGCACCCGCAGCCGGCATGCGCGTGCGAGCTCTCCGCTTCGCAGCTGCAGCCGCCCTCTTCTCCGCAGCCGCATCCGCAGCCATGCCCATGATGATGAGCGGCGGCAGCCTCCGGATTGCTTTCCAGCGCATGCGCGGCGCAAGCGGCCGCCGCTTCGTCAGCCGAGCCGGAGATGCCCGCGATGAGCTGAATGCCGGCAGCGGCCAGCGCGCTGCAGGCGCCCGGCCCGATGCCGCCGCAGACGACGCAGGTGACGCCTGCATCCGCCAGAGCGGCCAGCTTGGCGCCGTGGCCCTGTCCCGGCGCTTCGATCACTTCAGCCGAAGCGATGCGGCCGTCTTCGACGCTGTAGACCTTGAAGGCCGGCGCCATGCCGAAATGCTGGAAGACGGCATCGTTCTTGACGGGAATAGCAATTTTCATGATGAATTCTCCTTTCGCCCGGCGGGCGGCATCGGCAAGCGCGCGAAGCTTCCAGCGGCAGCGGCCGGCGCAGGTGGCTGCGCACTCGCCGGCGCAGACGGCATAGGCGCCGCCTTCAATGCGAAGGGGACGGCCTTCCACGAGAGCCTGAGCGAGCTTGAAGCGCGCGCGCTCATAAATTTCAGTGACTGTCGTCCTCGAGACGAGCATCTGCGCTGCGCACTGCTCGTGCGTCCGCTTTTCGTAGTCAATGATGCGCAGCGCCTCGTACTCCTCGACGAGAAGCAGGACCGGCTCGCCGGCCGGCTGTCCCTCCGGATAGGGACCGAAGGCGGCGACAGCAGGTTCAGCGCAGACGCGCCTGCAGCGGCATGGCCTGGGCATCAGAGACATCCTCCAAGAACGGATCGATTCCGACATATGTCGGAAATAATACACCGTCAGGCCGCTTTCAGGGACCGCCGTGAGAGAATGCAGGGCTTAAGGCCGAGCAAAAGAGAGGAGGAACGCTCATGAGCATGATGCAGGCGCGCGCACACCTGGCGCGCTTCGGTTTGGAAGGCCGCGTGATCGAGCTTGAAGGCTCAAGCGCCACGGTGGCCGAAGCGGCGGCGGAGCTTGGCTGCGAGCCGGCGCGGATCGCGAAGACGATCGCGCTTCTCGGTCCTGAAGGCCCCATCCTCGTCGTCGCGGCCGGCGACGTGAAGATTGACAACCGAGCCTTCAAGGCGCAATTCCACTGCAAAGCGGCCATGATTCCAGGCGCAGACGTTGAGACGCTCGTCGGCCACGCGCCGGGCGGCGTTTGTCCTTTCGGCATCAAGCCGGACGCGTCGGTCTATTTGGATGAGAGCCTTCGGCGCTTCGACGTCGTCTACCCCGCCTGCGGCAATGCCGCAAGCGCCGTTCGACTGACGCTCGAAGAGCTTGAAAAAGCCGCTGAGCCTTTGGGCTGGGTCGCCGTGACGAAGCCGGCGGCTCCGCTGCCCGCCTGACTGCCGCGCCTGCTTTGTCTTCCAAAGCATTCGCCCTGCCCGCTTCCCCTCTATACAATCGGAGAAGCCGCCGGCGCGACGGGCTGCGATGCCGCACCCGCACGAGCGCGCCGGAGCCTTTCGCCCCTAGGAGCGCTACATGGAAAAAGCTGAAGAATACGCGGGCTACGCCGCGGTGCTCGAACACGAACTCGTCCCTGCCATGGGCTGCACGGAGCCCATTGCCGTGAGCTATGCCGCTGCAATTGCCGCCAAGCGCCTCGGGGGCTTCCCTGACCGCATGCTCGCCGAAGTGTCGGCGAACATCGTCAAAAATGTGAAGAGCGTCGTCGTGCCGAATACCGGCGGGCTCTGCGGCATTGAAGCCTCCGTCGTCGCGGGCTTCGTCGCGGCAGACCCGGACGCCAAGCTCGAAGTGCTCGCCAAGATCAAGCCGGAAGACCGCGAGGCCATTGCGGCTCATATGAAGGAGCACAAAGTCGAAGTCGTGCCGACCAAAGAGCCCGACGTCTTCTACATCCGCGTCGAAGGCGAGCGCGCCGGCAAGACTGTTTCGGTCACCATCCGCTCGTCGCACACGAACGTCACCCGCATCGTCGAAAACGGCGTCACTGTCTTTGAGAAGAACGACGTGCCGCAGCAGGAGGAGCCGCCGGAGGCTTCCTGGTCGATCCCGGCGCTGATCGATGCAGCGCGCCGCATGCCGCTCGACCGGATCGAGCCCCTGATTGCGAGGCAAATCCGCTGCAACATGCAGATCGCGCAGGAAGGCCTCGATCATCCCTGGGGCGCATCCGTCGGCGCGACGCTCGTGCGCCGCGCCAAGGCGCGCGGCGACACCGTCTTTGCCGCCCGCGGAACGGCGGCCGCGGCGTCCGACGCGCGAATGAACGGCTGCGAAATGCCTGTCGTCATCATTTCCGGCTCAGGCAACCAGGGCATTACGGCGTGCGTGCCCGTCGTCGTCTTTGCCGAGTCGCTCAAGGCCGAGCCGGAAGCGCTCCTGCGCGCCGTGCTGCTCTCCGACCTCGTCACGATCTGCCTGAAGCAGGGAATCGGCAAGCTTTCCGCCTACTGCGGCGCGATTGCAGCAGGCGCAGGCGCCGCCGCGGGCATTGCCATGCTCAAGGGCAATGAAGACCGCGTCATCGCCGATTCGATCACCAATGCGCTCGCAGTCGCATCAGGCATCATCTGCGACGGCGCCAAGTCTTCGTGCGCCGGCAAGATTGCGCTTTCAGTCGAGAATGCCGCCATGGCCGTTTCGATGGCCGAAGAGGGACATGTCTACAAAAGCGGCGACGGCATCGTGCAGGCGAACGTAGACGGCACAGCCCGCGCGGTCGGCCGCATTGCGAGCCGCGGCATGGTCGGAACGGACCGGGAAATCATCGACGTCATGCTCGGCCGATAAGCCGCAGCGAGGCCATCGGCCGCTTTTCAGCGGCCGATGCCGCCGCTCTGCTTCCCGATGGAGCGAAGCAGCATCTACTGATCTTCCTTTCCTGACGGCGACTTCGGCCTGGATCCAATGGAGCACGCCGTTTGACCGGCAACAATCAAAGCTACGCCGATCCAAAAGCTCGCCGAGAGCGTGATGTCCAGCCAGAAAATGCCGAAGACCGTGGCAATGACGGGCGTGCAGTAGCTGGCAATGGCGAGAAGCGTCACGCGGCCGCGAAGCATGCCTTGCGTCCACGCAGCATAGGCAAAGCCGAGCGCAATGCCGCCGAGCACGACCGAAGCGATGCCTCGCGGCGTGACTTGGGCCGGCGCCTCAATGCCTCCCCAGAGCCAGAGAATCCCATAGAAAACGGTTTGAATGGCAAAGACGACCGTACAGAGATTCGTGCCCTCTGCCCATTTGCGGGTGAGAACGGAATGGAGCGACCACGCCGTCGCCGAAACGAGCGTGCAGCCATAGGCAAGCGGATTCGAAGCGGCGCGCTCGACAAAGCCAGAGAAAGAAAAGCCGGCATCGCCTGACATCAGCGTCACAACACCGGCAAAGGCGGCAAGCATTCCCGGCCAAACCATCCAACGCGCAGGTGCGCCCAGAAGAAAATGCGCGAAGAGCACCGTGAGCGTCGGCCAGAGGTAGTTCACCATGGCGGCTTCGAGCGTCTGCCTGCCGCCTTCGGAAAAATAGATGGCGAAGGCGAAGGCAATGGCCGTCAGCGGCGCGAGCGGCATGGCGAAGAATAGATAGCGCTTCGGAACCCGCTTCAGATTAGGAATGCCGACAATGCAGAAGAGGACGACCGTCGAGAAGGCATAGAGGATGAACTGCCCGGCGGCAAGGCCGAAGTCTTCGACAATGCCGCGGGTAAGACCGGTGCGCATGCCCCAGAGGATGGGCGCGAGAATGCCGATGAGCGTTGCAGCGGCGGCGCCCATAGTCGGGCTGAAGAGGCTCCCGGAAAGCATGCCGCCGACAGCAGGGCGCTGAGCGCCATCCACTGCAGAAGAGATCGAAAGACGTTCGTTCTTCATTGACGCTTCCTATAGAAAAACCCGCTCTGCGCCGGGACAGCCGGCGCAGAGCGGAACGGAACGCTGCGGACTGTGCGGCCTGTCTTTCAGGGACTCGCTGCCGCAATGCACTATTCGAAGAGATCGTGCGCGAGCTTCATCGGACAGAAGCCCGGGCCGCACATGGAGCAGAAATGCGCTTCACGGGCGCCGGCGCCTGAAAGCGTCGCATCGTGGAACGCGGCGGCGCGCGCCGGATCGACCGAGAGCTTGAACTGGTCGTTCCAGCGGAACTCGAAGCGGGCGAGGCTCATCATGAGGTCGCGCAGCTCTGCGCCCGGCACGCCGCGCGCAATGTCGGCTGCATGCGCCGCAATGCGGAAGACGGCAAGGCCTTCGCGCACATCGGCGGCATCGGGCAGTCCGAGGTGCTCCTTGGGCGTGACGTAGCAGAGCATGGCCGTGCCGAGCGCGCCGATGAGCGCGCCGCCGATGGCGGCCGTTGCATGGTCGTAGCCCGCGCCGATGTCGGAAACGAGCGGCCCGAGCGTATAGAAGGGAGCCCCTTCGCACCATTCGCGCTCAAGCGCCTGATTCTTGGCAATGCCGGGAACAGGGATATGGCCCGGCCCTTCGATCATGACCTGAACATCCTTGGCGCCGGCCGCTCGGTTGAGTTCGCCAAGCGTCTTGAGCTCGGCAAACTGCGCGGCATCGTTGCCGTCGTGAATCGATCCGGCGCGAAGACCGTCGCCAAGCGAGAGCGTCACGTCGTAGCGGCGCGCGATGTCGAGAATCTCGTCGAAGTGCTCATAGAGGAAATTTTCCCGTCCGGACGCCTGCATCCAGACAGCGAGAATGCCGCCGCCGCGGGAGACGATGCCGGTGAGGCGCGACTTCGTAAGCGCCACGTGCGAAGCGAGAACGCCCGCATGAATCGTCATATAGTCGACGCCCTGCTCTGCCTGCTCGATCATCGTTTCCTTGAAGAGCGGCCACGAGAGCTGCGCCGGCTTGCCGGCGCGCTCGAGCGCTTCATAAATCGGCACGGTGCCGAGCGGGACAGGCGAGCGGCGAAGGAGCGCCTCGCGGGTTTCGACGATCGACTTCCCCGTGGAGAGGTCCATGACCGTATCGGCGCCGCCGTAGAGCGCTTCGCGGAGCTTGCCGATTTCCTCCCGCCAGTCCTTTGACGAAGTGCTCGTGCCGATGTTGGCATTGACCTTCGTCGAAAAGGCTTCGCCGATCGCCATCGGTTCGGCTTCCGGATGCCTGAAGTTGAGCGGAATCACCGCCTGCCGGCTCGCGACCTTCTCCCGAACAGCTTCCGGCGTCCAGAGAGGTGCAGAGAGCGCAGGCTCAAGCAGCCGCGAGAGCTTCTCGTCGGCGAGCTGTTCCACGGCGTCCCGCATCGCCGCCCGGCCGAGATTTTCCCGCTCAGCCACGTAGGCCATCTCCGGGGTGACGACGCCTGCACGCGCGCTCGCAAGCTGCGTCGGACTGCCGGGTTCGGGGCGCACGCGCCGTCGCGGCAGCGCTTCCTCATCCGCCGGATGCGGCTCGCCGAACGGACCGGTGACGTCGGGGAGATACACCGCCGGACGGGGCTTGCCGCCGAATGCTTGAGGCTGCGCGTCAAGATCCACGCGCCGGAAGGGCACCGGCTCTCCGGATGCTGATTCGAAGGTGCATCGCACGCCCGGAAGGCGCCCGTCAAAGAGCGCAAAGCCAGCGGATGCAGACGTCGGCGCCGAAGAAATGGCAGCGGCTGAAGTGTCTGGCTGAATCTGGAAAGTCATAGTAGGCTGCAGGTCCTTTCTGAAAACAAGCCCGAAGATCGTAGCATTGACGCTCTGCGGCTGGCGCCGCATGCGCGGGGTAAGCCGACAGCCGAAGCCAGCCGGATTGCCCGAAGAAGTTCATGCGCCAGGGTGAACGCCGAAAATAGTGAGCACAAGCGGGACGGTAAAGGCGGAGAGAAGCGTCGAAAGAAGAATAGAGCTGCTCGCCGCACCCTGCTCCGATTTGAGCTCGGCTGCCATCAGATAGACGTTGATGCCGACGGGAAGCGCCGCCATGAGCGTAGCGGTCTGCGTTTCGAGGAGCGGCACGCCGAAGAGTCGGCAGAGCCCATAGACGAGCAGCGGCTGAACGGCGAGCTTCACGGCCGTGATGACGGCCGTCTTTCGAATCGAGCCGAAGAAGCTGTACCGGGCAAGCCCCATGCCGACGGCGATGAGGCAGACGGGCGTCGCGCCGCCGCTGACAAGCGAAGCCGACTTCTGGATGAATGCAGGCAGCTTCCAGCCCGTGAGCCCCCAGAGCGTGCCGGCGATGATGCCGATGACGACGGGATTCTGAAAGACGCGCCGGACGGGCACGAGGATGCTTCTCCAGGTGAAGCCGCCCGCCGCTTCGGCCTGTCTGCTGAATTCCTGCGAGGCAATGGCCAGCGTCCAAAGAATGACGACATTGAAGATGATGACAAGCGAAGCCGTCGGCATGGCTTCGCTGCCGAGCCCCGCATGGAGCACCGGAATGCCGAGCTGAACGTTGTTGGAGAAGATGCCCGCCATGGCCATGATGGTGGCGCCTCCGGCCGTCATGCCGCTCACGGCCCGCTTGTAGAAGAGCCGCGTGCCGAAATAGACGATGAAGCAGCTGCCGAAGTAGCCGAAGAGCACGCGCAAGTCCACCGGCGGCATGTTCGAGAGGTCCGACAGGAGCTCGAAGAGCATGACCGGAATGAGAAAGCGGAAGGAAAAAGACGTGAGCGCCGCCGCCACGTCATCGCTGAAGATCCGAAGCTTTCTCAGTCCCCAGCCGGCAAAGACCAGAAGGAAGAGCGGCGAGCAGAGCTGAAGCTCAAGGAGAAAAATGTCCATCTGCAGACCTCCTGACGGCAGAAGGCGGCGCATAGCGAGCGCAAGAGGCGCTGCCTGCGCCGGCAAACAATGTTTTCAACGATACGCCTCTTCATGCCAGAGCCCTCGCAGCGGACGGCATCGCTTTCCCGAAGTGCTGTCATTCGACCGCAGAAAAAGCACCCAAAAAAAGCCGCCGGGGCATTGCGCGCCGGCGGCTGGGTCCGATTGCAGGCCCCTTCAAAGAAGAAGCCTTTTTCGGCCGCTGATTAGAAGCGGTGAGTCATGCCCACATAGGCCTGGCCGATCTTCTTCTTGTAGGAGTAGTCGGTGCTGTCGATGTCAGACTTCTCTTCGCCGTAGCCCGCGCCGCCATAAACAGACGTGCGCTTCGAGAGCGGATAGACATAGCGGGCGTCAACAGCCCAGTAGCGGAGATCCGCCTTGCCGAGGTCCTGGAAGTCGCCCGTTTCGCCGTCGACATAGTAGACGGCCGCATAGAGGTCGCCGCCGGCCACATGCGTCACGTTGCCGAGGTGCAGGCCGTAGAAGTCGATGCCGTCGTTGTAGGCCACATCTTCTGCGTACTTGGAGTCTGCATAATCCGTCAGGCTCATGCCGGTGCTGCCGAACGTGCGGGCGCCCTTGAAGTACTGCGCCATGGCGAAGACCTTCGTCACGCCGAAGTCGTAGTTGCCGCCGATGTAGAAGGCATGCTGATCGCGGAACTTGCCGGAGTATTCGTTATGGGCCCACTTCGTGAGCTCATAGGCGCCGACAAGCTTGAGCGAGCCGAGATCGGCCGAAATGGCGATGCCATTGTAGCAGTCGACATGCTGCGAGCCTTCGTCGCCGTGATCCTTGGCAGCCGTGATCGGGTTGTAGTCGGCCTTCGTGTCGTTGTCGAACGAATGCTGCATCGTCAGTTGGAAGCCGGCGATCTTGGGCGACTGGTACGTGACCATGTTGTCGTAGCGCGTCGAAATGCCGAGACCGAGGATGGCGTTGTCGCCGCCCCAGAAGGAGTCGGCGATGCCGTAGACGACGTCATAAGTGCCGAGGGAGGACGCGAGAGCGCCCATGCGGCCGAAGGCGACTTCGCCGAACGGACCGGCCACGGTGAGAGCGGCTTCGCGGCCGAAGAGGCGGCCGTCATTGCCGAACGTGCCGTCGTCGGAATTGAAGCCGTTCTCGAGCAGGAAGCGCACGGAATAGCCGTTGCCGAGGTCTTCGGAGCCCTTGAGGCCGAAGCGGCTGACATTGTTGTAGCCCGTCATCATGCCAAACTGGTGATTGGCAGCTTCGTCGTCGACCTTCGTGTAGTTGTAGGCAAAGCCCGTATCGACAACGCCGTAGAGCGTCACATCGGCGGCAGCAGAGGCGCCGGCAAAGGCGCAGGCCAAGGCTGCGCAAGCCAGGGTCTTCTTGAACATTATGCGTTTCCTAGAAAAAATGGAGGGAAAGAGGCGGCGCGGACGTTAGCGCTTCAGACGGAGCCGAAGCAGCGTTCTGCGGGAAAGCCGGCCTCTTCGCAAAATCACTTTGCGCAGCAGCGCCATGCCGCCGCGCTTATGTGCGGAGAAAGCGAACGATCGTTAAGAAAACTAGCCCGCTTTTATCCGTGAAAAGCGAAATTGTGCGCTACCGCGGGCGCTTTGCCATATTTTCTTGACGCAAAGGACAAGCCTTTCATCGTCAGAAAAACGACAATTCATTGTTTTCCGAGGAAAATTGATCATCCTCCCTTTCGGCAGGATCTGTTGTGCCCCTGCGACGCTTTCTGCCCTTGCGGGCGGAGCGCCAAAGCTTCGCCCGCAACTCTAGATCTGCTTCAGGCCGCAGCGCCGGACGTCTTGGGCTCCGGCAGCAGGAAGGCGCTCGCCGCGCAGAGAATGCCGATGACGATCAGAATTTCCATCACCGATTCGATGCCCCAGGCATCGGCGGCGAGGCCCAGAAGCGGCGTGAAGATGCCGCCGAGACTCGTGGAGAGGCCGAGCGTCACGCCGGATGCCAGACCGACGTTCTTGGAGAGATACGACTGGCCGAGCACAACGAAGGCGGAATAAGTGCCGTTAAGCGCAAAGCTCAGCAGAATCATGATCGGATAGACGTACCAGATCGACGGGGCGGCAAAGAGCAGCGCAAAGGCCGGCGCGAGAAGCAGATAGCCCCAGCGGCAGGCGCGGATGAGGCCGACTTTATCCGTGAGCCAGCCGCCGAGCACCGTCATGACGGCGCCGGCGATGCAGAGAAAGGAGAGCAGCGTGCTCGTGAAGGCTTCCGAAACGCCGAAGCGCTGAATGCAGAAAAGCGGCAGGAAGGCCAGGACGCTCGTCTGCGAAACGCTGCGAAAGAGGATGACGACCGCAAGCCTCGCAAAGGCTGGCCAATCGTTTTCTGCGGCAGCGCGGGCGGCGGCTTTGGCGGCAGCGGCGCTTT
Organism: uncultured Sutterella sp.; assembly: GCA_905202595.1. Classification (GTDB taxonomy): domain Bacteria; phylum Pseudomonadota; class Gammaproteobacteria; order Burkholderiales; family Burkholderiaceae_F; genus Sutterella. The sequence continues at coordinate 10,878 of CAJKSP010000012.1, forward strand.
TGGCATTGAGCTTTGAAAACACCCGCGGCGCGAGCCAGAACATCAGCGCCGCCATGACGATGCCGAAGACGGCGAAGACCAGGGTGCCGGCGTTGCCGAAGGCAGTCAGCGCCGCCGCAGCAATGAGCGGCGCGACGCCGAACCCGGCATTGCCGCCTACGGAAAAGATGCCCATGCCTGTGGCGCGGCTCTGCGACGCAGCCTGATTGACGATGCGCGCGGCCTCCGGATGAAAGAGCGACGTCCCGACGCCCATGATCGTGACTGCGAGAAAGATCATCCAGTAGTTCGGCGCAAGGCCGGTGAGCCCAAGACCGACCCCGCTCATGGCGATGCCCGCGCCGATGAACCAGTGCGTCGAGCTCTTGTCTGCCCAGTAGCCGAAGACAGGCTGCAGAACAGACGCGAGGCACGAAGAGGCAAACATGAGCCCCGCGACTTCCGTATAGCTCAAGCCGTTGTGAAGGACAAAGAAAGGCAGAATCGCCGGCAGCGCCCCCGGGGCGAAATCGACGGAAAAGTGGCCGAGCGAAATCAAATAGACGATGAGCTTGTGCATGCCGGCATGCCTGATGGACAACGAGGAAAGTGCGCAAGATCGATTCTTGCACAACTGGCTTGCCCGGCGAAATGAGGCCTTTTCGCTAGAGCGCTTTGCGCAAAAAAAGACGCCGGCCGCCCTCCCCGATGCTTCGGAGAAGGCGGCCGGCGCCCTGAGGATTCGTCAGCTCGCGCCGATCCGGGCGCGCCGTCATGCGGCGCCCCCGGCGCCAGGCTTAGTCGACGATGCCTTTATGCAGATCCTGCAGATCGCGCACGCACTCGCTCGCTTCGCCCTGGCGGATGCCTTCGGCAGCCGCGAGGCCGCCGGCCATCGTCGTGTAGTACGTGGTGTGCTCGGCGAGGCAGGTCTGACGGATCGCGCGGGCGTCGTCAAGCTCGTTCTCATGCTCCGCGACCGACATGATCACGAGATTGATCTCGCGATTCTTGATGAGGTCGAGGATGTTCGGACGGCCTTCGCGCACGCGGTTCACGCTGCGGCAGGGAATGCCGGCAGCCTGAAGCGCATGAGCCGTGCCCGGCGTAGCGATGAGCTTGAAGCCCGAATGATGGAGCTCATGCGCAGCAATGACCGCCTTGGGCTTGTCGGCATCGCGCACCGAAATGAAGCACTCGCCCGAGCTCGGCAGGCCGGACGACGCGGCGAGCTGGCTCTTGCGGAGCGCTTCGCCGAAGTCGCGGCCGATGCCCATCACTTCGCCCGTGCTTCGCATTTCCGGCCCGAGAACCGGATCGACGCCCTGGAACTTCGCAAACGGGAAGACGGCTTCCTTGACGGAGAAGTACTTCGGATAGGCTTCAAGCGCTTCGGGCGTCCAGCCCTGATGCTTGAGCGAGTCGCCCACCATGCAGCGCACAGCGATCTTGGCGAGCTGGCGGCCCGTGGCCTTGGAGACGAACGGCACCGTGCGGGACGCACGAGGATTGACTTCAAGGACGTAGACGACGGGCTTCTCCGTGTGCGCCTGCTGCACGGCAAACTGCACGTTCATCAGGCCCACGACGTGGAGCGCCTTGGCCATTTCGCGCGTCTGGCGCTTGATCTCGTCGACAAGCGCCGGCGCGAGGCTGTAAGGCGGCAGCGAGCAGGCCGAATCGCCCGAGTGCACGCCTGCCTGTTCGATATGCTCCATGACGCCCGCCACGGCAACGACTTCGCCGTCCGACACGGCATCGACGTCAAGCTCGACGGCGTCGTCAAGGAAGCGGTCGAGCAGCACCGGCTCGTCCGGGCTCACGCGCACGGCTTCGCGCATGTACTTCACCAGGCGCTCCGGCGTGTGCACGATTTCCATCGCGCGGCCGCCGAGAACGTAGCTCGGACGCACGACGATCGGGTAGCCGATTTCCGCAGCCTTTTCGAGGCCTTCGGCTTCGCTGTGGGCAATGCGGTTAGGCGGCTGCAGGAGGTTGAGCTCGTGCAGAAGCGCCTGGAAGCGCTCGCGGTCTTCGGCGCAGTCGATCGCGTCCGGCGTCGTGCCGATGATGGGCACGCCTTCCTTTTCGAGCGCGCGGCAGATCTTGAGCGGCGTCTGGCCGCCGTACTGCACGATGACGCCCTGCGGCTTTTCGGCGTCGCAGATGGCGAGCACGTCTTCAAGCGTGACCGGCTCGAAGTAGAGACGGTCGGACGTGTCGTAGTCGGTCGAGACCGTCTCCGGGTTGCAGTTGACCATGATGGTCTCCCAGCCCTCTTCCCGGAGCGCCATAGCGGCGTGCACGCAGCAGTAGTCGAATTCAATGCCCTGGCCGATGCGGTTCGGGCCGCCGCCGAGAACGACAATCTTGCGCTTGTCGTTCGGATGCACCTCGCTTTCCATGCTCCGCTCATAGGTGGAGTACATGTAGGCCGTCGTGGTCGCAAATTCCGCTGCGCAGGTATCGACGCGCTTGTAGACGGGGAGCACGCCGAGCTTGTGGCGCAGCGCGCGGACCTCGCTTTCCTTCGCGCCCATGAGAGATGCGATGCGCTTGTCGGAGAAGCCTTCGCTCTTGAGCGTAAAGAGGTCGTTCTTGTCGAGCTCTTCAAGCTTGTGGCCGGCAATCTTGGCTTCGGCGTCGACGATCTCCTTGACCTGGCGCAGGAACCACGGATCGATGCTCGAAAGCTCGTGGAGCTCTTCGACCGACATGCCGATGCGCATGCCGTCGGCCACATAGAAAATGCGGTCCGGACCCGGCTCGGAGACTTCGCGCAGAATCGTCGGACGATCGGTCGTGAGCGGGGTGAGGCCGTCCTTGCCGGTCTCAAGGCCGCGCAGCGCCTTCTGGAAGGATTCCTTGAAGGTGCGGCCGATGGCCATGACTTCGCCCACGGACTTCATCTGCGTCGTGAGACGGTCGTCGGCCGCCGGGAACTTTTCAAACGCAAAGCGCGGAACCTTCACGACGACGTAGTCGATGGCAGGCTCGAACGAGGCCGGCGTGAGGCCGCCCGTCATGTCGTTCTTGAGCTCGTCGAGCGTGTAGCCCACGGCGAGCTTCGCGGCGATCTTGGCGATCGGGAAGCCGGTCGCCTTCGACGCGAGAGCCGAGGAGCGGGAGACGCGCGGATTCATTTCGATCACGATCATGCGGCCGTTCTCAGGATTGAGAGCGAACTGCACGTTCGAACCGCCGGTGTCGACGCCGATGGCGCGCAGCACAGCCATCGAAGCGTCGCGCATGCGCTGATATTCCTTGTCGGTGAGCGTGAGGGCCGGCGCAACCGTAATGGAGTCGCCCGTATGCACGCCCATCGGATCGAGGTTTTCGATCGAGCAGACGATGATGCAGTTGTCCTTCTTGTCGCGGACAACTTCCATTTCGTATTCCTTCCAGCCGAGGAGCGACTCCTCAATGAGGACTTCCGTCGTGGGCGAGAGCTCGAGGCCGCGCGTCACGATCTTGATGAACTCGTCCATGTTGTAGGCGATGCCGCCGCCCGTGCCGCCGAGCGTGAAGCTCGGGCGGATGACGACCGGGAAACCGAGGTCGCGCTGGATGGAGAGCGCCTCTTCCAGAGAGTGCGCAGAACCGGATCGCGCCGATTCGAGGCCGATTTCGTCCATGAGGCGCTTGAAGCGCTCGCGGTCTTCAGCCTTGTCGATCGCTTCAGGCGAGGCGCCGATGAGCTCGACGCCGTACTTCGTGAGGATGCCGTGCTTGGAGAGCGCCATGGCGCAGTTGAGCGCCGTCTGGCCGCCCATCGTCGGCAGAATCGCGTCGGGTCGCTCCTTTTCAATGATGCGGGCGACGGTCTCCCACGTAATCGGCTCGATATAGGTGGCGTCCGCCGTCTGCGGATCCGTCATGATCGTCGCCGGATTCGAATTGACGAGAATCGTCCGGTAGCCTTCAGCGCGAAGCGCGCGGCAGGCCTGCACGCCTGAATAGTCGAATTCGCACGCCTGGCCGATCACGATTGGGCCGGCGCCGATGATGAGAATGGATTGAATGTCTGTACGCTTGGGCATTTTTTAGTGAGCTCGCTCAAATTCTTCTATAGGGATCGCCTTGCGGGCGCATAGCGCCGCAGCATCAGGCGTGCTTGCGCTCCGCCATCGCCTTCGCAAATTTCTCGAAGAGCGGGCTGATGTCATGCGGACCGGGGCTCGCTTCGGGGTGGCCCTGGAAGCAGAAGGCGGGCGCATCCAGAAGCTCGAAGCCCTGGAGCGAGCCGTCAAAGAGCGAGCGGTGCGTGGCGCGGGCATTCTGAGGCAGCGTGTCGGCATCCACCGCAAAGCCGTGGTTCTGGCTCGTAATGTAGACGCGCTTCGTCGCCTCGTCGACCACAGGCTGATTGGCGCCGTGCTGGCCGAACTTCATCTTGAGGGTCTTGGCGCCGGCCGCGAGGCCCATGATCTGATGGCCGAGGCAGATGCCGAAGAGCGGAATCTTGGCAGCCATTGCCTTGCGAGCGACTTCAATGGCATACGTGCAGGGCGCCGGGTCGCCGGGGCCGTTCGAGAGGAAGATGCCGTCGGGATTGAGGCTCATGGCCTCTTCAAAGGTTGTCTTTGCCGGGACGACCGTCACGCGGATGCCGCGGTCGGCCAGCAGGCGCAGGATGTTGTTCTTGACGCCGAAGTCGTAGGCGACGACGTGATACGGATAGGCGACAGGATGGCGGAAGCCGCTCTGCGTGCCGGCCGCCGGGCCTTCCCAGCTGCCTTCCGTCCATTCGTACGCCTCGGCAGTCGTCACCGTCTGCGCAAGATCCTGACCCGACATCGAGCCCCAGCTGCGCGCCGCTTCGAGGGCCTTGGCCACGTCGGCATCCGTCAGTTCGCCCTCTTCAAGCGCAATGATGGCGCCTGCCTGGGCGCCGGTCGTGCGCAGGCGGATGGTCAGCGCGCGAGTGTCGATGCCTTCGATCGCGCGAAGTCCCTCGCGCTTGAGCGCGGCAGGGAGACTCTCCGTCGCGCGCCAGTTGGACGCTTCGCGGCAAAGCGACTTCACAATGAGGCCTGCAGCATGAATAGAGCGGCTTTCCATGTCCTGAGGATTCCAGCCGACATTGCCGATGTGCGGGCAGGTGAGCGTCACAAGCTGTCCCGCATAGGAGGGGTCGGTGAGAATTTCCTGGTAGCCCGTCATGGATGTGTTGAAGACGACTTCGCCCACGGTCAGGCCAGGCGCACCAGCGCTGCGGCCGGCATAAACCGTGCCGTCGGCGAGGACCAGAGCCGCTGCCGGGCATTCATTCGCAAGAAGAGCCACGATGTTGATTCCTACTCAAAAGTTCTGGCGGCGCAAAGCCGCCGCATAGTGTCGAAAGATTCTATCGGCGCCTTTTTGACAGTCTGCGCAGTCGACTACGCCAATTGTCTTAGGAGGACAGAGAACTGTCAAAGGGATTTCGGCTCCCTTTGCAATTGTCGACCATTGACTCTCCTCTGCCGATCATTGCTCGAGAAAATGGTTGAATTTCATCGAATTGCGCCGACCGGAGAGGCGAAGCGAAAGCGGTCTGAAACGCCCTCTTCCGCGTCAGAAATTGACGCATGTAAAAGAGATTGTCGGCAGTTGAGGCGCCCATTTTGCCGAACAGCTGTTCGGTCAGTCGGCATGCCGAGCTGCGGCGGCTCTGCAAGGCGATTCGTGAAGGTGCGGCTGCTGAAAAAAGGCGCTCCGGATGTCCATCCGAAGCGCCTTATGCTTGGAAAACGCAGCAGCGAGCTCTGCGCCTATTTCATCTTCGGCAGGAGCCCGACGCCGTCGTCGCCCTTTTCCGGCGCAGCCGGCATGCCGCCGCCGAGACGGATCATCTTCTCGGCCGACGTTTCAGGCTTCGGCGGAATCGGATCCTTCGGCACTTCCTTCAGGTTCCCCATATGAAGGACCATCTCAAGCTGCTGCTGGAGCGCGTCATGCACCTCATTGCCGGAGGGAATCTGCTGCAGCAAGCGGTTGAAGTAGATGGCCGACTTTTCGTACTTGCCATTATTGAAGGCCACCGCTGCGCCGATCATCAGACCCTTCTGATGGTACGGATCGAGCTCGATGCACTTTTCGGCATACTTCTCGATCTCGGGCGAGAGCGCGCCCTGCCCGAGCGCGATGAGCACGTCGGCGAGCTCCGCGTAGGCATTGGCGTTCTTCGGATCGAGGCGCACGATGTTTTCATAGGCGAGGCGCGCCTGCTCGAGATTGCCCGTCTCGTTGTACTGATCCGCAAGAATCTCCCAGGCTTCAAGGTTGTCCTTGTTCTTCTTCACGGACTCTTCGAGGGTTGCAACGGTCTCAGCCATGTTGGTCTGCGCCTTCGCCTGGAGCGCGGTGAGCCTCACCTGCTCCACAGCCTTTTCATCAAGAGACGAAAAGTCGCCGTAGTACATGTAGAGGCCGATCGAGCTCGCCGGGATCACAATGCAGAGCGCCAGAATCGTTGCCGCGGGCAGCGACTTCGACTGCTTGCGCTGCGTTGCCGTTTCCGGTTTCGTTTCATCAATGACGCGAAGCGCAAGCTCGTTCTCGCGGTCCGCAAAATCTGCATCGGAGAGCTTGCCGGCCGCATGCAGCGTCTTGGCGCGCTGGTATTCGTAGCAGAGGCCTGCCACGTTCTCTTCGGTCCGCGCCCACTCTCGCTTCGGATCCGATCGCCCGGCAAGAAGCCGCCAGGCAAAGAGCCCCAAAGCGCCGCAAAGAAGCGCGAGCCCGATGAGGCAGAAGATGATTTCATATTTCATTTCTTGCTCTCCTCTCAGGCCGGCTTCGCACTGCTTGCCGGCACAAACTCGCCTTCTTTGAAAACGAGCTCGCCGCGAAGAATCTTCTTAGCGCGCTCGACGTCTTCTGGCGTCGCCGAGCCTCGATTGGCCGCCTTCGCCTGCCGCTTGGCGCCCGCCATGCGGATCATCGCCCAAAGGGCAAGCAGGAAGAAGACAATCGGTCCGAGCCAAAGGAGATACGTCTTCGCCTTGAAGGGCGGCTTGAAGAGCACATAGTCGCCGTAGCGGTCAACCATGAAGTCGATGATCTCCTCGTCGCTCTTGCCTGCCTTGACCTGCTTGGCCACTTCCCGGCGCAGATCAAGCGCGAGCTCGACATTGGATTCGGCAATGCTTTCATTCGAACAGACGAGGCAGCGCAGCTGCGTGCTGATTTCGTAGACGCGCGGATTTGTCTTCGGGTCGAATTCGGCCGGCGCCGCCTGATTCGGCTTGAGCTTCTCAAGGTCCGACATGCCGAAGGCTGCAGCGTCGTTCTGCGGTGCATTGTCCATAAACGCAGAGGCTGCCTGGGCTTTATCCGTTTTGGCGACCGGCGCATATTGCACAGGCGCCTTCTCTTCGGTAGCCGCACCGGCATCAGACGCCGCAGCGAAAGCCGGCGCAGCCAGCGCAGCCGCTGCCGCAAACGCGGCGAGCTTCAACTTGAGCGCTTTCATCGAAGATCCTCCCTCTGCGGGCGAACGCGGCGGCTGAACATGGCAAAGAGGCCGCCTGCCGCCATGAGGAGCGTGCCGATCCAGATGTAGAGAACAAACGGCTTGACGTAGGCTCGGATCACCCAGCCGTTGCCGTCCGAGGTAGGCGTCGCCATGGACACGTACACGTCTTCAAAGGCGCGGTGATAGATCGCCGCTTCCGTCATCGACATGTTCTGCACGCTGTCGTAGTTGCGCTTCTCGGGCGAAAGCTCTGCAATTTCGCTGCCTTCGGCGTCAAGAATTGAAATCGAGCCCTTGGCGCCCGTGTAGTTCGGACCGCGGTATTCGGCCCAGCCGTTGTAGCGGAAGGTCACGTCGCGAATCGTCACCTCATCCTTCGGATACATCGTCATATTGCGCTCAACGGCATATTCCGACACGGCAACGGCGCCGAAGATCGTGAGCGCCAAGCCGATGTGCGCGAGGTGCATTCCCCACCAGGGAAGCGTCTGCCCGAAGACGCTGCGCTTCTGAGCGCGCGCGGTTCGCGCATAGCGGATCCAGTCCATCACTGCCCCGGCAATGAGCCAGACCGAAAGGAAGGCGCCTACGGCCATCACCCAGTCGAACCCGCCCATAGCGGACGGCACAATGAAGGCGGCAGCCAGAGCCAGGATGAAAGCCGGAGAAAGCATCTTTGCGAGCTTCGTTGCATCCTGCTTCTTCCAGGCGCAGACAGCGCCCGGCGCGACGAGAAGCGCCAGCGGAACCATGACGGAACCGAAGACGGAATCGAAGTACGGCGCGCCGACCGTGATCTTGCCGCCGCCCACGGCGTCAAGAAACAGCGGATAGAGCGTGCCGAGGAACACCGTCCCCATGCCGACGACCAGAAGCAGATTGTTGGCCATCAGAAGCGACTCGCGGGAAAGCCACGAAAACGTTCCCGCGGTGCCCACGGACGATCCCTTCCAGGCAAAGAGCAGGAACGAGACGCCGATCACGATGCAGAGGAAGATGAGGATGAACATGCCGCGCGTCGGATCGGAAGCGAAGGCATGGATCGAAGTGAGCACGCCCGAGCGCACGAGGAAGGTGCCGAGCAGCGACAGCGAGAAGGTGAGAATCGCAAGGAAGACGGTCCAGATCTTGAAGACGCCGCGCTTCTCCGTCACGGCCAGAGAATGCATGAGCGCCGTGCCCGTGAGCCAGGGCATGAAGGAAGAGTTTTCCACCGGGTCCCAGGCCCACCAGCCGCCCCAGCCGAGCTCGTAGTAGCTCCAATAGGAGCCGAGCGAGATGCCAAGCGTGAGCAGAATCCACGAAGCCGTCGTCCAGGGACGCATCCAGCGCGCCCAGGCCACGTCGAGTCGCCCGCCCATCAGCGCTGCAACGGCAAAAGCAAAGGGAACGGCAAAGCCGACGTAGCCGAGATAGAGAAGCGGCGGATGGAAGATCATCCCCGGGTCCTGCAGCAGCGGATTGAGGTCCGCGCCGTACATGGCCGGCGGGAAGAGCCGCAGGAACGGATTCGACGTGCAGAGAATGAAGAGAAAGAAGCCGAAGGCGACAAGCGACAGCGTGCCGAGAATGCGGGCCAGCACTTTTTCTGGAAGCCGGCGCGCAGAAACGGCGACGGCGAAAATCCACCAGCAGAGCGTCGACACCCAGAAGAGGATGGAGCCCTCGTGCGAGCCCCAAACAGCAGCAAGCTTGTAGTACCAGGGGAGCGCCTCATTCGAATTGCGCGCCACATTGAGGATGGAGAAGTCGCTCGTGACGAAGCCGTAGGCCAGCGCGCCGATGGCGATCGTCGCCGTTACAGCAAGGCCGACAGCCGCTGCCGTGCCCGTACGCATCCAGCTTCGGATGTCGAACGCAGCGCCTAACAGCGGCAGCACGCCGCCCACAGCGGCAATGACGAGCGAGAGGATGAGAGCAAATTGCCCAATCTCAGCAGTCACAGGTGGGTCCCTTTTTGAGGATGGATGGCGGAAGGCGTGCGCTCCGCATGAAGACAGAGCGCCGCCTCAGCGCAGAACAAAAAAGCGCCGCCCGGGGATAAGTCCGGTGCGGCGCCCTTCCATAGCCTGAGGCTCATGCCGGCCATTGCAGAAGCCGCGCCGGGCGCAGGGCTTCAAAGACAGGCCGGACGCCGGCGCTCAAGCAAAGACGCAGCCAGATTACTTCTTGGCCGGATCTTCGATGTTGGCGCGCAGAACCTGATCGTGAATGAAGGCATTGACCTTGCGCTGCATCATGATGTGGCGCAACTCTTCCTTGCGCTCTTCGAACTTCGGGAAGAGCTGAGCGGCGCGGACGTCTTCAACCTTGAGGACATGCCAGCCGGCAGGAGACTGCACAGGCTTCGGGTCGACCTTGCCCTTTTCGGTGGCGAGGATCGCTTCCTGGAGGCCGCCCGTATAAACCGAAGCGGACTGCCAGTCGAGAATGCCGCCGACAGACTTGGACTGCTCGTCGAGCGACTTTTCAGCCGCGAGCTTGGCAAAGGAAGCGCCGCCATTGATCTGCTTGATGAGATCCTCGGCTTCCTTCTGCGTCTTCACGAGAATATGGCGGATCTTGTATTCGTTCTTGCCCCAGCGGTCAGCTTCCTTCTGGTACTCCGCCTTGAGCTCGTCATCCTTCACAGGATTGGCCTTGAGGTAGTCGTTGACGGCATGCTTCATCAGGATCATGTCCGTCATCGTGGCGATCTCCTGCTTGACGGCGTCGCTCTTGTCGATGCCCTTGTCGCGGGCGTACTTGCCCATGACCTTGTACTCGATCACCATCTGCTTCACCTGGTTTTCGAACGAGGGGTCGGCGACCATCATGCTCGCATTCGGATTGTTGGCGAGCGCTTCAGCGGCAACCGATTCCTGCTGAGCCTTGGTGACGACTTCGCCGTTGACCTTGAAGTCGGAGAACGCAGCCATGGCGGAGCCGGCAGCCATAGAAAGCGCGATGACAGCGGCAATCGTAGTCTTCTTCATTTTTGTTTCGATCCTTTGGAAATCTTCGCTGAGTCTCGACCCGGGCCTCTTTGCTCGAGCGCTTCACATGAACGCTGCGAGCCTCCTTTGACTACAGCCCGGATCAGCTTGCCGAACTTTTATACGCGCGCAATATTTCGTGAACCTTACCGCGAAGGCGCTTTCGGGCTTTCCCGAGATGGGCCGACTCGTGCATGCGCCATTTGCCATTCCAAGCGGCAGAGTCCTTCGGGAGTCCAGCCGAAGCCCGTCCAAACCTTAAAGCCGTTGCAGGCTTGACCCCTGTCAAAAATCTCTCTGATCCTCTCCGCATTCGTTCGGCTGAACATGGCGAAATGAAGCGCTCTGAACGAGAATAATTCCCTTTTCAGGAAGACCCCAGCCCGCCCCGCTTTCGAGGGCCGAACGCCTGCGGCCTTCCTCACCGACAGAATTTCGTCCTCCGGCCGCTCGCAGCAAGCGCTTCAATGCGCCGAGGCTATTCCCCGCCGCGAGCTCCAGGCTGCAGGATGGCGGACTGCGCCTTGTGGACAAGACGCACTCCGAGCGCATTGGAGGCCCCTGATGGAGCTCAAGGACATTCCGGTGGGCGGCAAAGGCCGCATCATCGGCTACAAGAAGGGCGAGCGCGAGTACCGCCGCCGTCTTCTGATGCTCGGCGTGACGCCGGGCGTGGAATTCGAAGTCGTGCGCATTGCGCCGCTCGGCGACCCCATTGAGATTCGCGTGCGCGGCAGCTGCATCAGCGTGCGCCGCGACGAAGCGCAGCAGATTGAAATCGCCGATCCTGTCGAGTGCTCGCACTGACGCGTTTGCGGCCACATTTCCCCTATTCATCTTCTGCCAGGAATTTCTCAGCCATGCTTTCGAACAAAGCCTCCCAGCCCGCGGCCGATGCCGGCCGCAGGAGGCGGATCATCTGCTGCGTCGGCAACCCAAACTGCGGCAAGACGACACTTTTCAACGAACTCACCGGCTCGCATCAGGAAGTCGGCAACTGGGCCGGCGTCACGGTCGACAAGAAGACCGGCCGCTTCCAGCACAAAGGCGTCTCCATTGAGCTCGTCGATCTTCCGGGCATCTACTCGATCACGCCGTCAGCCGCCTCAGGCGACGACGAGCGCGTGTCGCGCGACTACATTCTTTCTGGCGAAGCTGAAGCGGTTCTCAACATCGTCGACGCTTCGAACCTCGAGCGCAATCTCTTCCTGACGGCGCAGCTGATTGAAATGCGCGTGCCGATGCTTGTCGTCGTCAACATGCTCGACATCGCGAAGCAGCATCGCATCGAAGTCGACCTTCCTGCGCTCTCGAAGGCGCTCGGCTGTCCGGTCGTCGGCCTCGTCGCCTCGAAATCTGCCGGCATCTCGGCACTTAAGGACGCCATCCTCGAATTCATCGACCATCCGACCGTCCCGCCGATGCAGGTGAAGTTCGACGGCAAGATCGAGGCGGAGATGACGCGCATTGCTGAGGAGCTCGCTGAAGCAGGCGTTGACCGTCAGCAGTGGTTTGCAGGCCAGATTCTGGAAAATGCTTCTGGCCTTGATGCGCTCTGCCCGCAGATCGACCTCGAGCGCTTCCGACGCGAAGTCAACGAATTCGATGAAAAGGAATTCGACGGCAATCTGGACGTGGCGCTGGCCACCTGCCGCTACGACTTCGTCGACAAGATCGCCGCGCAGTCGGTGAAGCTGCCGGAAAACGCCGACGCTTCGCTCTCGGAAAAAATCGACCGCATCGTCCTCAACCGCTGGCTCGGCGTGCCGATCTTCCTTCTCATCATGTACGTGATGTTCCTCTTTACGCAGAATGCAGGGTCGGCCTTCATCGACTTCTTCGACATTCTCGTGGGCGGCATTACGGTGACGGGCTTCGGCGAGCTCCTCTCCTGGATCGGCGTGCCGGACTTCGTGAGGGTGCTCCTGGCAAACGGCATGGGCGGCGGCATCCAGACGGTGTCGACCTTCATTCCGGTGGTCTTCTTCCTCTATCTCTTCCTTGCCGTACTTGAAGACTCGGGCTACATGGCCCGCGCCGCGTTCGTAATGGACCGCTTCATGCGGACGATGGGACTGCCGGGCAAAGCCTTTGTCCCGCTCATCGTCGGCTTTGGCTGCAACGTGCCGGCGATTATGGCTGCGCGCACGATGGACCGCGTCTCCGACCGCATCATCACGGCGCTCATGACGCCCTTTATGAGCTGCGGCGCCCGCCTTCCGGTCTATGTGCTTTTTGCCGCAGCCTTTTTCCCGCAGACGGGCCAGAACCTCGTCTTCTGCCTCTACGTCATCGGCATTGCGGCAGCCGTCCTGACCGGCTTTCTTCTGAAGCATCGGGCGCTTCCGGGCAGCGCCGTTCCGTTCGTGATGGAAATCCCGCCCTATCACATTCCGACAATCAAGGGCGTCTTCAAGCGGACCTGGGAGCGCGTGACGAGCTTTACGCTTCGCGCGGGCGAAACGATCGTCATCGTCTCGGCCTGCCTGACGTTCTTCAATTCGCTCGGTACGGACGGCACGTTCGGCAACGAGAACACCGAGAAGTCCGTCCTCTCGGCCGTGGGCCGCACGATCGTTCCGGTGTTCGAGCCGATGGGCATCTCGTCGGAAAACTGGCCGGCTGCCGTCGGCATCTTCTCCGGCGTCTTCGCTAAGGAAGCTGTGGTAGGCACGCTCAACAGCCTCTACGCCTCCAATGACGCGACGGAAAAGACGGAGAATGGCGGCGAGCCGGAGAAATTCTCGCTGCCCAATCTCGTGACGAGCGCCTTCAGCGCCACTTGGTCCAACATCAAGAACCTTGGCAGCTCGCTCGCCGATCCGCTCGGACTAGGCCGCAGCAGCATCGCCGACGCCGCCGAGGGCGAGGATGCCGGCACGCTTGCCGCGCTTCGCTCGCGCTTTGAGACGAGCTCGAGCGCGTTCGCTTATCTGCTGCTTATTCTGCTTTACATGCCCTGCGTGGCGTCCCTCGCGGTGATCCGCCGAGAAACGTCAACTGCCTGGATGGCGCTTGCCGCCGGCTGGTCCTTTGCGCTCGGCTATTCAGTCGCGTCGATCTTCTACCGGGTCGTGAACTTCGCGGCCAATCCGCTTTACGCCGTCTGCACGATTGTCGGCTGCGCAGCGGTGCTGATCGGCATGTACGCCTGGATGGGCCGCTTTGCGAAGCAGGATGCCGGAAACGGACGCCGCGTGATTCCGATTCGGTCTGTGCGGTAATGCTGACAGAACCGGCTCGTTGATGTCATTAAAGCGAGGCCCGGAAGCCGCACAGGCTTTCGGGCCTCTCTTCGTTCGGCGCAGCGGCACGCCGGATGTGCTAATTCAGTTCGTGCCAGTTGCCGAGAAATGCCATGATGAGCTGAGCGTAAGTGTCGTAGAGCGTCAGCATGGCGCGCTCGTCGAAATCGCAGGCCGTTTCCGGAGAGCTGCCGGAAAGCGCCGCTCCGACGACGAAATAGCCGGCGCGGCCGCCTTGCTCCTGCACGCGGCGGATCAGCAGCGTGCCGTCGTCCGAGCCGTTGTAGGGCAGCGTCGGCACGACGCGGTCGCAGCCCCGCGCACGGCGTGCGCAAATCGTAATCAGCTGCGTCACGTAGTCGTCCGGCACGTAGTCGATCGCTTCGCCGACAATTCGCTTCTTCAGCTCGACGCCGAATGCGGCCGACATGCCTTCAGCGCGCTGAATGGCTTCGGCAGCAAGCGCCTGATTGATGCTGGCGTTTTCCCCGCGAACCTCAACCTCCATCGTTGCATGGGAGGGAATGACGTTGCGGCCTTCGCCCGCATGGAGCGAGCCCACGTTCACGCGCGTCATGCCGTCGCCGTGCCGCGGCAGCCCCATGATGTTCACAGCGCTGTTGGCCGCTGCAAGAAGCGCATTGCGTCCGACCTGCGGCTGCATGCCTGCATGCGAAGGCTTCCCGACGAACTCAAAGTCGATCTTCGTCGTGCAGAGAAACTTGTCGGGCGCCGCAACGACTGTTCCGAGATCGACCGAAAGCCCCAGGTGCGCGCAGAGAAGAATGTCTACGCCGTCTAGGATGCCCGACTTGAGAATCGGATAGGCGCCTCGTGAGCCTTCCTCCGCCGGCTGGAAGATGAAGACGACGCGGCCGGCCAGCCGCTCGGCGTTTGCCGCGATGAAGCGCGCGAGCGCCCATGCAACGGCCTGATGCCCGTCATGGCCGCAGGCATGCATGAGGCCCAAACGCCTCGAAGAGAAGCCTTCGCGCGCCGGAATGTGAGCATCGGCCTTGGGCTCCTCCAGATAGAGCGCATCAAGTTCGACGCGAATGGCAAGCGTTTTCCCGGCGCGTCCCGTATCCCAAACGGCCACAAGCCCCGGATAATCCCCCATCCGCGCGAGAAAGACGGGCGTAACGCCTGCTTCTGCTGCGGCCGCGCGCTCTCGAGCGGCTTCGGCCGGATTGCGTCCGCGAACATACTGCGGATTGATGAATTCAGGACCGAAATGAAGCGCAAAGCCCAGCTCGCCCAAACGTTCGGCCATTTGAGCCGTCGCGCGGAATTCGCCCCACCCGGGTTCGGGATTGGCGTGGATGTCGCGGCGCAGCTTCACCATGCTCTGGAAGTCGCAAGGATCCACCCACCCCGGCATCAGATTGGGCATTGAGTGGGCAAATTCCTCAGAAGCGGAGCAGTCGTTCGTTGTCATGACAGGAAGCACGACGGTCCTCTGGCGCAGCAGTGGCGCGCAAACCGCCTAGTCGTAGTTATTTTTGATTAATTCTAACTTTTGCGAGCAGATTTGCACAGCAACAGAACGAGAGCTCAGAAAAGCAGCTTCCTCGCTTGAAGATCTTGCCCATAGAGCGCTTCGCGGTCAAAGAGAATCGAGCGCCGGCATCCGCTCCGAAGGCTTCTGCGCCTCCGGGGCATCGCCGCCGCAGCCTGCAGGCTAAGTTGAACTGCTTATTTCGGCCTGCTTCCAAATCGCCGCACGAGCGCAGATTTAAGGCGCCGCCCCTGCATCGAGCGGCAGCCTGCTGCCATTGAGAATGAAGCCCTCCTGCAGGCTGCCCTGCAAATCCATGGAGTAAAGCGGACCGTTAGCCGATTCAGCCTTCGTCATAAGCGCATCGAGCGATATGTCGGAAAACGATCGGCGCGAGCCTCGAATCATGGTTTCGATCAGACGGAGCGCAGCCTCGGGCAGCGTAGAGCGTATGCTCAGCGCGAGCGTCGGCGAGCCCTGAGAGCGGCCAGTCGTCATTTCGGCTTGCACAAGACCTTTCTGCCGGCCGGATTCAAAGGAGAAGTTCTTGACGGCAAACTTCATCAGGCCAGCTTTGCGCAGAACCCGTTCGAGCTCGATGTCGTCAAGCGGCTTGAGAAGCGCTGCGGGCACATTCTTAGCCTCGACGCTCAAAGCCATCTTGGAAGCCTGCAGGCGGCTGCTGCCCTGCTGCAGCCGCGGGCTTTCGATCGACAAGTCCGCCTTTTGAGCGGAGAGCGAGTAGCGGCCGTCAAAGGCATCGCCCGCCACTTCGGCAGTCTGAACGGCTTCGGCCTTGACGCCGTCAAAAGCAGTCTTGAGCGCGCCGCGCCAGTCGCCCGCCATCAGCTCCACGCGTTTGGCGCTGCCGACAAGCTCTTTAAGAAACCACGGACGGAAGTGCCAGCCGCGCTGCTCCCGATCCTTCGCCGCGTCGAAGCGGTTTCTGGCTGCGCCGCCTTCGACCCTGACGCCGACGACATTTTTGGCAGGATCAATATATTGAAGCTGAAAGGCTGGCAACTCCGCGGACGCTTCGACGCGAGGCAGCTCAGAGGCCCGCAGCTTCACGACGATGGGCTTTTCGGATGCAAGCCGCCAGGCGGTCGGCCCGACGCCCGCTTCATCGCGGCTGATGCGCATGTCGAATGGCGAAATGGCCGCATGCACCTGCAGCTCTCGCTTCAGCGCCGACCATAAATAGCGGATCTTGAGCTGCGGATGCTTGCCTTCGAGCGCCATGAGCAGGCGCGCGGAGGATTCGGTGTCGTTGAGCGGGAAGATGTCGCCGGTGAGGCCAAACGGACCGAAGTTGGCCGTGACGTCGAAGTCGAGCGTCAGCGGCGCATCGGACGGATTGTCGGAAAAGGTTGATGAGGCAAGCGTCACGCGAATGCGGTCGCGCCGGGTAAAGAAGCTCTCCTCGCGAGTTTTTGCCGTGATGATCACGCTGCCCGGCAGCGCGCCCGGCTCAACGAGTTCGCTCATCAGATGGTCCTGAACGGCTCTCTGCCAGCAGATGTAGCCAATGTCGCAAGCAGCGATCGCGAGGAAACACGCCGCAAGAACGAGCCGCCGTCGCTTCAAAAATTCGCAGACTGTGTGTTTGTCCATCCGAACCACCAAAATGAAGGCTTGGGCAAAAGCCCGTGCCGCTGCGGCCGGCCGCCTCTGAGCGCCGGCACTTCGCAAAATTATGCCTGCCGCATGGCGCCTTAAACGTCTTCAGCCTGCGGCAGGATCGTTACAAACCGTTGCGCACAGCGGCAGAAGCGCCGTTAGTACCAGCCTGCAGCGCGGCAGGGTTCGGCAACAAAAGCATTTTCATTGCCTTGGAGCTTTTCAATGCGCTTGGCCCGCGTGCATTCCCATTGATCCACTGGATGCTGCTTGCTCCAGGCTTCCATTAATTGGCGCTGCTGACGGGAAATACGGAATTGCGGTGCATATTCGGCAGCCATATAAAGCGTAGAGCGAGCAATTTGTCCGCGGGAATTTTCCGGCGGCTCTGCGCGGCCATTGGCGATTTTCATTGCGCAGCTTCCGAAAGTATTCGGAACGTCAGGAAGCATGCCGTAGTTGTAATTGCTTCGAAGCGCATTCACAGCGCCGATCGCCGGATAAAGGTTGTACATGTCGGCCTGCATGTAGCGAAATTCCATATTCGCCTTTTCAGCGCATTTTCTGCCTTTGAAAGGCCGTCCTTTGCTGTCTACGCAGGCTTCGGCGCCCTCGCGCCATTCCTTAAAGAAGCGGCCGAAGTTTTCAGCCGGCACAACATGCTCCCATTCGATGCGATTCGCGCGCTTCTGATGTTTAGGCGCGACAAATCCTGCAGGCAGCTGAATGTTCTTCTTTGCATCAAACGGCGCCTCGCAATAAAGCGTAACGCGGTGATCGAAATAAACTTCCTTCTCAAGAAGCTTTTTCGCGCGGCTGAAGGAATCAATTTGAGTATTGCCTGCCAAAGCCGCCGGCACGAGAAGCGCAGCCGCCGCTGCCGCCGCTGCGGCGGCTGCAGCCGCTTTCGCTATGGAAGAAAAAAGCTTTCCGGCATTCCATTCATTCTTTTTTTCAATGCAAAGCATCGCGCTCTCCTTTTCTTTCTCAAGCAACGCTATATAATCGCAATAGAAGCTAATTTTGAAGCACAACGTTTAATAGAAGCCGAACTGATTAGAAAGCTGCTTCTGCTTATTCCAGAATAAACGTCTGGGGACATTCGCTCAATCAATGGGCTTATCTTTTCGCAGCAAGCCTGCCAGCGCAGACTTCCGATTTGAAGTTCCAGACGACTCTTGCATGCCGCTTCTGTTGAATAAGACTGCGAATCAGCTGAAACGCAATGAAGCGCCTTCAACAGCAAAGGCTTCCATACAAACGGATGCTCAATTTTTTATCTCAGGCAGGCGCATTCTAGCGGCTTTGTGCTGAATGACTGCTCTGTCTTTCTCTTATATGCATGCCCGTCCTGAAAAGGATCGGGAAAGGATGAATAAACATGACCCCGCAGCTTGAAAAGGCCATTGCAGAACTCGAATCGCTCCGCGCGCAGGTTGCCGCCAAGACCCAGGAAGTTCGCGGCATTGCCGTCGAAGAAGCTCAGAAAATCATCACCGCCGTCGGCATTACGCCGAGCGAGCTCAAGTTCGGCGGCGAAGAAAAGACGCGCCGCACCGTTGCCGCTAAATATGTGAGCCCGGACGGCAAGCAGTCCTGGAGCGGCCGCGGCCGCCAGCCCAAGTGGATCGCTGAGCTGGTGAAAAGCGGCGTAGATATCGAAACGCTCAAGCGCAACTGATGTCCGGCAGCGCGCGATAGGCGCGCCCCATTGGAAGCAGGCGCCTCCCTTTTGGGAAGCGCCTATTTTTCTGCCTGCAGCGGCAGACGCTCTGACTTCGGACTTTTTCTCATGACTTCACGCAGCGGCGGCGCCCCCACTGAGACGCCTTCGGATTCAGCCTTCCTTTCTGCGGCGGACAGGCCGCTTAGGCTGGGCCTGTCGGACGAAACCTGCCAGGAAGTGCTCCGCTTCCGAGACGAGCGCGGCTGGGCGGTGCATCACAATCCCAAGGATCTTGCGCTCTCGATTTCCATTGAAGCCGCAGAGCTGCTCGAGATCTTCCAGTGGTCGGCGGACGACGTCGACTGCCAGGCCAAAAAGGCACAGATGGCCGAAGAGCTCGCCGACATCATCACCTATGCGGTGCTCTACGCTGACCGGCTCGGGCTGTCGCTCGACGGCATCGTCCGCGCCAAGCTCGAAAAGACGAAGAAGAAGTATCCGGCCGGCGCCTCAGCCAATGATCCGAGGCTAGCCGCCTATGATGCCCTGAAGCAGAAAGCGCGGCTCGCGCGCGCCGAGCTGGCCGCTCTTCGCGCTGCTGCGCCCGCCCTGCTCAGCATGCGCAGCCTTTTGGCCGTGCATGCGGACTGCCATGAGCATGCGCCCGAATGGACCGCTTTCCGTGAAGCGGCCGAGGCAGCCGCCTCGGCCTATCCGGTTGAAGAGCTCGCCGGCGCACTGCCGCCGGACTTCCCCCGCTTCCCAAGCGCAGAAGACCTTTCGAGGCTCTCTGCAGCTGGACTCGTCGCGCTTCTGCGCAATGCTTCGCGCTGCCAGCGCACCGACGGCGCCGTTTTGAAGCCGGAGGAATCAGCCGCCCTCGCGCGAACGCTCGACGCGCTTGACGCCAAGCTCAAGGATGCGCCATAAAGACGGCTCCCCGCCTTTCAACATGCACATGACCGCGAAGCCTATCTACATCCACGGCTGGAGCGCCGCTTCCCATGCCGGCTTCGGCGCAGACGCCGCCCTCGAAGCGCTGACCAGCTCTGCGGCGCCGGCACATCAGGCGCCCTTTTCTGACGAAGCGCTCTGCGCCGCCAAAGCACGGCTGCGCGCGGCCGGGGTTTCTGCACCCACGCGCACCGAAGCCGAACTTACGCTTCTTCTGGAACCGCTAGCCGCCGCCTTTGCGCAAGAGCGCCCCTGCGAGGGCGCGGCGCTCATTTTCGGCACCGCCACTTCAGGGCTGCCCGAAACGCTTGCGAAGCTTAGAGAGCGAAACGACGAAAGCGCTCAAGCGCCTTCCGAAGCGTGGCTCCCGATGGAAATGGGACGAGCGGCCTCCGCTGCGGCCCGCACTTTCGGCCTGTCGGGACCAGCCTATGTCGTTTCGACGGCCTGCACGGCCGGTGCCGCCGCCATTGCCTCCGCGGCCCGGCTTCTTCAGGCCGGCGCAGCGGACTGGGCATTTGCTGGCGGCCTCGACGTGCGCAATGCCGTCACTGACGGCGGATTCGCCGCGCTGGGCGCCTTGTCGGAGACAGGACGGGAGCGTCCCTTCAGCGCAGAGCGAGACGGCCTCATTCTCGGCGAAGGCGGCGGCATGCTTCTGCTCTCAACGCATCCGTCGCTTGAGGGCCGCGAAGCGCCCCTTGTGCTCGCCGGCTGGGGCGTGACGGGCGACGCCCATCACATTTCCGCCCCGGAGCCTTCCGGCCAGGGCGCCGAAGCGGCCGTTCGAGCGGCGCTCTCCCGCGCAGGCATCGACGGCCGCGGCATTTCTTTTGCGATTCTTCACGGCACAGCCACGCAGCAAAATGATGCGATGGAAGCGCAAGCCATCGCCCGCGTCCTCGGCCGCAGCACGCCCTGCGCCTCGCTCAAGCGCCTCGCCGGGCATCAGCTCGCCGGCTCAGGCGCTTTCAGCGCAGCAGTCGGCTGCGAACTTCTTGCCCAAAGCCTTTGCCGTCCTGCATCGGACCTGCCGCTTAACTTCATCGCAGGCGATCGGGAGGATCCCGCTCTCGAACCGCTTGCCCTCACCGGCGCAGCCGGCTCTCCGGCAGCGCTTCAAAGCGCTGCGCTGCAGCGGATTCTCGTCTGCGCCTTCGCTTTCGGCGGCAGCAATGCCGCACTCGTCATCGAAAAGCGCTAAGGTACGGCCTCGTCAACCCTCGCACATTTGAACAATAAAAACGAATCATGACGTCAAGCGACGATACTCTTCGCTTCCCTGTCGACGCCGGCCTGCTTCTCCCTCAGCAGCCGCCGATGCGCCTCATTGACGAAGCGCTGGCAGCCGACGATGCATCAGCGTCCTCTCGGACGACTGTCCGCGCCGACAATCTGCTCCTCACGGCTGAAGGCCGCTTCCCAGCCCTCGGCCTAATTGAAGTGATGGCGCAGACCATCGGCATCTTTGCCGGACGCCTTCGTGCACTCGAAGGCGAGCCGCCTCGTCCCGGGCTTCTTCTCGGCACGCGGCGCATGACGATGGCGCGCGCCGTCTGGCCCGTAGGGACGGTGTTCCTCTGCCGGGCTGAAAAGACTTTTGAAAGCGATGAAGGCCTCTGGCAGTTCGACTGCCGCGTCGAAGCAGAGCTTGACGGCGAAGTCGTGCCGGCTGCCGAAGCACGGCTCACCGTCTTCAATCCTCCCGAAAGCGCCTTCCCGGCAGACATTCCAGCTGCGCAGTGACCCGCTTTCAGGCAAGGATCTGTCTGCGTCTCCTTCCCGTGCCACAATAAAAGCATCCAGCCGCGGCGGGCCCCTGCTGCGCGGCGCCATGTTCACCTTCTGAAAGGAGATTTCATGTCGGACGAGAAGCCCTGCGTTCTTGTCATCGGCGGCACACGCGGCATCGGCCGCGCCGCTGCTTTAGCGCTTGCGCCTCGCTGGCGCGTCGTCATCACCGGTCGGCGGGAAAGCGCGCAGTCCCGCGAAGCGCTTGAAGCGCTTCGCGCCATTGATGCGACGGCCAGCGCCCTTTACTTTGACGTGACTGACCGCGCGGCCTCTCGCGAGGCGCTGCAGGCCTGGATCGAATCGCAAGGCGCGCCCTGGGGCGTCGTCTTCTGCGCCGGGATTACGCGCGACGGTCCGCTTGCCGGCATGCCGCCGGAAGACTGGGACGACGTCCTCTCAGTGGATCTCGGGGGCTTCTACAACGTGATGCAGCCGCTGACGCTGCCGATGGCCAGGCGGCGACAGGGCCGCATCATCGTCGTGAGCTCCGTCTCGGGACTTGTCGGCACGCGCGGGCAGACGAACTACTCCGCCGCCAAGGCCGGCCTCATCGCTGCGGCCAAAGCGCTCGGCGCCGAGCTCGCCAGCCGCGGCATTACGGTCAACGCCGTCGCTCCGGGCCTCATCGACACGGACATGGCGACGCCGGAAGACCGCGAGCGGATTCTCCCGCTCATTCCCATGCGCCGCCTCGGACGTCCTGAAGAAGTCGCGGCCGCCATCAGCTTTCTCCTTTCGCCGGAGGCGTCCTACATCACCCGTGCGGTCATTCCTGTTGCTGGAGGGCTTGTCTGATGGCTGACGTCATTCGCATGATTCCCAAGCGGCGCGTCGTCGTCACCGGCATGGCGGGCATCTCCCCGCTCGGCAACGACTGGGCCGCCGTTCGGAAAGCCCTTTGGAACAACGAGAGCGGCATCGTCCACATGGACGGCTGGGAGGCGCTCGAAGACCTCAATACCAAAGTAGCGGCGCCGGCCAAGCCTTTCGAGCTTGATCCGACAGCCTTTTCGAGAAAGCGCACGCGCTCCATGGGACGGGTCGCCATCATGGCCGTCAAGACCGCCGGAGAAGCGCTTGCCGATGCCGGCCTTCTCGGAGACCCGGTTGTTCAGTCGCCGGCCATGGGCATTGCCTACGGCTCTTCTGCCGGACAGCCGTCAGCCGTCGCCGAACTCGCCCACCTCATTCTCACCAAAAGCTGCCGCGGCATTACGGCCACGACCTACGTGCGGATGATGTCGCATACGGCCCCGGTCAATATCGGCGTCTACTTCGGCTGCAAGGGCCGCATCATCACCACGTCTTCGGCCTGCACGTCAGGCTCGCAGGGCATCGGCTACGCCTATGAAGCCATTGCTTCCGGCAAGGAAGAGCTCATGATCGCCGGCGGCGCAGAAGAGCTCGATGCAACTGACGCCGCCATCTTCGACACGCTGTTCGCAACCTCCGTCCAGTACAACGATCGGCCGACGCACACGCCGCGTCCGTTCGACCGCGACCGCGACGGACTGGTCGTCGGCGAAGGCGCCGGCACGCTGATTCTCGAGTCGCTGGACCGCGCGCTCGCACGCGGCGCAAGGATCTACGCTGAAATTGAAGGATTCGGCACCAATTCCGACGGTTGCCACATCACGACGCCGGCCTCCGAACAGATGGCGGGCGCCATGCGGCTTGCGCTTGCGGATGCCGGACTTCCGCCTGAGGCCATCGACCTCGTGAACGGCCACGGCACGGCTACAGACCGCGGCGATGAGGCAGAATCGCATGCAACGTTCGAAGTCTTCGGCAGCCGCACGCCCTATACGACGTACAAAGGCCATATGGGGCATACGCTCGGCGCCTGCGGCGCGCTTGAAGCCATCTTTTCTATTCGCGGCATGATCGACGGCTTTGCCTCGCCGGTGCTCAACCTCGAGCATCCCGATCCGGCCTGCGCGCCTCTCAACTTCGTGAGAGATGCCTGTCGGCCGCTCGAACAGCGCCGAATCATGAGCAACAACTTTGCCTTCGGCGGCATCAACACGAGTCTCATCTTCCGACGTTGGCTGTCCGGCGATGAAGATCCCCGGCAGGCTTTCGCCGCGTGCGACTCGTCGGCACGCTGAGCGGCCTTGAAAGCATTGATGCCTGGAACGAAGGAAAACGCGCTGATGTCGTCCGCCTCGCTTCACGCCGGTCCCTTTCCCTGCGGGTTTGCCCTGCGCAACGGGAGTCCTCTTGCCTTTTGCGAAGCCGCAGCTGCAATCGACCCCGCGTCGGCCGAGCTCGATCTTGCCGCCGATGCGCTCCTCCATCCCGACCCCCTCGGGAAGGGGCCGAGCGCGCTCATCCTCGCCGCCCCGCATGCGGGCATCCTGACGCCAGAAGACGAAGCGCGCTGCCAAGCGCTCCTGCCCGCAGCGATGAAGCGCCGCCTAGCGGCCTTTTCGAACCTCAGGCGGCGGGAGCAGAGCCTTCGCGTCCGTCTTCTCGCACTCGTTCTTGCGAGCCGGATCCTTGAGCGCAAGCCCGCTCTGGAGCTGCGCGAAGAGCCGCCCTACGGCCCAGTCCTCTTCGATGCTGCTGCGGGGCGTGCCGCCGCTTGGCTGACGCTCGCCCACTGCCCGGGCGCATCGGCTGCAGCGCTTTCCCTGCGCCCCATGGGCATCGACATTGAACAGCCCCGTCCCGTAGCGCGTCTGGCAGCCGTAGCCGCCTACGCCTACGGCGACGACGCCGGCCAAGCCTTTGCGTCCTGGTCGCAGACCGTGCCCTCTCAGGAAGCCGAAGAAGCTTTCTTTGCGCTTTGGGGCGCCAAAGAGGGGGAAGTGAAGATCAATCGCGGCGCTAGCGAAAGCCTTCGCCGGGCGCAGGTTCGGATCGCGCCGAGCGCCGGGCTGCAGCACGCGCCCTGGCGTTTGGAGGCGCTTGATGCCGTGGGCGGCGACGTGCCGCTGCATTTCTTCCATGCGGCAGGAAGCTTCGTCACGACGCTCGGTCCGGAAAGCCGCCTAACTCCGGGCGCACCAGCCGCTTTCGCTCTAAGCGCCGAAGGGGCCACGCCGGCAGCGCTCCTTGATGCGCTCGAAAGCCGGCTTTGCTGCCGGCGCCGGTAAGCGGTCAATTTCCCATTTCATCTTTTTGCCACCAGCTCGCTCTCATGACACGGACTCGCCATTCAGCATTTCTGCAAACGCTCTTTGACGCTCAGGCAATCGCTTTCGCGCCCTTCATCTTCAAAGCCGCTTCCTTTGCGCTGAAGACAGGGCTCCTGGAAGGAATCGTTCATGAGCCGGGCCTCACGTCCGACGCGTGGGCCGGCCGTCTTGGACTCACCCGCTATGCGGTCGGCATGACGGTCGATCTGCTCGTGCCCGCCCGCATCCTGACGCGCGCCGCCGACGGCAGCCTTTCGGCCACGCCGGTCGGCGAATGCTTGGCGCTCGACGACATGACGCGCGCGAACTTCCTGTTTTCCGACGACGTGAATTTTGCAGGTCTCGCGCATGCAGATGAAGCGCTCCGCGAAGGCAGACCCGCAGGTCTAGCCGCCTTCTCGAAGGACTGGAAGACCATTTATCCCCATCTGCCCGAACTCCCGCAGGATGCCAAAGCGTCGTGGTTCCGATTCGATCACTTTCACAGCGACCGCGCCTACGAGGCTGCGCTCGAAATCCTCGCCTCCGCCTTTCCCGAAAAGCCAGAAGGGCCGACGCGCCTGGCCGATATCGGCGGCAATACGGGCCGATTCTCCGCCGCCTTCCTGCGGCGCTTCCCTCGGGCGACCGCTGTTCTGGTCGATCTGCCTGCCGAAACCGAAGCGCTGGCAGGAAGAAGCGAACTCGCCGATGTGCTCCCTCGGCTGAGCGCCGCTTCCATCGACTGGCTCACGCCGGCGCCGCTTGAAGGCACCGACGGCTGCGACTTGTACTGGATGAGTCAGTTTCTCGACTGCTTCAGCTTCGAAGAGGCTGCAAGCATTCTCAAGCGAACGGCGGCCGCCATGGCCGACGGCGCCAAACTCGCTGTCCTTGAGCCCCTCGTCGACGAGCAGCGCCATCCAGCCGCAGAGATTTCTCTTGCCGCAACGAGCCTTTACTTCGCGGTCATGGCCAACGGCAACTCGCGCTTCTTCAAGGGCGCGGAAATCCGAACGCTTTTTGCCGAATCGGGCTTTGCCGTCGAAAGCGAACATCCCAATCTCGGCATCAGCCACACGCTTTTCGTACTGACGAAGGCATAGCATGCCTTTTGCTCTTTCGAGGCGCTGACATTGCCTTCGCGCTGAGACAAATTCGCCCAGCATCGGCCTTTTTGCCGCACGCCTTGCCAAGCAACAAGCGGAAACATTCTTATCCCTATGCCGCAGGCATAGACGAGTACCTGCAGTCTTCCTGATTAGAACTACCTATCCCTTCGGCCTATCGATTTTTAGGCCGGCTGAACCGTAACATGCCCTTTAAGCAGACCGGCTTCAACTAGCACAAAGCGCTGTCGAAGGACAGCTTTGCCTTCTGCAGGCTTTCGTGCCCGCCGGCGCAGCATTTACAAAATGGAGGCACTTTTATGGGCAGCTTCATTAAGGACCGCTACGGTCTTCTCATCAACGGCGAATGGGTCGATGCAGAAGGCGGAAAGACTTTCGACACGTTTAATCCGGCTACGGGCGAAAAGCTTTCCACCTGCGCCGACGCTTCGGCAGCCGACGTTGACCGCGCGGTAAAGGCCGCTCGCACCGCATTCCCTGCCTGGGCAGCGAAGTCCGCCGCCGAGCGCGCAGCCGTTCTTCTCAAGATCGCTGACAAGATTGACGAGCGCGCCAAGGAGCTCGCTGCCGTCGAGACCATGGACAACGGCAAGCCGATCCGCGAAACGACGCTCGTAGACGTGCCGCTCTCCTCCGACCACTTCCGCTACTTTGCCGGCTGCCTGCGCGCTGACGAAGGCGAAGCGACGATGATCGACGAAAACACGCTCTCGATCATTCTTCGCGAACCGATCGGCGTCGTAGGACAGATCATTCCCTGGAACTTCCCGCTCCTCATGGGCGCCTGGAAAATCGCCCCGGCTCTTGCCGCCGGCAACACGATCGTCATCAAGAGCTCGTCCTCGACGCCGCTCTCGCTCCTCGTGCTCGGCGAAATTCTTTCGGAATGCCTGCCGGCCGGCGTCGTGAACATCATCACGGGGCGCGGCAGCACGACGGGCCAGTACATGCTCGACCACCCGGGCTTCGACAAGCTCGCCTTTACGGGCTCGACCGAAGTCGGCTACTCTGTGGCTGAAGCCGCTGCAAAGCGCCTCATCCCGTCGACGCTCGAGCTCGGCGGCAAGTCGGCCAACATCTACTTCGACGACTGCCAGATGGACAAGGCGATCGAAGGCGCGCAGATCGGCATCCTCTTCAATCAGGGCCAGGTCTGCTGCGCAGGCTCCCGCATCTTTGTGCAGGAAGGCATCTACGACGAATTCGTCGGCAAGCTTGTCGAAGCCTTCAAGGCCGTCAAGCAGGGCGACCCGATGAAGATGGACACGCAGATCGGCAGCCAGATCAACGAGCGGCAGCTCCAGAAGATCCTCGGCTGGGTTGAAGAAGCCAAGGCCGAAGGCGCTACGGTTGCCGTCGGCGGCGAGCGCGCCAAGATTCCGGGCTTTGAAAAGGGCGCCTTCATGCAGCCCACGCTCCTTACGAACGTCACGAACGACATGAAGGTCGCGCAGCAGGAAATCTTCGGACCGGTCGCCGTCGTCATCAAGTTCAAGACCGAGGACGAAGTCATCGCCATGGCGAACGACTCTGAGTACGGCCTGGGCGGGGCTGTTTGGACTCGCGACATCAACCGCGCGCTGCGAGTCGCCCGCGCCGTGCGCACGGGACGCATGTGGGTCAACACCTACAACGAACTCCCGGCTCATACGCCGTTCGGCGGCTACAAGAAGTCCGGCATCGGCCGCGAGACCCACAAGGTCATCCTCGACCACTACAGCCAGATGAAGAACATCTACATTTCTCTCTCGGAACAGAAGCGCGGCTTCTTCTGATCCCACCCATCGCGCTGATGCGTCTGCGCTCGCCGCCAGGCTACAGCAGACGCATTTGCGCTAAGCCAAAATGCGCGAGACAGCACAAAACCGCTTTTTGTGGTAAAAATCGTTTTCTCGCGCACCGCAATGCTCGGCGACGCCCTTTCCCTCTCAGGAAAGATTCAGGCACGCCGGGCTTTTTTGTTTCCGCTGCACGCATCTGCTCAGAGAACAGTTGGGCGGGCCGTCCATCAAGACGGCACCGCCCTGAGCCCTTTTGTTCTCTTCGAAAACGACAATCCGCTATTTATTAGGAGGCTCTTCACCGATGGCGATTCGAATGCTCATCTTCTTCTTCGGACTTTGCATGCTGTCTCTCGGCATTTCCGTGGTGACGCATGCGGAGCTCGGAACCGGCACTGTCAGTTCCGTCGCCATCGTCATGAACAAAGCCACGGGCCTCTCGATGGGCCTCTACGTCTTTGCGACCAACGCCTTCTTCTTCATTCTGCAGATCATCGTCGACCCCACCAAAATTCTCCAGAAAGCTCTTCGGCAGCTGCCGATCTGCGCCTGCTTCGGCTTCATCTTCGACATTGCCTATTGGCTCACGAGCGGACTGCAGGCCGAAAGCTACATCGGCCGTCTCGGATTCGTGGCGCTCGGCGTCTGCGGCACGGGGCTCGGCATCGCTTCCATGGTCTTCGCGCGCATTGCCATCCTCCCGCTGGAAGGCGTAGTGCTCGCGGTGCTCGGCCGCTGGGGCGGCTCATTCGGCACGCTGCGCATGGGCGTCGACGTCATCATCGTCACCACCGCCATCGTGCTCTCGCTGATTTTCTTCGGCACGATCGTCGGCATCCGAGAAGGCACGCTGATCACGGCACTCTGCTCTGGCCCGACTGCCAAGCAGTTCCTGAGAATTTGGGGCAAGCTGATGCCGAAGTACCGCGTGGTCGACGACTAAGCATCCAACTCGCCTTTTCATAACGAAAGGGACGGCCTCGAAGGAGGCCGCCCCTTTCTTTTTTACCGGCGGCGACGATCATCTTCCGCCTGCTTTGACGCCGGCACTCAGAAGCTCATCGATTTCGTCTCGCCGTCCATATCGAACGGATGCTTCGCAGCATAGCGGCGGCAGAGATTCATCCAGTCGCGAACATCCTCCGAGAGATATTTGTCGCGCTGGTGGCAGAAGGTGAACTGGCGGCGGAAGCGATCGGGAAGCTCAACCTGCGAGAGGAAGCGGCCGTAGTACGGATCTTCAAGCACGCGATGCGAAATGTAGGTGAGGCCGAGCCCCTGAAGCACCGATCGGATGAGCGCATCAAAGGAATTAATTTCAGCGGCAAGCGAGACGCTCGAGAGCTTCTGGCGCAGCTGCGTATCGAAGAAGTTTCTCGATGACGAGCCCTCTTCCCGAAGAATCCAGTGAACGCCTTCAAGCTCGCTGTAATCGACGCGGCGGCCCGTCAAAGGATGCTCCTTCGGCGCCACGACCACCATTTCGTCTTCCATCCAGGGTTCGGTCACCAGATTAGGATCCGTCACCGGTCCCTCGATCAGCGCCGTATCGAGCTCAAAGCGCGAAAGCTTGTCGGCGATGATGTGCGTATTGGCAATTTCAGGCATCGGGAGCCAGCCCTTTTCATCCTCGAAGCTGCGCAGCAGCTCGGCAAGCATGAAGGTGCCGATAGTGCGCGTGCAGCCGACGCGGAACTGACTGAAGCGCTTTTCGGCGCGGAAGAGCTCCGTAATGTCATTGGCTCGATTCACCATCTCGTCCGCCTGCGGCATCAGACGGCGGCCTTCAGCTGTGAGATAGATCCTGCCCCGATTGCGATCGAAGAGCCGTACATGCAGCCTCGACTCCAGCTCAGCGAGCGCTTGGGAAACAGCGCTCTTGCTCATGGAGAGGGCTTCGGCCGCAGCGCCGACGTTTTCCGTCTTGGCAATCGCGAGGAAGACCTGCATCTGACGAAGAGTAATGGCGATCAATTTTTTTCTCTCCCTAGAGAACAAGAGCGCTGCTCAAAGCCGCGCTCCAGCCGCCGGCCTGCGATGAAGCATGAGGCCGTGCGATGCGCCTTTTCTTTTGTTTATATTTTCAAAACGGCGACTTTACATTATTCATATCAGTCGAACAGCATGCAAGGCCGTCAACGGGAGGGTTTACCACAAGCATCTGTTCGATTCTTCGAAACGTTATTATTTTAACAGTTCGATATTTATTGACACTTGGGCGCCCTTTCCCGCTAGAATGCCCGTTCCCCCGCCGAGCACCCCAAGCTTGCACACGAGCGCAGCGCGCTCCTCTAGAACGGCTCGGCTTGCCCTTCTACTTTTTTCCCTGCACCGCAGCATGTCTTTCCGTACGCTTCACTACAGGTTCCGCGGGCTGCCCACGCCGATGGCCGGCTTGGCGCTCGGCATAGCAAGCCTCGGCTGGTGCGCCGAGAATGCCCTGCCTCTCGGCGGATGGGGGCAGACAGCCGGCGCGCTCGTCGCCGCCGCGCTTCTTGCGCTCCTGCTCGTCCGCTACGTATTTCACCCGGACAGCCTTTTCAAGGATCTGGCGCACCCCGTGCTCGGCAGCATCGTGCCGACATTCGCGATGACGCTGATGGTGATTTCGCGCGCGCTGCACGATGTGCTGCCGAACGGCTCGGCCACGCTCTGGTGCTTTGCCGTCGGCCTGCACCTCGCCGCCTTGGCCGTCTTCTGCCGCAACCGGCTGCGCGAAAAAATCCTGCCCAACATGGTGCCGTCGTGGTTCGTGCCGCCAGTAGGCATCATTGTGGCCGACGTCACCTTTCCCGGCGTTGCTACGCTCGAGCCCATCGCGCTTGCGCTTCTTGCGATCGGCATGTGCGCCTATGCCGTGATGCTGCCGGTGATGCTCTACAGGCTCATCTTCGGCGACGAAGTGCCGAACGGCGCAAAGCCGACCATCGCCATCATGGCAGCCCCGGCATCGCTCTCGCTTGCCGGCTATCTGACGGTGGTGAAGGAGCCTTCGCTTCTTATCGTGGGACTTCTCTTCGGCATTGCCGTTCTCATGACGGTGGCAATCTACTTCTGCTTCTGGCGCCTTCTGCGCCTGCAGTTCTCGCCGGGCTATGCCGCATTCACGTTCCCGATGGCTATCGGCGCCACGGCGCTCTACAAGCTCTCGGCGCTCGCGGCGCGCTTCCCCGGCGGCGACATCTACGCGGAGCAGCTCCGGATCATGGCTCATGTCGAGCTCGGCATTGCCGCCGCTGTGATCCTTTACGTCTTCGTGCTTTACATGAAGAATCTTCGGACCTTTATGCAAGCGGATCCGGTTCTCCGCCGATAAGCAGCCCTTCCCTGCGCTGCGGCTTCGTCCGCAGCGGCCGGACGAACGTCAAGCCCGGGAGAGCGTCTCTGCGCCTTCCGGGCTTTGTCTTGCCAGCTAGAAAATGCCCGGCGTCTTTCGGCGGCCGGTGATCTCTTCGGCATCAAGGCGCCAGACTTTCGGCCAGGCCTTCTGCTTCGCCAGGTACTGCGCAAACTGCTCTTCAGACACCGAAGGCGCACGCTGCGCGCGCACCGCCTTCAGAAATTCTTCAATAGACGAGCGGTCGGCAACGAGCGACACAGGCCCGCTCGCCATGGCGCACAGAAATTCAACCGTGAAGGCGTCTTCAACGATCCGATTGGGGCCCACCCAGACGAGAGAGCCCCAAGGATTCGCTGCAAGATTCTTTGCCTTGCGGCTCTCCGGAACTGCCGTGCCGTGAAAATAGAATCGGCGGCCGACGCGGCAGACCGTCACCGGGACGCCGTAGGGCTTCCCTGCGGCATCGGCGGTTGAGAGAACAGCGTACGGCGTGCTGTCGATAAGCGCCAGAATTTCATTCTCAGCCATATGGCTCGGCCTGCGCTGAGGCGTTCCGGCCGTGCTCACGCTGTCTTTCCAACTCATTTTGGCCTCCGTTGAGAGAATAGTTGGGCCTCCGGCCGAAAGAGCCGAAAAGCCCGCTGTTCAGCCCTGCGGCTCCAGCTGCAGCGTCTTCGTGCCCGGAATGCCGACGCTTTCGCCGAGCGCGCATCGAAAAGCGCATCCGTTCATATGAACGAGATCGCCGTCCTTGAGGATGTGGCCGGCCTGCAGTTCTTCGAGCACCGCAGCAAGAAGCCGATTCTTGATGGCAGGCGCTTCGTCGGACGATTCAACGACTTCGATTTCCGGCAGGCCGAAGAGGCTCATGCCGACGGTGCAGCCGTTGAGGCCGCCCTCTTCCGTTTCCTTCCAGATGCCGAAGTAAATGACGTTGCGAGCTGGGAAAAACTCAGGATGCTCCTGCATGAGAAGCGCATGGGAGCGGTAGCTGTCCGGACGCTTGAGGCTTGAAGCCGCCTCAATGGCCATGACGTTGGCCTGCTCGGCAAGGCTCGCCAGCGCCTTGACGCATGTGCGGGCATTTTCAGCGAGCGAAGCAGTCTCCGGCACCGCAGCCACAATGACATAGCCCAGGTGCTCGTCGGCCGCCTGAGCGGCCTCAGGCCAATCGTCGGTATGATCAGCCGCACGCTCCGCGGCAGCGTTGGGAACGCTGCCGCGCTGCATGCCGACGACGACGACGCTGCCGAATGCATTGAAGATGAGAGGCCGGCCCGCCTCCGGAAGGGGCGCCTCGATGTCAACGCCCCAGTCTCGCTTGAAGGCATCCTTGAACGCCTGAGGCTCCCAGGCCGGCGCCCGCAGCAGCGCAAAGCCCGTCATCGGATTGACGTCTTGGCGCTCCAGCGCCGCCTGGGACTGGGCGGCAGGTTCGGCGCCCGTCTGAATCGCATCGGTCATGAAAACCAATCCTTATTGTTGAGGAATAGGAGAGCGGGCTCTTCGCTCGCGCGAATGGCGCTCTTGAAATGAAATGCAGAAAATTATACGAAGCTCGCCATCGAACTCCGGATCTGCCATCGCCTCCCCACGACTCTCGAAGCGCATTAGAAAAGATTTGTTTCCGCGCCGATGACCCCAGCCGTCCGCATATAGGATTGATCGGCCGACATCAGCCAAACGAAGCCATATGCTCATGCATCCAAACAATAAAAGCATTCATCCCGAAGCAGCAGAAAGCGATCCCTCTTCTCCGAGCGCTTCGGCGAAGCCGAGCCGGCTTCTCGTCATGAACCGGCTGCGCACCGCGCTTTCCGCCGAAGCCGCCGCCGTGCGCGACATTCAGACGAAGCCCTTCGGCGACATTCGCAAAATGCTCGCCGGCCCTTATTCAAAACTCTCGCAGGAGGCCTTCTACTCAGGCGTGGAAGACCTGACGCATGCCGCGAGCGAACTCATCGACGCTGTTGAAACCGTAACCTTTCCGGCAGACTTCCGCCCCGATCTTCGAGGCGCCCTGCCGCTCTCGGGCGTGACGATTGCCGTCTCGCAGGACATTGACGTCGAAGGGTTCTCCTCGCGCTCGCTGTCCCCGAACGCCTACATAGCCGCATCATCCTCCCCCCTCATCGCACGGCTTGTTTTCAATGGCGCAGGCCTTGCCGCCTCAGCGCGTCCCGGCTCTTTTCAAGGCGCACTGACCCCGGACAAGCCCTGGGCGCAGATCAGCACCGATCTGGCGCCCGTCAACCCGTTCTGGCCCAAGGCTTCGCCGGGAGGCGCCGCAGCCTGCACCGCGGCGGCAGTAGCCGTCGGCGCAGCGTCGGCAGGCGTCGTCTGCGCCCGTGCGAGCGATGCGGCAAAGAGCGCCATTGCCAATGGCATCGATCTCTTCGTGCCGACCAAAAGTCTTGAAGGGGAGCCCTGCGCCGAAGATCTTCAGACGCTGGCGCCGGCTCAAGGCTACGGCTTCTTCGCGCGGACTGCTGAAGACTGCGCTCGTCTGGCAGCCGCAGGCGCGAACCCCGATTCGCACGCAGATGAGGACGAAGAAGGCGAAGCGTGCGCGGCGAAAGAGCAGACAGCGGATGACAGCAGCCCCCGGACCGTTTGGATGCGCAGCCTCTCCGCCGCCATTGAAGAGACGCTGCCCGGAAGCCTTTTCCCCAAGCGCATACGAATCGTCGTCGGACGTCTGCCTGAAGGCTGGCTCTCATCGCCTGCCGCCGCCCCGCAAATTCATCTGGCGCTCGAGGCCATCCGG
Organism: uncultured Sutterella sp.; assembly: GCA_905202595.1. Classification (GTDB taxonomy): domain Bacteria; phylum Pseudomonadota; class Gammaproteobacteria; order Burkholderiales; family Burkholderiaceae_F; genus Sutterella. Next base: position 44,205 of record CAJKSP010000012.1, read on the forward strand.
CATGCGTTGATCAGCTACGGCGCTGAAGCTGAAGTTGCGGCTGTCTCCGATGCTGACGCAGACGCGCCGCTCGAACCGCTTCGGTTCCTTTCGGCGGCAGGCCTATACGCCTATATGACGCCCTGGCTCGGATTGCTCGGTCTGCCGGTGCGCCTCAGCGCAGAGGACATCGACGAAAGCCTGTCGCAGATGTCGAGGAGCGAGCCCGCGAATGTCGAATGGGCGGCCGCTGCCGCTCGGCTGCGCGCCTGCGGCATGTGGGAGCCCTACGCCGCGGCATGGATGCCGCGCGCCGCCGAAGCGGCCGCTGAAGAAGGCGCCAAGCTTCTCGAGCAGATGCTTGGCGACGCAGACGCAGCCGTCATCCTCGGCACCCTTCCCGGCCTCGACGCTGCGGCTGCGCCTCAATTCGCTCTGCCGATTGCCCCAGCCGCTGATCCAGAGGACCGCCAGTCCGGCGCATTCTTCGGATGCACGGTCGTCGCGAGGCCGGCCGGCGACGCCCAAGCGCTTCTCTGCGCCCGAGCGCTCGAAGCGGCGCGGGCAGGCATTGCCGACGCCTTTTATGCCGGCAGTCCGCGCCCGAGCTTTGCTGCGGCGCCCTTCGTCCCTGGTCTTGACCCGGACCAAGCCGCACATGCCGACTCGATTGAAAGCGCTCGCGAAGCGCGCCATGCCGAGAAGGCCGCAGCGAGCGGGGAGATCGAAGCAAAGCTTGCCAAAACGCTTCAAGCGGCTTTCCTCGGCAGCGGAATGGCCGTTGCTGACGATGCTTCAGCCATCGCTGAGAGCTTTCAGCCCGCCGGCGACGTCCCGTCTGCGGAAGCGGCCGCTGCAGCTGAAAAGGCAGCCGCTGAAGTTCGATCGACCATTCAAGGCTGGTGCGCCAGGCATCCAATTTCAACGCCCCTTGCGGATGATGAAATTCAGGAGCTCCTGACGCGCTGCCTCGTGTGGATCAATTCGGGGCGCCTCGCCAAGGTCATCGCAGCCATTTCGGCGCTGCCTGAAGAGTTCCGTTCGTTCGCGCTCATCAAAATGCTGGCCAATGCCTATATGAACGAGGGACGCACGGACGACGCACTCACCGCTCTCGAAACCGTCCGCTGCCGGGAAGCAGGCAATGCGGAATGGTGGAGCATGAGAGCCATGGCGCTTGACCGCGCCGGCAGCCTGGCGGAAGCAGCAAAATGCGTGCGCGAGGCCCTCAGGCTCGATCCGAAGAGCAAGCCGTCGCTTTTCCTCATCGTCAAGACGGGCGCCGGAGCAGAATTCTCCGAATCCGAATGCGCAGAGGCGAACCGCGTGCTGCGAGACGTCGCGCCGTTCGAATGGCAGATGGCCGTCTCCGAAGCCCGCGCCAAAGCGCGCAGGATCCGCTTTGAACAGGAGCTGCTCCCCAAGCGCCAGCTTGGCCGGTTCAGCGCAACGCTTCTCCTGCTCGACAAGACGCTGCCGCCCAAGTCGACGATCATCGATGAAGCCAAGAGCCGCTGGGGCATTGTCATTGAAGACCGTTCGCCTGAAGATCCTGATCTGCTTCGCTTCCGCATCGGCGCGATCGACTGCAGCATTCGGTTCTGGCACGAACGAAGCACCGATCCGGAGCTTATCGACATGGGACGCCGAAGCGCCCAGAAGGGCCCGATGTTCTATGCCATTCTTCAGCATCAGTCGCGAATCTCCATCTCGCTTGACGCCGGAGCGGCGCCGCTGCAGGAAGCCGCGCTCATCTATTCGCAGCTGCTTGAAGCCCTCATCGCCGCAGCGCCGCCCGCCGCCGTCGCAACCCTCGGCGTGCTCCTTGATCCGGACTTTTTGACGCACAGCGTGACGCCGCCCGACTATGCCATGCTCCCCTTCTGGTCGACGGTTCATCTCGGCTGCGCAGAAGAGCTTGGCGAAAAGTTCCTCTTTACGTACGGCCTGGGCGCACTGGGCCGGCCCGAGCTTGAGATGAACTTCACCGACGACAATCAGCTTTTCGCCACGGCGGTCTTTTATGCGCTGGCCGCGCAGATCGTCATGCAGGATGTCGAGCTGACTGAGTCAAGCATCGTGCATTCCCCGCTGCCAGACGGAGCCAGCTTCCACCTTGAGCTGGCTTTGGGCCGCGCGTCGGAAGGCGAAGCGCTTCGGCTCGTCAGCAACGAGGAGGATCCCGCACCCAGTTCCTGCATCGCCTAAGGCTGCGAAGCCTTGTCAAGATCCGCTTCTGCTGCAGCGGATCTTGACCAATGCGCGGACGGCCTTCTTCGAGGCAAAAAACGTCTAAAGAGCGTAGTCTTGAAACTCCTGCGTCATGAAGCCGACCGGCCGGTTTGAAAAGCGCCTGCCGAATCCGCTTCCGGAAGCCTTTTGCCGCGCCCATGACGCAAAGGAAACTTCGAGACCAGCATGAGCAACGCATTCAAGGGCTTTCTGCTAGCCGCCGCAGCCGGCATCGGCTGGGGCAGCATGGGTGTCTGCGCCCAGTATCTCTTTATGACAGCTGGCTTCAGGCCGATCGATCTCGTATCGCTGCGCCTGGCGGGCGCAGGCCTCGCCATGCTCATCATTGTGCGGATTGCCACCGGGAAAAGCGTCTTCAGACCCATCCTCAATTGGCGCATCGCCAAGTCGCTCTGCATTTACGGCATGGGCGTCATGCTCGCCCAATACACATTCTTCATCTCCATCGAGCTCTGCAATGCAGGCACAGCCGCCGTGCTGGCAAGCGTTCTGCCGCTTTTCATCATGCTCTGGGAGGCGGCGGTGCACGGCCGTCCCATACGAGGCAAGGAAATTCTCTGCCTCGGACTTGCGCTCTGCGGCATCACGCTCCTCATCACCAAGGGCGACCTCACAAGCCTCAAGCTTTCGCTCGGCGGCGTTGCGGCAGGCCTCGCAAGCGCTGGCTTCGGCGCCTTCTACACGCTGCAGCCCAAGAAGCTCATTGATGAAATCGGCGTCGGGCTCGTCGTGAGCTGGGGGCTTCTCGTCGGCGGACTCGTCATGTGCTGCGCCAACCCGCCCTGGCACATGAACGTCATCTGGTCGCCCTCCGCCATCTTCTGCTATGCCGTGATCGTGCTCTTCGGCACCGTCGGCGCATTTGGATGCTATCTCCTTGCGACGCGCTATCTGCAGCCCGCGATCGTGGCCCTCATCACCTGCCTCGAACCCTTTACGTCCGTGCTGCTCTCCGTACTCCTCCTCGGCGTCTCCTTCGGGCGCTGGGAGCTTGCCGGCGCCGTCATGATCATTGCCAATCTCGTGATCATCTCCTTCCCGCGCGGAGGCCTTGAAGCCATGCGGCGGCAAGCCAATCTCATGATCCGCCTCGAGCGGCACCGGCCGAAGCGCCGCTGAGCGCTGAACGCGCCTTTTCCCTATGCGCCGCCTAAGGCGCAAGCGCCTATTATTTTTTGAATGAAAGCCTGGCGCGCATTGCTGCGCCGGCCCGAAGCCTAAGCGCGCGCGAAGAGTGTTGGCGGGCGCTGCAGGTGATTTGCGCGCCGAGCGCGCTACAAGCCGCAGATGAGGAGCCCAGGATGCGGATTCTGCTTGTCGAAGACGACCCCATGATCGCCGATGCCGTCAAAGACGCGCTCACGGATGAGCTTCATGCCGTGCAGCATGTCTCGAACGGCAAAAATGCCTCAGCTCAGCTCGCCCTGAACGACTACCAGCTTGTGCTCCTCGATCTGGGGCTGCCGGGCAAGGACGGCATGACTGTTCTCCAAGAGATCCGAGCCCGAGGATGCGACGTCCCCGTCATCATTCTGACGGCTCGGGATGCGCTGGAAGACCGCCTTCAAGGACTTGATGCCGGCGCCGACGACTATCTCGTCAAGCCTTTTCACATGAGCGAGCTCCTTGCACGCATGCGTGCCGTCATGCGCCGCAGAAACGGCTCGGCGGTGAACCGCCTCTCCAACGGCATCGTCACGCTCGACGAGGCGGCAAAGAGCGCGCGCATCAAGGATGAAGCAGGCGCTGAAAAAGAGGTGCCGCTGTCGCGCCGCGAATATGCGCTCCTTGCCGCGCTTCTCGCTCTGCCGGGCGCCATTCTTTCGCGGCGGGCGCTCGAGGACCGCATCTACGGCGCCGGCGAGGAGCCGGAAAGCAATGCGGTCGAATACCTCATTCATTCCCTCAGAAAAAAGCTCGGCAGCAGCGCCATCAAAAACGTGCGGGGACTCGGCTGGATGGCGCCTAAAAAGGTCTGAAGCACTGCCCGCTGCTCTGGCTGCGCCGCTCTCTTTTCCCATTCTGAGCGCAGACGCCCCGTCAGCCCTTCCTAACGCTCAAGCGACTTTCGACATGACCCTTTCCGAACGCATTCGCAAAATTAACGAACGTTTAAAGAGGCTCCTGCCGCAGGATCTCGCCGGCTTCTGCCGGCTCACCCTGCATCTTCGAGGCGATCATCCGTCCGCCGCGGCGCGCACGCTTGCGTGGTGCGGCGCCGTTACGCTGATCTTCATGGCGCTTTCCGGCGCCGTGCTCTTCGCCGCCCATTGGGAGGAAGCCGTCGACGCGCAGGAGGACGCGCTCGAGGAGGCAGCCGGACTTCTTGCGCGAACGAACATCGCGTTTTCAACAAACCCGCCCCGGCTTGACGTTCTCTACATGGACGACGACGACTTTGAGGACCGCTATGTCGTTGAAGACGCGCCGGTCCCGCCCGGCGGAACAGACATCCTCGTCAATACGCTGCATAAAAACGGCCGCGCTCAGCAGTACCGTTCTCCCTATCCGCTCCCGGACGGCTATCAAACGCTTGACATCAGCGGCCGCTCCTACCGCTTCCTCGTCCTCACGCTTGCCAATGGAAGCCGCATTGCCGTGGCGCAGCGCGCCGACGAAGTCTTTGAAGAGGCTCTCTTCGGCGCGCTCAAGGCCACAGCCCCGATACTTATTCTCACGCTCCTGCTCTTCATCATCATGTCGATTCTTCTCTGGCGCATGATGGCGCCGGTGAAGGCGCTGGCAAACGACATTGCCGGACGGCGCGGCGAAGATCTCTCGCCGCTCCCCGACGCCGGCGTACCCGCTGAGCTTTTGCCCGTCGTCTCGGCGACGAACGGCCTCTTTGAGCGCGTCGACGAGCTTCGCCGCCGCGAAGCCCGCTTCGTCGCCGACGCCGCGCATGAGCTTCGCTCACCCCTTGCTGCGCTTTCTCTGCAGGCCGAGCGCCTTGCACATGAAGAGCTGCCAGAGAGCGCCCGGTCCCGCCTCAAGACCCTGACGGCCGGCATCGACCGCGCAGTGCGCCAAGTGTCTCAGCTTCTCGCGCTCAAGCGAGCGCAGGCGGGCGCCGCAAATCCCGCTGAAGACGCCCTTCGCAGCCGGCCGGCCGATGCGGCCGCCGCGCTCGGCCGAGCCGTTGAGGACGTCTGGAGCGAAGCGGAAGCCAAGGCCATTGAAATCGAGGCGCATGGCTTTGATTCTGACGAATCCCAAAGCGAGAAGAGCAGCTTTCCCATGCCCGAGGAAGAGCTCTTTACGGTTCTCAGGAATCTCCTCGAGAACGCTGTTCGCTATACGCCTAAAGGCGGCCGCATTGAAGCGCAGTACCGCCCGGCCGACGCCGAAGCTCGCCGGCCGGCGGAAATCAGCGTGAGCGATACGGGACCGGGAATCCCCGCTGACGAGCGGTCGCGCGTCTTCGACCCCTTCTACCGCGTTCTCGGCACAGGCGTCACCGGCACAGGCCTCGGCCTTTCGATCGTCAAGACGCTCGTCGACAAGAACGGCGCCTCGATCGAAGCAGCCGATGCGAACCCGAAGGCGCCGCCCGGCCAGCGCGGCCTTCGCATGACGATTCGGGGCCGCGCCCCCTAGAGGGCGCCGGTTTGAGGCAGAATGCTTTTCGCTTTTCTAAACTGGCGCTTATGTCCGCGCAGGCAGCACGCCGCTCTTTTCGACTATCCCTATCTCTCATGGAGCACGATTTCGCCATGGCTTCCGCCGTTCCTGATGCATCCTTCTTCGGCATTGTTCTGCTGCCGACGCCTGAATGGCAGATCGATCGCTTTCTAGCGCAGTACGAAGCCGACTGGGGCGAGAAGCCCATGGCCGTGAATCTGAGCGAAGCCGAAGGCGTCGAAGGCGCCGCGCTTCAGTTCAAGGAAGGCGTGGTAATCCTCATGCACAATCCGACGCCCGTGCCCAATGGAGAAGCCGAGCGCGCCGCAGGAAACAACTATGTCTGGCGAGGCGCCAAGGCCGCTGCGGCAGCGCACAAAGCGCATCTTGCCATCGGCGTCGGCCGCCCCGACTATCCCGAAGAGGCGCAGCCTCTCGAAGCGCTTCCGCCCGAAGAGCGCTCTGCGCGCTTTCATGCCAGCGCTGAGCTCGGCACGCTCCTCGTGAAGGCCTGCGCCTCAGCCCTCGCCGCAACGAATGCGCTTGGGCTTTATGCCAACGACACCGTCTGGGAGCCGAGAAGCTACCGCGGCGCCACAGCGCTCGTCTCGCGAGGCATTCTTCCCATCCCAAACCTCGTCTGGATCGGCATCTGCGTGAACGACCTCGGCGAACTCGGGGGCTGGACGAACGGCCTGCGACCCTTCGGCCTGAAGGAGCTCGAACTTGAAAGCGTCGCCGACATGACCCCGGCCGATCTGCAGAGCTTTCTCTTCGACCTCGTGGCCCATGAACTCGAAGAAGGCGCCATTTTCCGCTCAGGCGACCGCATTGCCTACAGCGCAAGCGAAAAGATGCTGCTGGAAGCGGGCCCGGGCATCTACCGTCCGACCGGCGAAACTACGCTTCACATCGTCATGAAGCGCGACGAGGCCGAAGAAGACGAAATGCCCGAAAGCCGCGGCCCCCAGACCGAGGGCGGCATTCATCTCGCTTGATCTCAGCCGGAGCAGTCTCTGATGCGGCCTCTTTATGCCTTTCCGAAGGGCGAAGCGCTCTCGGAGGACGAACGGCGGACGCTTGAAGCGATCCGCCAGCAGCTTCCCGACCGCGTGGAAAGCCGGCGGACTCGCGCGGCGCGCACGCTTCTCGAATTCGAGCGCATCCGGCGCAGCCGGGACGAGGCTCGGCCGCAGAGCGCTCTCGCCGCGCTCGCCGGAGATCTTGAAGCGGCGCTCCGTCTCGCAGATGCGCTCCTCGCGCTCGGCAGCCTCGAGCGCATTTCAGCCGCGCTGAAGGTGCTCCTTGAGGCCAGAGGACCGGCACGCGAAGAGCCGCCAAGCCTCCTGTGGCATCTTCTTGTCGGAAAGGCGCTCCTTTTTCTCGGTCTGCCCCGCACTTCGCTTCGCGCCTTGAAGGCTGGGCTCGACCTCGCGGCGGCGCTGCCGGCAGACAGCAGCGAAGACGCTGGCGGCAGGCTTGACGAGACGCTCGCCGGGCTGCCGCTTCTTGCGGCTTCTCTTGCCGCTCGATACGGCCGGATGAGCCTCGCAGACGAAGCCGCCGAAGAAGCCGCACGCCTTCTGCCCGAAACGACAGAGCTCGCCGCCGGCCCCGACGCCGAAAAGTCGCGGGCGCGCTTTGAGCGCTGGCGCCGAAGCCTGCTGCCAAATGCTCCGCTCATCACGACAGTCGGACTCGCCCTGGAAGTCGAACTCGATGCCGATGCGCCTGCGCCCGCCACGCAAGCCGCAGCGCGCCGCCGCGAACGGCTCCTCTCTATGGAAGTCGACCGGAACCAGCTTGCCGCGCTTCAGGAAAAGCTCGCCCTGACGAACTGGGAGCCCTCCCATCCGCTCGGCCCGCTTTTCTGCCGAGCGCGAACCAGCGCGCTCGGCGCTTCCTGGGAAGTGATGCTTCGAATGAATGAAGCGGCCGCGTCGCATCTGCCGCCGCCGGCGGTCGACAGCCTTTTGAAGGCGCTCCCGGAAAAGCTCTCCGCCCTCGGCATCGCGCTCAGCGCCGTTGCCGCCCTGCACATTCGGCAGGACTTCATTGTGGGCGTTGAACTCGAGCAAAGCGCCGCTGCGTCGGACGCGCCCAGCATCCGCTGGCTCGACTTTCGAATGCTCCCGGGCGCCGCGGCGCAGAGAGCGACGCCGGACGAGCCGGCGCAGCGCTCCGCCCTCGGGCTGCCGTCCCGGGAAGCCGATGAAGCGGATCTCTTCAAGCGCGTCGCCGTCCTCAACTACCAAAAGCGCTATCGCAGCATCATCGCCCTCCTGGAATCGCTGCCAGCCGAGCGCCTCACGCCGCCGCTTCTCGGCGAGCTTGCCCGCGCCTACAACAATGCCGCCAAGCCCGGCGAAGACCGGATGTTCCGGCGCGCCATCGAGCTGCTGCAGACGGCGGCCGAGGCCGACCCAAATGAAGCCGACCGATATCTCTGGAACTACCGCATGGGCTTTGCGCTCTGCCGCCTCGATCGGGACGGCGAAGCACTTAACTTTTTCGAGCGTGCGCTCGCGGCGAGGCCCGGCGACCGTGATGCGGAAGTCATGTCGGACGTCTGCATGCGCGGCATCACGATGCCGGTCTTCACCCACTCGTTCCCGGAGCGCGCTGCGGCCGTCTGGGCGCGCTTTGAAGAGGCGTCTGCGCAGCTGCTCGCCCTCGTTGCCGAAGGCAGGAAGGGACAAGCCGGCGCCCGAATCCAGATGATTTTGCAGAACGTCGGCAGCGACTGGCTCGCGGAGGTCGACGACGCTGCCGAAGACAAGGCCGTCGGCCCTGACGCCGGTAAAAGCGCGCCTCGCCGCCCCTCGCTCATCCTCTCACCGGACGGCCGGCGATCCCAAATCTTCCCGCTGCTTTTCTTTGCCGCGCTCATGCCCGAAGCGCTCAAGGCGCATTGGCGGCTTGTTCTGGGACTTCCGATGGCCAAGCCCCTCTCGAAAGCGTCCTTCGGCGCCGTGCGCGCTGAAGAGCTTTCCGTCTGGATGACGCCTAATGAAGACGGCTGGAAAGCCGTTCTCTATGCAGAATCCCTGCGCGCGCTGTCTCCTGAGGAAGCCTCTGCGCTCTTCCCGAGCATCTCCGAGCTCCTCTCACGCGCCATCGGCGAAGCGGCCTGCATGCGATGGATCCGCGGCATTGCCGTCATCAAGCAGCCGCTTGACGAGCCGGCCATGCGGCTCGCCGAACTCCCGAAATGGCTCCAGGAAAAGGATCCGGACTTCGAGAAGCTGACGCTTGAAGCGCTCGCCCGCATGCGCATCGACTACTGGCTCAAGCCCTCGCCGAACCCCAATGCCGACCTGCGCTTTGACGCCGGACGCGCTTGGACGCTCTGCCCGGGACTCATCAACGGCTATCGCGGCGGCGCCGCAGATGACGCAGACCTGCTGCAGCGTCAGGGCGCTTTTGCGGGCTTCTTTGCCATAGAACCCGCCGCCCCGCTCTCGGGCGAAGCGCGCGAGAAGGAAATGACCGACCTGCTCTGCGGCCTCGAAGGCGCGCTTGAGGGCATCCATGCGCCGGCTGCGGACGAGCCTGAGGCCTCGGACCCCGCCGGCACGCTTCTCTTCGGCCAAGCCTGGGGAGAGCGATTCGCCTACGCAGACTATTTCTTCTGGATGCTCCACCCTGCGCTCCAGGCCGCCTTGAACTGGGCCCGGGACGAGCCGCGCGTGAAGTCGCTCCGCTTTCACAGCTTCCGCCGGCAGGCGGGCACGGTTCTCCTCAAGGCCGCCCCGATTTCATCTGACGGATCCACGCTTGCCTGACCTGAGAACAAGCGCTTGACGCCCCTTCAATTCAGCCGGAAGCTCTCTATTGAGCCTTCCGGCTTTCTTTTACATTTTGTTTCATCTGCCAGCTTGAAACGAGGCTTTGACGAGCCCATATAGGCTTCAGAAAGGATGAGGATCCTGAGGAGCTTCAAAGGCTCGCCTCCCTCAGCAACCGCTGAGCGGCAGCGATTTGAAGCGATTCAGCCGCTCGTCCGCAGTTTTTGTTTCGCCTGCCCTTGAGGCGGCGGCCTCACGGCTTTGCCGCGGGCCGCAAGCGCTTCGGGCGTTGGCTAAGGAGTTGTCAAAATGGCTCTTCCTACCATCTTCAATGAACGTTCGCTCTTTGATGATTTCGATCATGCGTTCTTCCCGCTCATGGACAGCAGCCGCAATGTCTTCGGTCATCGCGCGACGCGCATGATGCGCACTGACGTTCGCGAAACCGACAAGAGCTACGAATTCGACATCGATCTGCCGGGCTTTGCCAAGAACGAGATTTCGGCGACGCTCAAGGACGGCTATCTCACCGTCTCGGCCAGCAAGACCGTTTCGCATGACGAAGAGACGAAGGGCCGCTACCTCTGCCGCGAACGTCAGAGCGGCTCCTGCAGCCGCAGCTTCTATGTCGGCGAGAATGTGACGGAAGCCGACATCAAGGCGAAATACGAAAACGGCATCCTTCAGGTTTCAGTGCCTAAGAAGGAAGCCCAGAAGCCTGAACAGAAGGTCATCGCCATTCAATAATGCGTGGCGGATCTGAAGTTCAAGACTTCAGCCCCATCCTCCCGGCGGCCTGCTTCAGGACGCTGAGACGGACAGTCTGTTGATTTTCGTGAAAATAGACTTCATTGAACGCACCTCCCTTTGAGGGTTCGGCTTCAATCCGAATCCGCAGACGGAAGCGCGCTGGGAGATTCAAAAATGGCTCTGCCGGTTGTTTTCAGTAAGCAACTCCCCGCTGAAGCGGGAAGCTTTATTGTTACCCCAGAGGGGGCTCA
>CAJKSP010000013.1 GCA_905202595.1 uncultured Sutterella sp.
GACGGGCGCGCCGCCGCCATGGGCGACTTCACCTACGCGATATTCGAGGCGGGTTACTTATTCTTTTCCGACTCGCGGCATTGCTCACAGATGCCGTAGAGAACGAGAGAATGCGCCGTCATCTCGTAGCCGTGGCGGGCAGCAATCTCGCGCTGGGCCTGCTCGATCTCAGGATCGACAAACTCTTCAACCTTGCCGCAGCGCACGCAGACGATATGGTCGTGATGACGCCCTTCCTGCAGCTCATAGGTTGCACGGCCCTCATCGAAGTGATGGCGCACCAGAATGCCCGCATTTTCAAACTGCGTCAGCACGCGGTACACCGTTGCAAGGCCGATGTCGCTGTCCTCATTGAGGAGAAGCTTGTACACTTCCTCGGCCGAGAGATGCCGCTTGCCGCCCTCCTGCGTCTCCGCTAGCTTTTGGAAGAGATCCAAAATCTTGAGACGAGGAACCGTCACCTTGAGGCCCATCGTCTTGAGGTCGGCGGATTGCTTGCTAGAGGCTTCCTTCACGGCTGTGCACCTAATGAGACTTCATTTAGCCTTTATGATACGGGGGCAAGGCTGAGCCCTGCACACCAACACAAGAGCAATCATTTTATAAGCTTTATGTTCACCCGACACATCTTTCTGGCGGCATCCGGACTGGCGGCCGTCGCCGCTCTTTCCGGCTGCAGCACGGTGTCCGACATGTGGGAGAACACGGGCGACTACATCCCGTACTTCCTGAAGCCCTACCGTGCAGACGTGCATCAAGGCAATCTCGTGACGAGCGAGATGGTGCTGCAGCTGGAAAAAGGAATGACCGACGCACAAGTGCAGTTTCTGCTCGGTGTGCCGCTCATTCGGGATCAGTTTCATCAGAATCAGTGGGACTACGTCTATTACCTTCTGCGCGGCGACGGCGAACAGCAGCTGCGCCGCCTGACGGTGTACTTCGACGCCAACCGCCGACTTGACCATTGGACATCGGACCCGATGCCCGACGAACAGCAGGCCGACCAGCTGATTCTCGGCAACATCAAGACCTTCACTCCTCAGCCGCCGCAGCAGCCTCAGCATGCTCCTGAGAGCCTGAGCGCTGAAGAGCAACCGGTAGGAGAAGCCAAAGATGAAGGAAGAACTGAATCGTCTTCGGACGCTGGTGACGCAGCTCATCGCGCGCCTTAAGGCCGAACGCGAGGAAAACGCGCGCCTTCGCAGCCAGCTGGCGCTGAAGGAAGCGGAGCTTTCCCGCGCGAAAGGCCAGCTCAATGAAGCCAAGCGCCGCATCGACGGTCTGTTTGCCCAATTCCGCGGCAGCGACGATTCGCTGCTCTGAATAGGAGGCCATCATGTCTGAAGTCTCCGTCACGATCTACAACCACACCTATCGCTTAGCGGTCAGCACGGGCGAAGAGAACCTGCTGAAGGACTGCGCCAAGCTTGTGGACGAGCAGATGTCGGCCGTCCGCTCTGCGGGCAAGGTCATCGCCGCGGATCAAATTGCCGTGCTCTCGGCGCTGGAAATCGCCTACGACGCCAAAAAGAAGGCGGCTCAGGCCGCTGACGAGGCGCAGGCCGCGGCTGCCGCTACAGCGACCGCACCGGAGGCGCAAGCCGCGCCGGCACCATCGCCGACGACATCGGCAGAACCGGCAGCAGCGCACGACGATCAGGAAGCCCTGACAGAAATCCGCGAGCTTTGCCGCCTCTGCGAAGAGGCGCTCTACAAAGACGCCGCCATCGGATCACTTTTTTAGGGGATGCTAGTTCGACGCGAAAATGCGCCTTCCGCATTGCTGAATTACTTCCCTCGGCTACAATGAGCTCAGTCCTGCAGTGGCAAGCATCCGGGCTCCAAAGTACCTCGAACCAATGCCAAAGCCAAATGGTTGGCAGACTCGAGAGCCGATAGAGTGCCGGTCACGCGTTGTCCAGCCCGTTCCGCTCCGGAGCCGACCGCCCTGAACTCTCGGTTCAGGATACGTAGCCCCGCCCCACTGCAGGTTCCCCGATTCTGAAAGGGCAGTCTTTCGACTGCCCTTTCGCTTTTAGGCCCTCTCATTTTTTCCATGCCCGCATCCCTCGACTGCGATCCGTCTCATTCGCGCCGCTTCTGGCTCATGAAAACAGAGCCGAGCGAATGCTCGATTGACGATGCGCTGGCGGCGCCGGACCATAAAGTCTCTTGGTTCGGCATTCGGAACTATCAGGCGCGAAACTTCATTCGCGACGACATGTCTGTTGGCGACGGCGTCCTTTTCTATCATTCGAGCTGCGCGGCGCCAGGAATCATCGGCTTGGCGAAGATTGCGTCGTCAGCCTATCCGGACGCATGTCAATTCGATGCGAAGAGCATCTATTTCGACCCCAAAAGCTCGCCCTCGTCGCCTCGGTGGCTGGCCGTTGACGTCGAAGCGCTCTGCCGCCTGCAAGAGCCGATCGGACTGCCGCTCCTGCGCGCAGAGCCTGCGCTTGCCGACATGCCGGTGCTTCGCCGGGGGAATCGGCTCTCCATCACGCCGGTCACGCCGGAACAGTTTTTCTTCATCGTCCGCCGCTGGTTCGGCGAAGACGGACGATCGCTTCTTACCGCTTTTGACGCCGAACCTCTTTCATAGGATGCTTGCATCATGGACATGACGATTGTCATCGAATTGGCTTTGCTGGGCAGCTGCACAGGCTTCCTCGCAGGGCTTCTCGGCATCGGGGGCGGCATGGTGCTGACGCCTTTCCTGACGCTGCTTCTCACCCAAGCCGGCGTTCCGCCCGAACATGTCGTTCATGTCGCCATCGCCACCTCGATGGGCACGATTCTCTTTACGTCGCTCTCATCCGTGCGTGCACATGCCGCTCGCGGCGCCGTGCTTTGGAAAGTGGTTGCCGCCGTTGCGCCGGGCATTCTGATCGGCGCCATCATCGGCGCGCAGATTTCCGGCGCGCTGTCCACCTTCTGGGTTGCACTCTTCTTCAGCGCTTTCGTCTACACCTCGGCTACGAAGATGTTCATCGGCTCGAAAACCGTCCCGACGCGCACGCTTCCCGGTCCTGCCGGCATGGTGGGTGCGGGCACGGTGATCGGCATCATCTCGTCGCTCGTCGGCGCAGGCGGCGGCTTCATTTCTGTCCCGTTCATGACGTACTGCAACGTCAAGATGCATAACGCCATCGGCACCTCTGCCGCCCTCGGCTTCCCGATTGCCTTCGCCGGCACGATCGGCTACATCATCAGCGGCTGGAACGTCGACGCGCTGCCGGGCTGGCCCATTACGCTCGGCTACATCCACCTGCCCGCTCTGCTCTCGGTGGTCGTCATGAGCGTCATCACAGCGCCGATCGGCGCCAAGGTGGCTCACTCCATCGACACCAAACCGCTGAAGCGCATCTTCGGCAGCATCCTGTTCCTTCTGGCGACCTACATGCTTTACAAGGCCATCATGGCCTTCTAAGCCGCTTAGAAAGACCTCATTTCTGTCAGCCGCTGAAGCGCCGCCTTCAGCGGCTTTCTTTTTGCTTCAAGCCCTGCTGCCGTCTTCCGGCATACATCCAAAGAACAGCGCCCGCGAGGAAAAGCGGCAACGTCAGCCACTGCCCTCGAGAGAGCCCTAAAGCCTGCAGGCCCAAGAAGGCATCCGGCTCCCGAAAAAACTCCACAATGAATCGCGCCGCGCCGTAGCCCATGGCGAAGAGCGCAGCGACGCGGCCGACAGGCTGCGGCTTACGCGAATAAAGCCACAAGAGCACGAAAAGTCCCAATCCCTCAAGACCCGCTTCATAGAGCTGAGACGGATGCCGAGGAATGCCGCCATCCTGCGCTTGCGGAAAAACCATGGCCCACGGCAGCGCTGCCGGAGCCGGACGGCCCCACAGCTCGCCGTTGATGAAGTTGCCCAGGCGTCCCATCATGAGACCGAGCGGAATGAGCGGCGCCACAAAGTCGACGATGCGCCAGAAGGCCAGCTTCTTTTTCCAGCTGTACAGCGCCATGACGGCCAACGCGCCGAGCAGTCCGCCGTGCGCGCTCATGCCGCCATGCCAGAGCGCAAGGATCTCCGTCGGATGCGCAACATAGTAGCCAGGCTGATAAAACAGGCAGTAACCGATCCGGCCGCCCAAAATGATGCCGAAGACGCCAAAGAAGAGCAGATCCTCCACATTCTCCTTTGTCATGCCGCGCCAGGCTTGCGCCGCTCGGAGGCGCCCCAAAAGCCAGAAAAGCGCGAAGCCCGCCAAATACATCAGTCCGTACCAGCGGACAGCCACGGGGCCGATTTGAAGCGCAACAGGATCAAATTGCGGATGAATGAGCATGGTCGAAGAATCCTAGCGGTTTGCGGGTGATCCATTCTATCGACGTCAGCTGCGGACAGCCTGTGCTAAGGTGATTCTCGCTTTTTCAACCCAAGACTGTGCCTGCATGCCCTGCGCATTCCGGCCTGCCATTTCCATGAAGCCACAAGATTTTTCTCCTGCCGCTATGTCGGAAGCGTTGACGGCGCTGCGCCGACTTCGCCCTCTTGTTCACTGCCTCACCAATGACGTCGTGCAGGAAATCACGGCCAACGTGCTTCTCGCCGCAGGCGCGTCACCGGCCATGGTGGTCGCGGAGCAGGAGGTGGAATCCTTTGCCGCCGCGGCAGATGCGCTGCTGATCAATGTCGGCACGCTGTTTGAATCGCGTCTTCAGGCCATGAAGCTCGCCGTCGCCGCAGCTCAAGGCGCAAAGAAGCCCTGGGTGCTCGATCCGGTAGCCGCCGGCGGCATCCCCTGGAGAGATGCCCGCATTCAGGAGCTTGCCGCGATGAAGCCCACGGTCATTCGAGGCAATGCCAGCGAAATCCTTGCACTAACAGGCGCTGGCAGCGGCGGAAAAGGCGTCGACAGCACAGCCTCCTCCGAAGATGCCCTCCCAGCCGCCTCAGCGCTTGCCAAGCAGCTCGGCTGCACCGTCTGCGTCACAGGCAAAACAGATTTTTCAACGGACGGAGAACGCATTCTGGCCGTTTCCGGCGGCCATCCCATGGCAACGCTTGTCGTCGGCACCGGCTGCTCGCTTTCTGCCCTGGTCGCCGCCTACTGCGCCGCAGTCCCGGATCCTGTCGCTGCCGCCGCTGCCGCCTGCATGCACGCCAAGCGTGCAGCTGAAGCGGCCTGGACGCATGCGCAGGCGCCAGGCAGCTTCCACGCCGCCTACATCGATGCTCTTTTCGAACTGCAGCCGGCTGACTTTGCCTGAAAGCGCATTCAAAGGACTTCATCATGCCAATCAGCCGAGCTTTGGATCTTTCGCTCTACCTCGTTCTCGATCCGGACCTTTGCGGCGGAGAAGCCGAAATGATCCGCACGGCCGTCGAAGCTGCCGCCGGCGGGGCGAGCATCATTCAGCTCCGCACGCCCTCGTGGAAAAAGCGCCGCGAAGCGGAATGCGCGCGAGCGCTTCTTCAGGCGCTGCGCCCCCTGGACGTTCCGCTCATCATTGATGATGATGCCGACGTCGCCCTAGCCGTCCAAGCCGACGGTCTTCACATTGGTCAGGACGATCTCTCTCCGGAAGATGCGCGCCGCCTGCTTGGTCCCGACAAGATCATCGGCCTCTCAGTCGGCAGCATCAGCGAAGCCGAAGCCGTGCCTCGCAGCCTGGTCGACTATGTCGGCATTGGACCGGTGTATGCCACGCAGACAAAAAAGGATGCCTGCGCTGCTTTAGGCCTTGAAGCGCTCGCCCATCTCAGGCAGCTGGCAGCGCTGCCTGCCGTCGCCATCGGCGGCATCAAAGCGTCCAATGCTTCCGAAGTCATGGCGTCCGGCGTAGACGGCATTGCCGTCGTCTCAGCCATTTGCGGCCAGTCGGACCCTCAGGCCTCCGCGAGAGCGCTGCGCGAGCTTGTGCGAAGCGCTTAACAGTCGTCAGCTAGCCGCTGTCCTGACAGTGGAGCGCACATCTCTTTTCTGCACGCGACAATAGAAGAAAGCGCTCCCCTGGCAATCGTCGGCGCGTCATGCCTGAAATGCACTATTCCATGCCTGAAGAAAACGGACTCCATCACATCAAGACAAAGCTGCTTCAGCTGCCGCAGGCTGATGCATCGGCCATTCTGGCGGCTCAGATGCTGCTGGACGAACTACCCGATGACGCAGCACGGCAAGCCGTCAGCAATGAAGCCGCCGCAAAGGCGCGACATGCCTGCGGAGAAGGCGCTTCAGACGAAGCGCTTGCAGCGGAATGGGGACGCCAGGCTGCTGCACTCTGCTGCGAACAGCAGCAAAAGAAAGCCAATGCCGTATTCGCCTCGGCACTGCATCTCCCCACCAATCCCTTCTTATTCGGCATCGCGCTGGCAGCACTTTTGATCGGCGCGCTCGCTGATCAGTGGACGTCGAACGGACGGCTGATCAACTTGCTTGCCTTTCCTTTTTTGGGACTGCTGCTCTGGAATGCCACCGTTTACATCCTTCTTCTCATCGGCTTCGTCAGCAAGCGCTTTCGGCCAGCGCATCGAGCCAACTGGCTTCGAGAAGCCGTCTCCCGAGTCGTCTGTCTGTTGGGGGCAGCCCACCTCTCCTTAAGCCGGCGCACCGCTTCAGCGCCTGCCGTTTCCAAAAGCCGACTCGTCAAAGAAGCCTCAGCAAGGCAGCATGAGTTGTCGGCGCTTGCCGCCGCTTCGCTGCATCTAGCCGCAGGCATGCTTGCGGTCGGCCTTGTGGCGAGCATTCTCGTCCGGGGCATCGGCACCGCTTATGCCGTCGGGTGGGAAAGCACCTGGTTTGCGGATTCGCCGGATGCTGTCGCGGCGATTCTCTCCGCGCTCTACGGCTGGCTGCCGCTGCCTCCCAGCCTTGATCTGTCGTCCGCTGCCGTCAAGACGCTACAGCTTTCCGCTGACGGCTCAGCAGCCGCTGCATCGTCAGCCGCCGCTTCAGCCTGGCTTGCTCGGCTGATTGAAGCGCTGCTCGTCTTCATTGCTCTGCCTCGCCTTCTGCTCTGCCTAGCCTCGCTCATCCGCCTGCGGCAGGCAGCCAAGCACTGGGACATTGCATTCCCAACTGAACTTCTCGAACGCCTTCGCCGCTCTTCTTCGTCCGTCCGGTGGCTGCTGCTGGCGCAGAAAGCTGATTTCTCCCCTGCTCTCGCCGTCTTGGCGGCTCAAGCGCTGAACTGCGATGCAGATAGCCTGCAGCATGAGGACTTTTCGCCCTGGCATGCAGATGCCGGCCTGCCTGCAATAGCACCGGACTGCCGCGTGGCGCTCTGGCAGCGCATTGACGAAACGCCGGAAGAAGATGTGCATGGACAAGCGCTGATTCAGCTCCGAAAAGCGAGCGCATCGCCTATCCTGATGCTGCTTGACTGCCGCAATGCATCGGCGCGCTTCGGCAGCAGCTCGCCACGCGTTCGCGAACGCCTTGCTCTCTGGCAGGACTTCGCCAACCGCTTCGGCGCCGAATCCTTAAGTATCGGCGACAAGGCGTGATGCCGATGCTCACTCTTTTCTCGCCTCCCTTATGAATGATCCGCTTCGCATCAACCTAAGCCTCGTCAGCCACACCAACATCGGCAAGACGACGCTCGCGCGGACGCTTCTCCTTCGGGATGTGGGAGAGGTCGCTGACCGCGCTCATGTCACGGAGACCGCTGACGATTTTGTGCTCGCGAGAAGCCCGGCAGGCGGCGAGCTGATTCTTTGGGACACGCCGGGATTCGGCAATTCCGTTGCGCTCGCCAAGCGGCTGGAGGGCCGTTCGAATCCCATCGGCTGGTTCCTGTCATCCGTTTGGGATCGGCTGGCCAATCGGAGCTTCTGGCTTGATCAGATCGCCATGCGCCACATCCGCGACACGTCGAGCGTTGTGCTCTATCTGGTCAATGCCTCCGAAACTTTTGACCGCTCGCCCTACTTGGAAGCTGAAATGCGGATTCTGTCCTGGATCG
The DNA here is from genome assembly GCA_905202595.1 of uncultured Sutterella sp. Lineage (GTDB taxonomy): Bacteria > Pseudomonadota > Gammaproteobacteria > Burkholderiales > Burkholderiaceae_F > Sutterella. The sequence goes on from CAJKSP010000013.1 coordinate 7,915, forward strand.
GCAAGCCAGCCATCGTGTTGCTGAACCAGATGGGACCTCCGCGGGAGCCTGCGCTGGAAGCTGCTGAAGTCGACGCTTGGAAGCGATCGCTCCAGTCCTACAGCTTCGTCAAGGATGTGCTGCCCATGGATGCCTTTGCTCGATGCTGGGTGCAGGAAGCGGCCCTTTTTGACGCCATTGGACGCTCGCTGCCTGACGAACAGCAGGAGGTGTTCTCCGTGCTGCGAAGCAACTGGATGCGCGCACGGCGCGCCATCTATGCGAGCTCCGTCGAAGCGCTGGCGCGCTATATGGCTCGGCTCCTGCTTGCGTCAGAGCCTCTCCCGATTCAAAGCCTCAAAGCTCGAGCGCTTTCCGTCGCCAAGCGATTCGGACTCTTTCAAAACGAAAAGGACATCAAGGATGCACTTGCCGATGCGCAGTCGGCGCTTGCCTCTCAAGCGGCCGACGGCTTCTGCTCGCTGACTGACAAGCTGATTGAAGTGAACGGCCTCACCGGACGAGGCGTCTCCAAGGAAATACTCCGCCGGCTGCGCGCCAACTGGAAGATTTCAGCTTTTGGCCTTGATCCCGGCAGTGCCGCAGCCGTAGGAACCGGCATCGGCGCCGCTTCAGGCGCCGCAGCAGGCCTTGCCGCTGACGCGGCTGCAGGCGGCCTCACGTTCGGACTGGGCACATTGATCGGCGGCATCCTCGGCGCAGTCGGCGGCATTGGCGCCGCCGCAGCCTACAACCTCAAGTCCGGCCGTCAAGGCAGCGAACTCAGCTGGAGCGATGAAGCGCTTCAGAGCGCGCTCTTGGAAACTGTGCTTCTCTACCTTGCCGTAGCGCACTTCGGCCGCGGGCGCGGCGAATGGTCCGAAAGCGAAAGCCCGTCGTTTTGGAAGAACACGGCTCGCGAGGCCATTGCGTCGCACAGCCTGAATTTTTCCAAGCTCCGCGGACTGGCGCCAGAGGCGCTGCAGAGCGCGCTCTGCTCTGGGATTGATGCCATTGTTCGAGCCATTTTCCAAACGCTTTACGGCCGCACCGGCTGACGCTGAAACTCACAGTCAAAATAAAAAACGTCCGACGCATGCAGCGTTCGGACGTTTTTTTATGGATTTCTATTTCTCCTCTTCGACCGCTTGGCGCTAAAGCGCTTAGAAGCCAAGCGGCAGAAGAGAGCGGACTTACGGCACCATCTGCTCGATCTCGTCCTTCTTGATGGGCTTCACCAAGTCTTCGCGCTTCACGCGCAGATAGATGGCAATAGCCGCCGCCACGAAGACGGACGAATAGACGCCAAGCAGAATGCCGATCGTCAGCGCGAGCGAGAAGTAATGCAGCGCCGGACCGCCGAAGAAGAACATCGAAAGCGTCATGCAGAGCGTCGACGTATGCGTGATCACCGTACGGGAAATCGTCGCCGTAATGGCGGAGTTGATCACCTCGATCGAGTCCGTGCGGCGCATCTTTCTGAAATGCTCGCGAACGCGGTCGAAAATAATCACCGACTCATTTACGGAGTAGCCCAAAACGGCCAGCACCGCCGCCAGCACCGGCAGATTGAACTCCCAATGCATGACGGAGAAGATGCCGATGACGATCACGACGTCGTGCAGGTTGGCGATGATGGCTGAAAGCGCGAACTTCCATTCGAATCGGAAGGCGAGGTAGATCATGATGCCGACGACCACAAGCGCAAGCGCCGTGCCACCGTCCCTCGCGAGCTCGTCGCCCACCTGAGGTCCGACGAACTCCGTGCTCTTCAGATGCACATCAGGCGTCGAAGCCTGCAGCACCTTCATCACTTCAGCGGCGACCTGGCCCGACGTCTGGCCTTCCTTCGTCGGCACGCGGATCACGACGTCGCGCGCCGTGCCGAAGTTCTGCACGAGCACTTCCTTCGAGACCTGCGCCAAATCCTCGCGGATCTGCTCAGTATTGGCCGCCTGCGGATACGTCACCTCGATCTGCGTGCCGCCCGTGAACTCAATCGAGAGCGCCAGGCCGTGCGTGAAGATCCAGTAGACGGCAACGATGAAGCTGATGAGCGAAATCACGTTCAGCACATGGCGGTAGTGCATGAACGGAATCGTCTTTGAAATGCGGAAAAATTCCATTTTGTTCTGCTCCCCGGCTTACTTCGCCGCGTTCTGATCGGTTTCAGGACGCCAGATCTGGCCGATATGAACTCGCGTGAGCTTCTTGCGGCGGCCGTAGATCAGATTGATCAAGCCGCGGGAAACCACAACCGAGGTGAAGATCGAGGTCGCAATGCCCAGGCAGTGCACAACAGCGAAGCCGCGGACCGGACCGGAGCCGAAGATGAGAAGCGCGAGACCGGCGATCAAGCTCGTGATGTTCGAGTCGAGAATCGTGGCAAAAGCGCGTTCATAGCCTTCGCTGATGGCGGTTTGCGGCTGCCGGCCGATGCGGAGCTCTTCGCGGACGCGTTCGTTAATCAGCACGTTCGAGTCGACGGCCATGCCGAGCGTCAGTGCAATGGCGCCGATGCCAGGCAGCGTCAGCGTCGCCTGCAGCAGCGACAGGATCGAGATCAGCATCATGACGTTGCACATGAGCGAGATCGCCGACACGACGCCGAACACTTGGTAGTAGACCATCATGAAGACCGCGACGGCGATGAAGCCGTAGAGCGTCGAGCGGAAGCCCGCTTCGATGTTCGCTTCGCCGAGGCTCGGGCCGATCAGGCGCTCTTCAACAATCTCCATCGGCGCGGCCAGCGAGCCGGCGCGAAGCACCAGCGCCGTATCCGTCGCTTCCATGGCCGTCATGGCGCCCGAGATCTGCACGCGGCCGCCGCCGATTTCCTGGCGGATCACCGGCGCCGTCACCACTTCGCCCTTGCCCTTTTCAAAGAGCAGGATCGCCATGCGCTTGCCGACGTTTTCGCGCGTCACCTCCTGGAAGATGCGGGCGCCGCGGTTGTCGAGCTCGAGGTTCACCGTCGGCTCCTGCGTCTGGCTGTCAAAGCCCGGCTGCGCATCGTTGAGGCTGTCGCCCGTAAGAATCACGCGTCGCTTGACGAGAATCGGACGTCCGTCGCGATCCGTAAACTGCTCGTCACCGAAGGGCACGTTGCCCTGCGCAAGCTGTGCGAGCGCTTCAGGGCTGTCGTCGACCATGCGGATTTCAAGCGTCGCCGTGCGGCCGAGAATGTCCTTCGCCTTGGCCGTATCCTGAACGCCCGGAAGCTGCACGACGATGCGGTCGGCGCCCTGCTGCGCGATCACCGGCTCAGCAACGCCGAGCTCGTTGATTCGGTTGTGCAGCGTGGAGATGTTCTGCTTGAGCGCATTGTTCTGAACGTTCTGAATCGCCTTCTGCGAGAGCGACGCGCGGATGATGTAGGGCGCAGCGGACGCTTCCGGCAGCGTGAGCACGAGATCCGGCTGCGTATTGCGCATCAGATCGTTCGCGCGGGCGCGCTCCTCTTCCGTCGCAAAGCTGATTTCGATGTCGTTGCCGACGCGGTTGATGCCGCTGTGGCGGATGCGCTTGTCGCGGAACTGCGTGCGCAGGTCGGCGGCCGTCGCATCAGCACGCTTCGTGATCGCCGCGCGCATGTCGACCTGCAGGAGGAAGTGAACGCCGCCGCGCAGGTCAAGGCCGAGGTACATCGGCTGGCCGTTGATCTTCAGGAGCCAGTTCGGCGTATTCGGCACGAGATTGAGCGCCACGATGTAGGACGGATCCTTCGGGTCGCTGTTGAGCGCGCGGTCAATGACTTCGCGGGCTTCCAGCTGTTCTTCCGTCTGAGTCGGGTCAAAGCGCACGCGGATCGTATTCTGCTGAGCGCCCTGCTCGAAGAAGACGCCGTTCGGCGAGAGCTTGGCATCAGCGAGAACCGACTGGACGCGGTTCATCGTCTCTTCCGTCACCTTGACCGTCGCCTTGCCCGACGAAATCTGCACGGCAGGAGATTCGCCGTAGAAATTCGGCAGCGTATAGACGAGTCCGATGAGCAGGACAATGCCGATCAGTATGTATTTCCAAAGAGGATAGCGATTCATTCGCTCACTCCGTAGTTCGGGAAAGGCAAAGGGCCTTCCGGCCCTCCCGATTCCCTGCTGTCAAGCCGCAGAAGGGCTTCGAAAAGCCTTTTTCGAGCCTCTCGAAGCCCCCGGCGGATTCGCTGTGCGATGCGGCCGCGGAGGACTGCATCGTCCGCCGCGGCCGGCATGAAAGCATCAGAACTTGACGGTGCCCTTCGGCAGAACCGTCTGAACGGCAGCGCGCTGCATGCGCACGACGACAGCCTTGCCGTCGACTTCGGCGACCTGCAGGCCGATCTGCTGCTCGTCGACAGCGGTAATGCGGCCGGCCAGTCCGCCGAGCGTCATCACTTCATCGCCCTTCGCGAGCGAGGCGCACATCTGCATGTGCTCCTTTTGGCGCTTCTGCTGCGGACGAATGAGGAAGAACCAGAAAACGGCGAAGATGACGATAAGAGGAAGAACTTGAACGAGGAAGCCTTCCATGCCGCCGGCGGCTGCCGTTTCGCCGGCCGCCAATGCGTCGCTGATCAAAAACATGAGAACTCCGGTATGGAAAAAATCGGACGCCGCCTGCTTGGTCCATAACTAGCAGACGGCAATTTGAGCATTATAAAAGGGAGAGGCGGACCTTTTCCTCAGGAATGGCCCCCTCTCCGCCGAAATGTAAGCAAGCGATTACTCAATGCCTCGCGCACGGTCTTCGTGGAACTTCTTCTTCCATTCGTCGAATCGGCCCTCTTCGATCGCCTGCCGAATCTCGCCCATGAGCGTGAGGTAGTAGTGCAGGTTGTGAATCGTATTGAGCCTTGCGCCGAGAATTTCGCCCGCCTTGTGCAGATGATGCAGATAAGCGCGGGAGAAGTTGCGGCACGCATAGCACGTGCAGGTCGGATCAAGCGGCCGCAGATCGTTGCGGTAGCGGCTGTTCTTGAGCTTGATGTCGCCGAATCGCGTGAAGAGCCAGCCATTTCGGGCATTGCGAGTGGGCATCACGCAGTCGAACATGTCGATGCCCTTGGAGACGCCGTCGACCAAATCTTCAGGCGTGCCCACGCCCATCAGATAACGCGGATGATCCTCAGGAAGCTTCCAGGCGATTTCATCAAGAATCCGCTGCATCTCCTCCTTCGGCTCGCCCACGGACAACCCGCCGATGGCGTAGCCGTGGAATCCGATTTCCTTCAAGCCCTCTAGCGACTCTTCTCGCAGCGACGTGAACATGCCGCCCTGCACAATGCCGAAGAGCGTATTCGGGTTTTCAAGGCGGTCGAACTCATCCTTCGAGCGCTTCGCCCAGCGCAGGCTCATGCGCATCGACTTGGCCGCCTCAAGCTCCGTTGCCGGCCGGCCGTTGATTTGATACGGCGTGCATTCGTCGAGCACCATGGTCACGTCGGAATTGAGCGTGCGCTGAATCTGCATCGAGATTTCCGGCGTTAAAAAGAGCTTGTCGCCATTGATCGGGTTGCTGAAGTGCACGCCCTCTTCAGTGATCTTCCTCAGCTCGCCCAGGCTGAAGACCTGAAAGCCGCCCGAATCCGTGAGGATGGGGCGATGCCACTGCATGAAGCCGTGGAGCCCCTTGTGCGCCCCGATCACTTCCAGCCCCGGACGGAGCCAGAGATGAAACGTATTGCCGAGAATGATCTGCGCGCCGACTTCTTCAAGCTCGTAAGGCGCCATCGCCTTGACGGAGCCGTAGGTGCCGACGGGCATGAAGATCGGCGTTTCGACGACGCCGTGATTAAGCGTGAGCGTCCCGCGGCGGGCTTTGCCGCAGGTCGCCTTCACCTGGAATGAAAAAGCCATGCTGGGTTTTCTCCTTCGGGGAAGCGGCGCTCAGGCGCCTTTCATTTTTTCGATGAAGCAGGCATCGCCGTAGCTGAAGAAGCGGTACCGCTCCTTCACTGCATGCGCATAGGCTTCGAGAATGCGCTCCCGTCCGACCAGCGCCGAAACGAGCATGACAAGCGTCGATTTCGGCAGATGGAAGTTCGTCACGAGCGCATCGATGATCTTGAACTGATAGCCCGGCGTGATGAAGAGCGACGTATTGCGGGCGCCGGCCTGAACATGGCCCGGACGATCCGCAGCACTCTCCAGCGTGCGAAGCGACGTCGTGCCGACGGCCACAACGCGCCGGCCTTCCGCTTTCGCGCGGTTGATCTTCTCCGCAACGTCTTCAGGCACCGAGTACCACTCGGAATGCATGTGATGTTCGGAAATCTTCTCTTCGCGCACCGGCTGGAAGGTGCCGGCGCCCACATGGAGCGTCACGTATTCGATGTCGACGCCGTCAGCGGCAATCTTCTTCAGCAGCTCTTCAGTGAAATGAAGGCCGGCTGTCGGCGCTGCCACAGCGCCGGGATACTTGGCGTAGACAGTCTGATAGCGGCCTTCATCGGCCTTGTCGGCGGCGTGCTCGATATAGGGCGGCAACGGCACCTTGCCGAAGGCATCGAGAACGCCGAGCACCGGCTCCTCGAACTCCAGCATGAAGAATTCGCCTTCGCGGCCCGTCACCAGAACAGGCGCCTGTCGGCCATCGGCCTCAAAGAAAAGCTTGGCGCCCGCCTTCGGCGACTTGCTCGCACGAACCATGGCGATGGCCGTCTTTTCGCCCGTGACGCGTTCGATCAGCGCTTCAACAGCGCCTCCCGTCTCCTTATGTCCCAGAAGACGCGCCTTGATCACGCGCGTATTGTTGGCAATCAGAAGATCGCCCGGGCGCAGGAAGCGCTCGATGTCCGTGAAATGGCAGTCTTCCAGCACGTCTTCCGTGATGTGGAGAAGACGCGAGGCCGAACGGTCGGCCAGCGGATACTGCGCAATGAGCTCCTTCGGGAGCTCGAAATCAAAATCAGAAAGGTATTGCTCTTGCTGCATGGCTTGACAGGCCACTTGAAAAGGAAAAGCCGGAAGTTTAATGGCTTTTCTCACTGCAGGCAGAGCGAGCGCCGCGGCTTTTCAGAGGCTGCCGGCCACATCCATCGCTTCGATCAGCACGCTTCCAGAGCGCTTGCCGCTGTTGTCCGCTTCGTCGGCCCCAACAGCAGCCAGGCCGTTCAGAATAGAGAGCATATTCCCTGAAAGGGTGATGCCGTCGACAGGGTGAACAATGCGGCCGCCTTCTACCCAAAATCCTGCAGCGCCTTGTGAATAATCGCCTGTCACGGCATTAAGCCCAGCCCCGATGAGCTCCGTTACCAACACGCCTCGAGGGATGCTTTGAAGCATTGCTTCAAGCGAATCCGCTGACGTCGTCTTGGAGGACGTCAGCCGCAAACCGTATGCACCTCCGGCATTGCCAGTGGTTGTCAGCCCTAGCTTTCTCGCGCTGTAGCTTGAAAGAAAAGCGCCGCGCAGAATGCCCTTGTCGACAACCAATCGCCGGCTGCCTGCGCAGCCTTCATTGTCAAAAGCCGCGGAGCCGATGCCGCCGACAAGGTAAGGATCCTCTTCAACGCTCACATGAGCGGGGAAAATCTTCGTGCCGAAGCGCCCGACAAGACAGCTTGCCTTCCGGTAGAGCGCCCTGCCGCTCGCCAGCTCCTCCAGCATGTCCAAAAAGCCAGTAGCGACATTAGCCTCAAAAATAACCGGGCAGGTCATCGTGGGTAGGCTCCGCGAACCGAGGCGGGCTACCGCACGCGAGGCCGCCTTGCGTCCCAGCTCTTCCGGCGACGGCAGCGCTTCAGGGAACCGGGACTCTGCCCACCAGCCGTCTCGCTGCGACTCCTCCGCGCGTTCCGCAACCGGCCAGCAATCGACGGAATGGCGCCCGTAGGGGTAGCCCGCACAAAAGCCAAGCGTATTGGCCAGCGTGAAGCAGCCTTCCGACGTATCAAAGCGGACGCCGTCCGTATTGACGACAGACGAATCAAAGGCAAGCGCAGCCGCTTCAGCTCTGACGAGATAGTCCTTCGCTTCTTCAACGTCGCCAAGAAAAGGATGATGAAGCGACAAGTCGGGGAATCGAGTTTGCAGTGACGCTGGATCCGGCAGGCCTGCGCACGAATCTTCCGCTGCATAGCGCGCAATGCGAACGGCCGCTGCGGCTGCCGCTTCAAGCGCTTCTTCAGACAGATCCGACGTGCTGGCTACGCCCTTGCGCTTTCCGATCCAGGCCGAAACCGTCAGCTGCGACTCTTCCGTATGCTCGACGGATTCAAGATCGCCCTCTCGCACGGCAACGGAAAGTCCTTGATCGGCGCTTGCCTCCGCCGATGCTTCGTCGCCGCCCAGCGCCTTGACGCGGCGAATGGCCCAGAGAGCCGCCTCCTTCGTCTGCGCTTCCCATGCCTGCACGCGGGCCTTTGATTCCTGCTGCGCTTTGCTTTCTGCCGTCATGTCCATCTCTTTGCGTCCGCCGTCAGGAACGTCTTCTCTACGCTTGCCTGCGTTCGCGCCTAAGCCCGAAAACCTTATCATGTTCCCTTTCATGACAAACTCAAGGAAGTCAACACCCATGCGTCAGGACGCCTACACGCCGGAAGCCGACGAGGAAGACGAATACCGCGGCCCGTCCAAATCCATGCTCAAGCGCATTCAGCTCGAGCTGCAGGACCTCGGCAAGGAAATGACGAAGCTCTCGCCCGAGCAGCTTCAGAAAGTCGGTCTTCCCGAAGACGTCTATGTTGAAATCATCGAATACCGCCGCATGAAGAGCTTCGGCGCGCAGCGCCGGCAGCTTCAGCTGATCGGCAAGAAGATGCGCGACCTGGACCCTGCCGCCGTGCGCGAAGCCATTGACCGCGCAACCGGCGAATCCAAGGCGGCAGTTGCACTGCATCACCGCTGCGAACGGCTTCGCGATCAGATGCTCGAAGACGACGGCGCCGTCAAGAAATTCATCGACGAGCACCCCGACATTGACATTCAGGGCCTGCGCCAGATGGTTCGCACCGCTCGCAAAGAGCGCGAGCTGCAGAAGCCGCTCAAAAATTACCGGGCGCTCTACCAGCTGCTCCACGAGCTGCTTGACGAAGATGCGCCGCAGCTGACGGCAGAGAGCGATGACGACGCCAAGGAGGATCAAGAATGAAGCCGCCCCGCTCTGTTGAAAATGAGCTCATCCTCGGCCTCGTATCCATTTCGGACCGCGCCAGTCGCGGAATCTACGACGACAAAGGCATCCCGACCCTTGAAGCGTGGTGCCGCAAGGCCATTGCCACGCCCATCAAGATTCACAAGCGCCTCATCCCGGATGAGCGCTTTGACATCGAGCGCACGCTGCGCGAGCTGGTCGACATCATCGGCTGCGACCTCATTCTGACCACGGGCGGCACGGGACCAGCCCGCCGCGACGTGACGCCGGAAGCCACGCTTGCCGTTGCCACGCGCGAGATGCCGGGCTTCGGCGAACAAATGCGCGCCATCTCCGGGCATTTCGTCCCGACGGCCATTTTGTCCCGCCAAGTCGGCGTTCTTCGCGAAACGCCCGACCATGCGGCGCTCATCATCAATCTGCCCGGACAGCCCAAAGCCATTGCAGAAACGCTTGAAGGCCTGAAGGATGAAGAGGGACGTTCGCTCGTGAACGGCATCTTTGCCGCCGTTCCGTACTGCATTGATCTGATCGGCGGCCCCTACATCGAAACCCGGGAATCCGTCGTCAAGGCCTTCCGTCCTAAAAGCGCCAGAAAGCCGGCCCCTGCACAGGCTGCAAAGCCTGCCGGCGCCGAGCAGACGGCAGCAGAAAAGCCTTCTTGCAGCGCCGCGCCTCAGCCTCGACAGGAAGAGAAAGCCGCAGCGCCGGCCATCAATCCCGCCGCGTCTGCGCCTCGCTCTATTCCCGTTGAAAAAGCTGAACAGCCGAGCTCCGCTCCCCTGAAGCAGGCTTCGCCGAATCGATTCGACTCCGTTGCCGAACGAGAGAAGCCGCACGTCGATCCTGCCCCCAGCCGCCCGGCTCCGGCCGCAGTGCCGCTGCCGCCCGCTTTTGAAAAGAAAGACCTGTTCTTTGCCGTGCCCCGCACGCGGGAAGCGCCTTCGCTTGCCGTCATCTGGCTCCATGGCATGGGCGTCGACAACCAGGACTTTGCGCCGTTCCCGGATGAAATCCTTCGCTTTGACGGTCCGGTTTGCGAATTCATCATGCCGAATGCCCCGATCCGAGAGATGAGGCAGCATCCCGGCTATCCCATTCGCGCCTGGTATGACTTCCCCGGCAGCCGCATTGACGATCGGGAAGACGAAGCCGGCATTCGGGAATCTGCAGAGCGAATCTCCCGCCTCATTGACGAAGTAGAAGCGCGGGGAACGCCTCGCAGCCGAATTGTGCTCGGCGGCTTTTCGCAAGGCGCTGCGATGGCGCTCTTCACTGGCCTTCGGCTCCCCAAGCGCATCGGCGGCATCATGGCCCTATCGGGCTATCTGCCTCTCGCGGGCAAGCTCTATGCAGAAGCCTCGCGAGCCGGACGTGAAACGCCGATCTTCATGGCGCACGGTGAATTCGACGACGTCGTGCCGATCGTCATCGCCGCGCACAGCGCTGAAGTCGTCAAGGAAGTCGACGCCGACATCGTCTGGCGCAGCTATCCGATGGAGCATCAGATCGAAGGCGAAGAGTTCGCGGACATCGCCAAGTTCCTGACGATTCTTGCCAAGCGTCAGGGCTGAGCGCCGAACTGCGCCGCAAAGAGCGGCGCAGCGGCATCCTTGGCTGAGAGCACCGGCGCCTGCCCCTCGGGCAGAGGCCAATGAATGCTGATGAAGGGGTCGTTCCAGCGGACGGCCCCTTCTGCTTCCGGCGCATAGTAGGCATCCGCCTTGTAGGCGGCCTGCGTTTCCGGTTCAAGCGTCAAGAAGGCATGCCCAAATCCCTTGGGGATGTAAATCATCCGCCGATTGGCCGCAGAAATGACTGCGCCCGCCCATTGGCCGAAAGTGACGCTTTCCGGACGAAGATCCACCGCCACGTCAAAAAAGGCGCCCTTGAGGCATCGGACAAGCTTGGCCTGCGCAGCGGCGCCGCGCTGGAAATGAATGCCCCGCAGCGTCCATGCCGGCCGGCTCAGGCTTTGATTGTCCTGAACGAAGTCAGCCTCAATTCCCAGCTTCTCGAAGTCGCGCCTGGACCATACTTCCATGAAAGCGCCCCGAGCATCCTGATGGACAAGCGGCTCAATCAGAAGAACAGCTGAAAACGGCCGAAGCGCCTCCGTCCGCCATTTATTCGACGCCATTGGCTTCCACGCCTCCACGCTCCGAAGGAGCCGAATGAAATTTCGGCGCCCAGCGCCAACCCTAGTGCCTGAAACAGATATGCAAAAGCCGGCTGCTTCTGAAGAAGCAATGCCGGCTCTGCTTACGAATTCTGCTGATGGTCCCCGGAGAGAGACTCGAACTCTCACGGTTTTACCCGGCGGATTTTGAATCCGCTGCGTCTACCATTCCGCCATCCGGGGACACTTGCCGTCACATCTGCGAACGGCAGATGTGGAAGTATGCCACAGCGGCCGCTCCTGACGCAATCGACGGCCACTGAAGCAGCTTCTTATGACTCAGCGAGCTGCGCCGCGGTTGACGGCGCAAGAAGGCGGATCGTCTGCGAAGGATCAGCCTTTCTGACCCGCTCGATCAATTCTGGGAGCCTGGCGCCGTCAGGGCCCCGCCAATCCGGCGCAATGTCCTGCAGCGGAATCAGCACGAAGAGCCTTCCCAGCATTCGAGGATGCGGCAGCGTCAGCTCCGCCGTCTCTCTTTTTTCGCTGCCGAAAAGAAGCAGATCCAGGTCGAGCGTTCGCGGCGCATTGTGAATGCCCGCAGGACGCACGCGGCCAAATCGATTTTCAATCGCCTGCATGGCATGCAGCAGCGCCAGCGGCGCCAGCGTCGTCTCGATGAGCGCCGCCGCATTGACATAATTCGGTCCCGACGAGTCGACGGGCGACGTGTCGTAGAAGCGGCTCGTTTTGAGAAGGCGCACGCCCGACGTCTTGTCGAGCGCATCGAGCGCCAGACGAAGCGTTTCGGCGGGCGCCCCCAAATTGGCGCCCAAGCTGACGACGGCACGAACTGGCGCTTCAGCTCTCAGCTCTGAATCGCAAGGCTTCGTCATGATGCGTTCTCTTCCTGCGGCTTGCGGCTTCTGCGGCGCGGCCGACGGCGCCGTCTGCGGCGGCGTTCGCCGTCTCCCGCAAAGTCCTCCGCTCCCGCTTCATCATCCAGCGCCTCAGCGCTGCGGGCGCCGCGCCCCCTGCGCGCCAAATCGCCCGTCTGCCGAGCTTCATTCTGCGCTTCGGCAACCATGCGACGGCGCTCTTCGTCGCTCGCTTGAACAAAAGCGTCCCACCACTGCGGAAGCGCCTCAGGCACATGCCCCGTCTGGGAGCGAAGAAGCAGAAAGTCGTACGCCGCACGGTAGCGCGGATGCTGAATTACATTGAAGGGATTCTTGCCGGTCCGGCGCTCGAGCCTCGCCTGCATGAGCCAGAGATCATGCATGTCCTGCTGGAAGCGGCGCTGAATGGAAAGCTGGTGGCACTGCGTCTGAATTACTTCGACCGACGCCTCATGAAGCGCCGCCATGCGGCTCATGCCCTTCTTCTCTTCGTTGTAGACCCAGCGCTTGAAGACCTGAGGCCAAAGCAGCGTGCCGAAGAGGAAAGAAGGAGAAATCTTCTTGCCGACGGCGATGCGCTCGTCCGTGCGGCGCAGCGCGACCATCAGGAACTTCTCGCCGTCTGGCTCGGAGAGAATGACGTCCAGAAGTGGCATCAGCGCACGATGCAGGCCGTCTTCGCGCAGCTTGCGGATGCAGTCCACGGCGTGACCGCAGGTGAGGAGCTTCAGCAGCTCGTCCACCAGACGCGCTGCCGGCACATTTTCAAGAAGCGGCGCCATCTTGGGAATCGGCCGCTCCGTAGCAGACTCAATCTTGAAGCCGAGCTTGGCCGCAATGCGAACCGCACGCAGCATGCGCACCGGATCTTCGCGGTAGCGCGCTTCCGGATCGCCGATCATGCGAAGCCGCCGCTTGCTCAAATCCTCAAAGCCTCGGTGGTAGTCGTAGAGCTCTTCCGTTTCCGGATCGTAGTAAAGCGCATTGATGGTGAAGTCGCGGCGCGCCGCATCCTCCCACATCTCGCCGAAGACATTGTCGGAGACGACGCGGCCTGATGCGTCCTTTCGCACGCCCGCGCCTTCAAGCGCTCGGAAGGTCGAGCATTCAATGATCTCGTCGCCGAAAATCACATGCACAAGCCGAAACCGCCGCCCGATGATGACGGCGCGCCGCTGCGCCCGCTTCACCTCGTTAGGCGTTGCATCGGTCGCAACGTCAAAATCCTTCGGCTTCACGCCGAGCAGCAGATCGCGCACAGCGCCGCCGACGATGAAGGCCTTGAAGCCTCGCCGCTTCAGCGCCTCGCAGGTGCGCTTCGCCTGCCAAGACACCAGATCGGGCGAAATGCCGTGCACTTCCTTCGGAATGATGCGGGGCTCCTTGACGATCGGATACGCAGGGCCGCCGCCGATAAATGAACGAACGCGCTCCACCAGCCGGTCAAGCATGGATGCTCTCCCTCTGAAAGAGCTCAAGCACCGACCAGTGCTGCTCCATCGCCGCCTGCAGCAGCTGAGGATCGGGATTGACGGCTACTGCTCGTCCGCTCGGCTGATAAGCCGCCGCATAGCGAAGAAGCGGCAGATCATTAATGGAGTCGCTCCAGGCCTCCACCGCTTCCAGCGATTCGCCGGACGCCGCGCAAAGCTTCTCGGCCAGCGCCTTCACGAGCTTGAGCTTGCCTTCGCCATAGGAATGCGAGCCTAAGGCGCGTCCCGTGAATTCGCCCTCGGCATTTTCTTCTGGCTGCGCCGCGGCCAAATGCTCGATGTGAAAGAGCTTCGCAATCGGCGCTGTCACAAACTGATGCGTGCCGGTCGCCAGCACCGGGATGAAGCCGGCCTCTCGGCGGCTCTCGACCAGTGCAGTTGCTTCCGGCCGCAGAGCGGGCTTCACGACATCGCTGATGAACTCATCGCGCCAGCGATTCAAATCGTCGCGCCGTTGCCCAGCCAAAAGGCCGCATTGAAAGGCGACAAACTCATCCGGATCAAAGCGGCCTGCGCGATAGTCTTCGGCATACTGCGCAATTTTCTGATCCAGCGAAGCGCGGTCAAGCCCGGCTTTGGCCACCAGCCAATGAGACCAGCGGTCGCCCGTATCAATCGGCAGCAGCGTGTGGTCTAAATCGAAAACGGAAAGCTTCATAAAAACGTAGGAGTTATTCAGTCTTGTCGCTCTGCTCGGCGCTTGAGGCCTTCAGAGCTGCCGACGGCAGATCGCCCGTCATAATCGCCGCTTCGCGAATGAGCGAAAGCGTGACGCGGCGCTTAGCATGCAGCGCCGCCTGATTGGCGACATCAAGAACGCGCGTCAGCGTGCGCATGTCGCGGGAGAGATGCCTGGCCATCCACTGCTCGATGTCCGGCGTCATGATGATCCCTCGAAGCGCAGCCAGACGCTTGAGCTCTCGGAATCGGTCTTCTTCGCCGAGCGGCACGATGGCATAGGTCGGCCCGCAGAGCAGCCGGTTCTTGACGCCTTCAGGCAGCGGCAGCTGCGTCGGATGCAGATGGCCCGCGCAGACGAGCTTGGCGTCCGCATCGGCGTAGACCGCATTCTGAAGCGCATACAGCTGCCTCGCATAGCCTTCGTCAAGCTGATCGATGTCGTCGACTGCATAGCGCTTTCTGCCTGCTTCGAAGAAGGGTACGCGCAGCAGAGACTGCGACATGCCGGGAAGAAAGGCTTCCAGCAGATGCGTCAGCCCCGCGCCTACCGGACCGTAGAGATAGAGAAACTTCGGTCCGCGGCCGGCGGCCATTTCGCAAAGCACAGCCAGCGCCTCGGCATTTTCGCCCGGGATGAAGTTCTCAAACGTCGGACGATCGCGCTCCTGCAGCTCCGGCAGGTCGAGAAGATACTGGTCTGGCTCCTGCATTGCTCGTAGAAGATGGCGGCCGCTTGCGCGGTGGCGTCGATGGAGAGGGATGTAGGCAAGAAGGCGGCAGCAGCCGCACCTCTGAGAATTTAGGAGTTTAACGCGAATCCTCCTCTGTCAAAGCGGCCGCATGCAGTTCTCATGCATGCCGCAGCCCCATCAGCAGCCAGCGCAGCAAGCGCACAGGAAACGACCCTGATAACATAGCCGCAGTTTAGAAAAAAGCGCCTTTCTGCCTCTTTTGCATTCGGCTCCTGCGGCGCTTTCTGCTTTCCCTTCCTCGAGATTTTCTCTCATGACACAGCTTTCCTATGCAGCTGCCGGCGTTTCCATTGATGCCGGCGATGAACTCGTTGAACGCATCAAGCCCGCGGCCAAGCGCACGCTCGTGCCCGGCGTCCTCGGCTCGATCGGCGGCTTCGGCGCGCTCTTCGAAGTCAGCAAGGAATACAAGAACCCCGTTCTCGTCACGGGCACGGACGGCGTCGGCACGAAGCTGATGCTCGCCTTCCAGCTCGGCCGCCATGACACGGTCGGCCAGGACCTCGTCGCCATGAGCGTCAACGACATTCTTGTGCAGGGCGCAAAGAGCATCTTCTTCCTCGACTACTACGCCTGCGGCAAGCTTGACGTGGATGTGGCCGAACGCGTGGTCAAGGGCGTTGCGAAGGGCTGCGAAATCGCCGGCTGCGCGCTCATCGGCGGCGAAACCGCTGAAATGCCCGGCATGTACCCTGAAGGCGAATACGACCTCGCGGGCTTTGCCGTCGGCATCGTTGAAAAAGATCAGATCATCGACGGCTCGACGATTCAGCCGGGCGATGCTGTCATCGGCCTGGCTTCAAGCGGCCCGCACTCGAACGGCTTCTCGCTGCTGCGCAAGGTCGTTCAGGTGGCCGGCGCCGACTGGTCGATGCCCTTTGACGGCGCAACGCTTGCCGACCGCGCCATGGCGCCGACCCGCATTTATGTGAAGCCTGTTCTCGAAGTGATGAAGCAGGTGAAGATCAAGGGCATGGCGCACATCACCGGCGGCGGCCTTCTGGAGAACATTCCCCGCGTGCTTCCTGAAGGCACGCAGGCCCGCATTCAGGCCGGCACCTGGAAGCGTCCGGCCATCTTCGACTGGCTCCAGGAAAAGGGCAACATCGACGCGCATGAAATGTACCGTGTCTTCAACAACGGCATCGGCCTCGCTGTCATCATTGCAAAGGCCGACGTCGAGAAGGCCATGGATGCCTTCCGCGCTGCTGGCGAAACGCCCTACCTCATCGGCAGCATTGAAGCTCGTCCGGAAGGCGAACCCGGCTGCGTCGTTGTGAACGGCTAATACGTTCCTGCGCTCCAGCGCAAGAAGCCCGGCTTTCAGCCGGGCTTCTTTTTTCATATTCAGCTACTTCTCTTAGTCGCCCATAGCGCAACAAGCGCCTCAAGAGCCTCATAGGCGCCGTCCTCAAAAGGATCAATCAGCCGCGCATCCTTCATGCTGCGAAGCCAAGTCATCTGCCGCTTCGCGAGCTGCCGCGTCGCCGCGATGCCGGCGAGTCGAAAATCTTCAAACGAACGCCGCCCGCTCAAAAAGTCCACGGCCTGTCGATAGCCCACTGCGCGCATAGCCGGGCTCTCAGGATCGAAGTCAGGACGCGCCATCAGCCGCTTCACCTCCTCCACAAAGCCCTGCCGAAGCATGTCGTCAAAGCGCACCTCAATCCGTTGATGCAGCTTCGCCCGGTCTGACGGCATCAGCCCCACCGTCAGCAAGGGAAACGGAGGCGACGCCTTCTTCTCATGATGAAAGCTTGAAAGCGGCCTGCCGGTCATTTCAAACACTTCAAGCGCTCGGCCGATGCGCTGCTTGTCGTTAGGCGCCAGCCGCGAAGCGGTTTCAGGATCGACCGCTGCCAATCGCCGATGCATGTCGGGCCAGCCGACGCGCTCGCCTTCCTCGAGGATTTTCTCGCGCACTGCCGGCAGCGTCGTCGGCAGCTCGTTCAACCCTTCTCGAAGCGCCTTGGCATAGAGCATCGTGCCGCCGACAATGAGAGGAAAGCGGCCGCGCGCATGGATTTCAGAAACAAGCTTACAGGCATCGGCTACGAAATCTGCCGCACTGTAGGGCTCGCTGATGTCCCGAATGTCGATCAGATGATGAGGGGCCAGCGACAGCTCCTCCGCTGTCGGCTTGGCGCTGCCGATATCCATGCCGCGATAAACGAGCGCAGAGTCGATGGAGATGATCTCGACATCGAACCTCTGCGCCAGCCGCAGCGAGAAGGCTGACTTGCCCGATGCCGTCGGCCCGAGCAGAAGTAGCGCTTCGGGTGCAGGCGATGCCTGCTGCTGAATGATCTTTTCTGCCGTCATTGTCCGCGCATGAAGAGTTTGTCAAGCTCGGCGAGCGTCAGCTGCGTCCAGGTCGGACGGCCGTGATTGCATTGATCCGCCCGCTCCGTACGCTCCATATCCCGCAGCAGCCGATCCATTTCCGGCAACGAGAGCTTCCGATTCGCCCGATAAGCCGAATGGCAGGCCATGGTCGCCAGGATCTTATTGCGCTCCACTTCGAGCAGCTCCGTGCCGCCGAAGGCCTGCACGTCGTCAAGCGCTTCGCGAAGCATCGCTTCGAGCGCCGGAACCGGCGCAGACGAAAGCATGGCCGGAATGCTGCGGAGCACAACCGTATCATCGCCGCCGCTTGTCGCATCCAGGCCCAGCTGAGACAGCTGTTCGCGATGCTCTTCAAAAGCGGCAAACTGCAGCGGCGTCACGCGCACAACAATCGGAATCAGCAGATCCTGAACCGACATCCGGCTGTGATCCATCTGCGCTTTGAGCTTCTCATAGAGAATGCGCTCTGCCGCGGCATGCATGTCGACGATGACAAGGCCCTCTTCGTTCTCAGCAAGCACATAAATGCCCGCCACCTGAGCCAGAGGCCGACCTAAAAAGCCAAAGCCGTCATCGGCTGCAGACGGCTCCTCTGTCACCGATTCAGAAGCAGGCTGGCAAGCACACGTTTCCAGAACGCATTCTTTCGCATCGACCGCCTTCACGGCCGGATCTGTCTGGAGCGGGGCCGAGGCCGCTCTTTGCTTGACTGGCGACGGCTCCGCATCCGCATGCGTCAAAGACGCGGCAGAAGTCTCGCCTCCGCAACTTTGAGAGGCCTCTGCCGCAGCGGGCAAGACTGCCGGCGCTGCAGCAGGCTTCCGAAATCCGGCAGCCTCATTAGGCGCGGCGCGGCCAGCTGCATAAGCCTGAAGCTGCGGACCCGCGCCAAAAAGCGCCATGGCTTCTTCAACTGCCGTTTTGGAAGGCCTTGCCGGCCTGAACGAAGACGCACCGAAGGAAGGCTTGACAGCAGAGCGGAAAAGCGGCTCCTGATGCGTCGGCATGACGGCATCAAATGACGGAGAGGTTGCCGGCTTCTCCACGCCGCCTGTCGGCGTGTGAATCAGCGAATCGTCTAAAGATGCGCTCGATGCCAGCGACGGCGCCAGCGCTTTTTTGACGGCCCGCTCGATGAAGACATGCACGCGGCTGGAGTCTCTAAAGCGCACTTCGCTCTTCGTCGGATGCACATTCGCATCGACTTCGCTCGGCGGGATGGCCAGAAAGAGGCAGTACATCGGCTGCGCCTTGCCGTGCAGCACGTCTTCATAGGCGGCGCGGACGGCGTGCGACATGACGCGGTCTCGAATGAAGCGGCCGTTCACAAAGAGATACTGTGCATCCGCTTTCGTGCGGGATACCGTAGGCAACCCGGCAAGTCCGAAGAAGCGCATGCCGCCCTCTTCGGACGACACTTCGCGGCAGGAGCCGCCAAAGTCCTTCGGCATCAAATGCTTGATGCGGTCCTCAAGCGTCTGCGCTGGAAGATCGAGCGACGTTCTGCCGTTCACAAAAAGCTTGAAGGCGACATTGGGATTGGCGAGCGCGATTCGAACCAGCATCGTCATCACGTGCCCGTTTTCCGTCGTCTCGGCCCGCATGAATTTGCGGCGCGCCGGCGTCTTGTAGAACAAGTCCGCCACTTCCACGCGCGTGCCGGTCGGCTGCGTCGAAACGCGGTCAATTTCGCCCCGACGGATCATCCACGTTTCTGCCGCGCCCTCTGCACGGCTGGTAATGCTCAAATCTGCCACGGAGTCGATCGACGCCAGCGCTTCGCCTCGGAACCCGAGGCTCTGAACGCTCTCGAGCTCCTCGAGGCTGCGTATTTTGCTCGTGGCGTGCCGCTTAAGTGCCAGCGGCAGCTCCGCCTTCGGAATGCCGCAGCCGTTGTCAGACACGACGATGCGCTTGAGCCCGCCGGCATCAATGCGAATCTCGATGCGGTCGGCGCCGGCGTCAATGGCATTTTCCACCAGCTCCTTCACCACCGAAGCAGGCCGCTCGATCACTTCGCCTGCAGCTATCTGACTTACGAGCTGACTCGGCAGCTCGGCAATGGCGCGGCGCGGCGCAAGCGCCGAACCTGAAGAAAATGCGCGCCCGCTGGCGCTCGTCACATCTGTCAACAGCTCTTCCTCACGCAGCGGCGCCTGCTTGGCAACCGCCTTCTGCTCTTCCGATTGAATGCCACCGGACCATCCAAAGGCACAGGCTCCGCCTGCGCTCAGCCGTCCACGGTTTCAGTATGATAGAGGGCCTCTTTAAAGAATGCAGTTACTGCGCGTCCGCCATTCTGAACGGACTCGCCGCCGTTCACCTGAAGCAGAAGGCTATGGAACTTTTCGACCTCATTGTCGAGCTCTTCACCAACGCAGACCATTTTCTCGTCTCTCTCGCGACGAACTACGGCATGCTCATTTATGCCGCCATGTTCATCATCTTCTTCCTAGAGACCGGCTGCGTCATCATGTCGTTTCTGCCCGGCGATTCGCTGCTGTTTGTTGCCGGCACCGTTGCGGCAGCAGGCACAGCCAGTCCTTGGGCCATCATGGCAGCCGTCGCTTGCGGCGCCATTTTGGGCAACTCGGTGGGCTATGCCACCGGCAAATGGTTCGGCGACAAGATCTACAACGGCGGCGTGCGCTGGATTGATTCCAAGAAGCTGCAGCACGCACAGTCCTTCTACAAGAGCCACGGCGGCAAGACCATCCTGCTTGCGCGCTTTGTACCGATCGTGCGCGCCTTTGCTCCGCTAGTTGCCGGCGCAGCCCGCATGGACAGCATCCGCTTCGAGCTCTTCAGCGGCGCCGGCGCCATCCTCTGGGCCGTCACCATCGTCGGCGCGGGCTATCTCTTCGGGAACATTCCCTTCATCAAGAACAACCTCTCGCTCATTCTGATTCTCGGCATCGTTGCTGCTGCTTTGGGCCCCGTCATCGTCGGCTTGGCTTGGCGGCTCATTCACGACCGAATCGAGAAGAAAAAGTCGCGATCGCTCTCGTAAGAACGTTTTGCTCAGCCCGCCTGCTTCCGGCAGCGGGCTTTTTTAATGTGCATTCGCGGTGCCAGCTTTCTGCAGGCTGGCATCGCGAATGTCCCGCAGGGACTCATGAAAAGCACTAAGTCCCTGCGGCTGCATCAGGCCGCTTCGCCGGCGGCAAGAGCGACCAGCGTCAGCGTCACTTCCAAGCTCTTCTCCCAAGCCGACATCGGGATGAACTCGCAGCTGCTGTGGAAGTTGAGCGCACCGGTAAAGTAGTTCGGCGTCGGAATGCCCTGCGTGGAAATGAAGGAGCCGTCCGTGCCGCCGCGCATGGCGATGGTCTTTGCCGGAATGCCGCGCAGCTCGAGCGCCTTGTAGAGCAAGTCGATGCAGGCGCGATTCTCCGGCTTGATCGCATCGGCAATGTTGCCGTAGATGTCAGAGATCGAAAGCTCGAACGTTGCGCGCGGATGCCGCACCTTGAGGTACTCGACGGCTGCTGCAATCTGCGCCTTCTTCGCTTCGTACTTAACCTTGTTGTGATCGCGAATCTTCATCTGCACGACAGCCTGCGAGGCATTCGTCGTCATGGCATGCACCCAGATGAAGCCTTCCGTGCCTGCCGTGCATTCGGGCGTTGCGCCGCGGTCCAGCATATTGATGAAGTCCACTGCGCAAAGCGTCGGATTGACCAGCACGCCCTTTGAAGACATCGGATGCGCCGTCACGCCGCGGATCTTGAGCGTCGCGCTACCGGCATTGAAGGTTTCGTAGACGACTTCGCCCAGTTCGCAGCAGTCGATCGTGTACGCGAAGTCGACAGGGAACTTCGAAAAGTCCATCTTCTTAGCGCCGCGCAGTCCGATTTCTTCATCCGGCACAAAAGCGATGCAGATGTCGCCATGCAGACGGCCTTCGCGCTTGATGATGGAAAGCGCCGTCATGACGTTTGCAATGGCCGACTTGTTGTCTGCGCCGAGAACGGACGTGCCGTCGGAAACGACGAGGTCGTCGCCGACATAGCGCTTGATCTCCGGATGCTCCGCTTCTCGAATCCAAAGATCCTTCTCCGCATTGAGGCAGATGTCGCCGCCCTGATAGCCGCGGATCACCTGAGGATGAATGTCGGGCGAAAGATTGACGTCGACGGTGTCGAGATGGCAGCACCAGCCGACGCACGGGGCCTTGCGGCCGGCCGGCAGATTGCTCGGGAGTTTGCCCGTCACGACTGAATAATCGCTCACTTCCACGTCGACCAAGCCGAGTTCGCGCAATTCGGCGGCGAGAAGTTCAGCCAGCTTTCGCTGTCCAGGCGTGCTCGGCACTACAGTAGCTTTAGGGTCGCTCTGGCTCGTAACAGCGGCATAGCGCAGGAAGCGTTCAAGAAGCTCTTCTTGTCGATTCATAGTGAATCTTCTCCATGTTGTGAGGCATTTGCTGACTGCCGTCAGCAGTTTCTATCAGCGAAAAAAGGGCTGATGCCGCATAAAGGCTCCAGCCCTAAATTCGTTGGAATCTTGGTTAGTCGGCGCTGCGCTCTTCCAGAACAGCAATAGCCGGCAGCGTCTTCCCTTCAAGGAACTCCAAGAAGGCGCCGCCGCCCGTCGAAATGTACGAAATCCGCTTTTCAACGCCGAATGCCGTCACGGCAGACACCGTGTCGCCGCCGCCGGCAATTGAGAATGCGCCGGCATCCGTAGCCGAGGCAATGGCCTCGGCAAGCGCCTTCGTGCCATTGGCATAAGGCGCCATTTCGAACACGCCGACGGGACCGTTCCAAACGATCGTGCCGGCTTTGTTGATGATCTGCGAAAGCATGTCAGCCGTCTTGGGACCGACGTCGAGAATCATTTCATCGGGCTGCACATCATCGACAGCTGCCACGCGGTGCTCCGCATCGGCAGAAAACGCCTTGGCAACGACCACATCAACAGGCATGGGCAGAGAAGCGCCCTTCGCCTTCAGGATGTCCAGCACGCGGCGGCACTCATCGACAAGCTCCGGCTCGGCAAGGGACTTCCCGATCGGCTTGCCGGCCGCAAGAAGGAACGTATTGAGAATGCCGCCGCCGACGATGAGGCCGTCCACCTTCTGAGCCAGGTTCGACAGAATGGTGAGCTTCGTAGATACCTTGGAGCCCGCCACAATGGCTACGAGCGGACGCTTGGGCGCTTCAAGCGAACGGCTGAGCGCATCGATTTCCTTAGCCATCAGAGGACCTGCGCAGGCCACAGGCGCGAATTTCGCCACGCCGGCCGTGCTCGCCTGAGCGCGGTGTGCCGTGCCGAAGGCGTCGTTCACGAAGATGTCGCAAAGCGCCGCGTATTTCTTCGCAAGCGCTTCGTTGTTCTTCTTCTCGCCCACGTTGCAGCGGCAGTTTTCGAGCATGACGACTTCGCCGGGCTTCACATCAACGCCGTCAAGATAGCTCGCAACAAGCGGCATGCTGCAACCGAGAAGCTCGCTCATGCGCTTGGCAACGCCGGCGAGCGAGTCTTCCGGGCGAATCTCGCCTTCCGTCGGGCGTCCCAGATGGCTCATCACCATCACGGCAGCCCCAGCATCAAGCGCCATGCGGATCGCCGGCACGCTCGCCACCAGGCGGGCTTCATTCGTAATGCGGCCGCTTTCATCATGCGGTGCATTGAGATCGCTGCGAATCAGCACGCGCTTGTTTTTCAAAAAACCTTGCTCAGCCAGCGCTGACAGCGTTTTTACCTTCATCCTCTAATCCTCAAAAATTTGATCGATCCAAACGGCATGATCTTTGACCCATGAAGATCTTAAATGATCATCGTCCTTATAGCCCTCCAAATTGCAAAGATTGTTGGGGCAAATATAGGGGACAGGATTGATGACAGCCACATTATTCATACCTTGAAGCACATCTTCAACCAACTTATTCCCAATAATCCAATCTTTCTGCTCTGGAAAAGGTACATTGCTTAGATATTTTTTATAGTTTTTCCCAGCTAAAAGGGGAACTCTCGTCCTTGGATTATATGATGAGTCATCCCAAGGAGCATCCAACACAACATACACTTTTTTATTAAATCGCTGTATATACCGCATCAATTCTGAAAATCCCGCCTTAAAACCGCCTTGCTCAAGAGGTATACATCGATCATCAAACTGCTCACAGGCTCCGTCTTTACCTTGAACTGCATAGTTACCCCAGCGATTTGCTACAACCACAGTTCGTATATTGCGATCTTTTATTAATTGTGTTAATGCATTCTTAAAAAGTCCTCGACATTCGTCATCTACCCTTTCCCCTTTAAGATTTGCTAAGTTTAAAGTCAACGGACACCCACCACAAGTAACAAAAATAACAGGAACGCATTTTTCTTTTGAGACTGCCTGAATACGATCGGCATATTGCTCCGCATGAGAATCCCCTATAACCAAAATTTCAGGGGTTCCATTAATAGTGGCATTCACCGCAACTCCATTGTATCTATTCTTTATTAAGTTATGCGGATAAGACCAATCTCTATCACCATTGGCAAATTCAATAACACTCTCGCACCTAACAGGAATACCTTTTAGCAACCGAAGAGTTTCCCCACCACAGAATACACACAGCATTCCCACCGCAAAAATAGCAGTATATTTCTTTGATTTATCAACCGAAACAAGTCTAGCTGGTGTTTCTACATATCGATAAACAACAACTGACACTACTGCAGACAGAACTAGTAAGCATACAAGCCCAATATTTGATAAATTTGGATTGATCAGCTTTCCATACACCAAAATAGGCCAATGCCACAGATACCACGAATAGCTTATCAAACCTACTAGCACAAAAAATTTCAGCGACAGCAGGCGATTTACCCAAGCTTTCGTCCCCGAGAGAATCAAAAGAACTGCACCCATTACTGGCGGAATGGATGTCCATCCAGGAAAAGCTGTCTGTTTGGTATACCCAACTACAGGAATTAATATAAAAGCCGCACCCAAGAGCGATAAGATATTCCTTGCCCTAGAAGACCATACAGCATCAGACAATGACTTAAAGTTTTCCAGATAAGAGACGAGAATCCCTAAGCCAAGCTCCCAAAATCTAGTCAGCGGGAAATAGAAATCAAAGCTCTTATTCTGAACAAAAACACACCCAATTAAAGAAGCCAGCGTTAAAAATAAGATTACAAAACCCAATACATTCTCATTCTTTCTGCCATACTGCCACAGCACCCAGCATAGCAAAGGGAAGATCAAATAAAACTGCTCTTCAATCGACAGGCTCCACAAATGAAGCAATGGCTGTGTTTCTGCCGCCTGGCCGAAATAATCTCCAGCAGACGATAGCAGTCTAAAATTTTGAACAAATACAGCACTCGAATATATCTGCCGACCCAAATCCTCATATTCTTTTGGATAAAGAATAAAACAACCCGCTATAGCAACAAAAAGCAGAAGCAAGATCAAGTTCGGGAATATGCGTCGAACTCTTTTTCCATAAAACGCGGCAAAATCAATATTTGAATCATCTTTAATCTGCCGAAACAAAATCCCTGAAATCAAATAGCCAGATATTACAAAGAAAATATCAACACCAATAAACCCGCCCGATAAAAGATTAGGAAATGCATGATAAAGGACTACAGGAATAACAGCTAAAGCGCGCAATCCTGTAATATCCGATCGCCAGATATGATTATTTTTTCTCAGCATAAAATTAAGAAAAAACCGCTTTAGAAATAAATGCTAAAGCGGTTTTTAAATATTTTTAACTAAAAAAAGATTAAATAGTCATCATCGCGCAGCCCGTATCGAGCATGCGGTTCGAGAAGCCCCATTCGTTGTCGTACCAGGCCGTGACCTTCACGAGCTTGCCGCCGGAGACCTTCGTGAGCGTCGCATCGTAGGTGGAGCTGTGCGGGTCATGGTTGAAGTCGCAGGAAACGAGCGGCTGATCGTTGTAGCCGAGAATGCCCTGGAGCGGACCAGATTCCGAAGCCGCCTTGAGGATGCGGTTGATTTCTTCAACGGACGTCTCGCGCTTGGCAATGAAGGTGAGGTCCACGAAGCTTACGTTGATCGTCGGCACGCGAACGGCAAAGCCGTCGAGCAGGCCGTTGAGCTCCGGCAGCACCAGGCCCACGGCAGCCGCGGCGCCCGTCTTCGTCGGGATCATCGACTGCGTGGCGGAGCGGGCGCGGCGCAGATCCTTGTGATAGACGTCCGTCAGCACCTGGTCGTTCGTGTAGGAGTGAATCGTCGTCATGAGGCCGCGCTCGATGCCGATCGCATCCTGAAGCGGCTTCACGAGGGGAGCGAGGCAGTTGGTCGTGCAGGAGGCGTTCGACACGACGGTGTCGGTCGGCTTGAGCACGTTCTGGTTGACGCCGTAGACGATCGTGGCATCCGCGGGCTTGCCCGGCGCCGAGAGCAGCACCTTCTTGGCGCCCTGATCGATATGCACCTGGCTCTTGTCCTTCGAATTGAAGGCGCCCGTGCACTCCATCACGAGATCGACGCCGAGATCCTTCCAGGGCAGCTCGCGCGGATCGCGCGTGCCGAAGACGCGCATGCGGTCGCCGTTGACGATCATGTAGTCGCCGTCCGTCTCCACGGTGGCGTTGAAGCGGCCGTGCACGGAGTCGTAGCGCAGCAGATGCGCATTGATGTTCACGTCGCCCGGAGAGTTCACCGCCACAATTTCAATGTCGTGCTTCTTGCCGTCTTCGTAGTGGGCGCGAAGAACGTTGCGGCCGATGCGGCCGAAGCCGTTGATGGCAACTCGAATGGTCATTTCTTTTCTGTTCCTAGTTGGGTGACGGGAATGGATTACTTGAGAAGCGCCTCGGCCTTCTGCACGACGTTGTCGACCGTGAAGCCGAACTTCTCCCAGAGCGCCTTGGCGGGCGCGCTCTCGCCGAACGTGTCGACGCCGAGCACATCGCCCTTGCCGCTGAAGTACTTCCACCACAGATCGGTCTTCGAGGCCTCGATGGCGAGAACGGGCGTGCCCGGCGTCAGCACGGACTCGCGGTACTCGCGGCTCTGACGGTCGAAGCGGCTCGTGCAGGGCATGGAGACGACGCGCGCCTGCACGTTGCGCGCCGTCAGCTCGGCGCGCGCCTGCATGGCGAGGCCGACTTCGGAGCCCGTAGCAAGCAGGATCACCTGCGCTTCGCCGGCGCCGGCAGGCGCCTCGGCTGCGATGTAGCCGCCCTGCGCAATGGCGTCTGCATCCACTTCGTCGCGGTCAATGAAGGGCACGCTCTGACGCGTGAAGATGAGGCACGACGGGCCGTCGCGGCGCTCGATGGCGCTCGCCCAGGCAATGACTGTCTCCACCGTATCGGCCGGACGCCAGACGTCCATGCCCGGAATGAGGCGCAGGGACGGAATGTGCTCCACCGACTGATGCGTCGGGCCGTCTTCTCCGAGGCCGATCGAATCATGCGTAAAGACATTGATCACGCGCTGCTTCATCAGCGCGGACATGCGGAGCGCATTTCTCGAATAGTCCGAGAACGTGAGGAACGTGGCGCCGTAGGGGATGAAGCCGCCGTAGAGCGCAATGCCGTTCAGAATGGCGGACATGCCGAATTCGCGCACGCCGTAGCTGATGTGGCGCGCATGAAAGTCGCCCGTATTGAGGCTCACGGAGCCGGTCCAGTTCGTGAGGTTCGAGCCCGTCAGGTCTGCAGAGCCGCCGAGGAGCTCGGGGAGCACCGGCGCAAGCGCGTTGAGGGTCTTCTGGCTCGCCTTGCGGGTCGCCACGGTCTCCGCTGCTTCCTGCGCGGCAGAGAGCGCATCCATCACCGCATCATCCCAGCCGGCAGGCAGCTCGCCCGCAAGGCGGCGCTTGAGCTCGGCGGCGAGCTCCGGATAGGCCTTTTCATAGCCGGCCCACATGGCGTTCCATTCGCCCTCGATGCGGGCGCCTTCCGCGCGGTGATCCCAGGCGTCGTAGACCTCCTGAGGAATGACGAAGGGCGGATACTCCCAGCCGATCGCCTTGCGGGTTTCGGCAATCTCTTCGTCGCCGAGCGCTTCGCCGTGCGCCTTGGCCGTGCCCTGACGGTGGGGCGAGCCCTTGCCGATCGTCGTCTTGGCAATGATGAGCGTCGGACGGTCGGCGCTCTGCTTGGCTTCGGCGATGGCGCGGTCCATCGCATCGATATCGTGGCCGTCCACAGGGCCGATCACATTCCAGCCGTAGGCTTCAAAGCGCTTGCGCGTGTCGTCGCGGAACCAGCCGCGCACGTCGCCGTCGATCGAAATGCCGTTGTCGTCGTAGATCGCGATGAGCTTGTTGAGCTGCCAGACGCCGGCGAGCGAGCAGACTTCGTGGCTGATGCCCTCCATGAGGCAGCCGTCGCCCAGGAAGACGTACGTGCGGTTGTCGATGACGGGGAAGCCTTCGCGGTTGAATTCGCAGGCCAAGAGCTTTTCCGCGAGCGCCATGCCGACGCCGTTGGCGATGCCCTGGCCGAGCGGTCCCGTCGTCGTTTCGACGCCCGGCGTCACATCCACTTCCGGATGGCCGGGGGTCTTGCTGCCGAGCTGGCGGAAGGCCTTGATGTCCTCCAGCGACAGGTCGTAGCCCGTGAGATGAAGCAGCGCATACTGCAGCATCGAGCCGTGCCCGTTCGAGAGAATGAAGCGATCGCGGCCCAGCCACTTCGGGTCGGCCGGATTGAAGCGAAGATGACGGGACCAAAGCGCCGTGGCAATGTCGGCCATGCCCATGGGCATGCCGGGGTGGCCCGACTTAGCCTTCTGAACGGCATCCATGGCAAGCGCGCGAATCGCGTTGGCCATCGTCTGGGGAGAGACGTGAGACATCGAAACTTATCGGAGGGGAAAAATAATGAGAAAAAATAAGGCGCGCGCAGCGCCTGGCGGCCCTGCGGCTGCGTGCATTCTAATTCAGAGGACCTAACCGCCGCGAGAACTTCCGCGAGCTTCAAGGCCCTAGCGCGCCGCTCGCCGCTGCGCGCTCAGTCCGAAGCGCCTTGCGTCTGCGTCCCCGCTCCCGCAGAATAGCCGCGGTCCTGCCGCAGCAGAACGCTCGCGGCGCCGCCGGCATCCCTACTTTTCGCTTTCAGCTTTCCGCCATGTCCGAACCCCGCTTCTTCATTGACGAGCCCGACGACTTCTTCCGCGGCCGCACGCCGCTGCCGCCCCAAGCGGCGAGGCATGCCGGACGCTCGCTGCGCCTCGCGGCGGGCGAGCGCGTCGCGCTCTTCAACGGCCGAGGCTGCCGCTGGCTCGGCGCCATCGGCTTCTCCGGCAACGACGCCTGGGTCGATATTGATGCCTGCGACGAATCGTCCGTTGAGACGCCCGTCCGCATGACGCTTCTGCAGGCGCTTGTCTCGCCCGACAAGACGGAGTGGATCGTGGAGAAGGCCGTGGAGGCGGGCGTCGCCCGCATCGTGCTCGCGCCGGCATCCCGCTCCGTGACGAAGCTTTCGGGCGACCGGCTTCAAAAGCGGCTGAGCCGCCTCAAGGACATTGCCGTCTCCGCCGCAGAGCAGTGCGGACGCAATGTCGTGCCGCCCATCGAGGCCGCGGGCAGGCTGGAAGACGCCTTCCGCAGCATTGAGGCCGACCTGCACCTCATGCTGGCTCCGGGCGCCTCCGGCGGCGCCGACCTCTCGCGGCTGCGCCCGGGACTCGCTTCCGCCGCCTTCGCCGTCGGACCGGAAGGCGGCTTCTCGCCCGAAGAGATTGCACAGGCGGAAGCGCTCGGCTGGACGCCGGCGCTGCTCGGGCCGCGCGTCTTCCGAACGGAAACGGCCGGGCTCGCCGCCGCCGTCTGGATCAATGCGCTCGCAGGCGACTTGCCGCGCCCCTGACGCTTCAGTTCTGCGCTGAAAGCGACGCCGGATGCACGCCGCTCCTTGGCGAAGCCTTGGCATCCTCGGCCATCTGAACATCGCGAAGCGGCTTCACGCCTCGCGAAGCGGCGGCTGCCGCCGTCTTCGCATCAGCGCCGTCCCGCTTGTCGAGCGCCACTTCGACCACCTTCGTCCACTGCGAATAGTCGAGATGCTTGGCGCTTGCGGCCTTCTTGTAGCCCGGACCGCTTGCGCTCTTTCGCGAGAGCGCTACGGCCGCATCCGAATCGCCCGAAGCGGCGACTTCAAGACGGCTCCGCTCGCGGAGCACCTTTGCGCTGTAGCCTCGGTCCGTCTTGTGGTTGGCAGCGCCGCAGTACCACTTGAGCGCCTTGCTGACGCTGCCGGTGCGCTTGACGAGCGACTTAAGAATCGTCGTGCCGACGACCATGTTCGCATAGGGCTCGAAGGCGGCCTTGCGTCCGCCGAAGGCCTCGAACTTCTCTTTATGCACGCGGGTCATCACCTGCATGAGGCCCTCGGCGCCGACAGCGCTCTTCGCCTTCGGATTGAAGCTCGACTCCGTGCCCGCCACCGCGAGAATCAGGAGCGGATCGACATTGAATCCCGCACCGATTTCAAGCGCCCACACGGTCAGTTGCTGCGCGTCGGCAAGCGGCACGCGGAATGCGCGGCTGATATAGGCAGCCACCTCTGCGCCGGAGAGGCCCAGCGAAGCCGCCTGGCCGTCTACCGCCCCCTTGCCCGAATGCTCAGCCGGCTGCGCCTCCCAGCTCGACACAAGCGAAGCAGCGAGATCGAGATCGTTCTGAGTGCTTTCGACCGTCGCCTCGACGGCCTCCTCAATGGAAGCAAGATCCTCTGTCTGTTCCTGAGGCCCAGGCGGCGACGTCAGCATGGCGATGAATCCGGCCGCACAGACGCCCGCCGCGCTGAGAAGCAGCGCAGCCGCACGGCGCCGCTTCGCTGCAGATGCTGCCGCCGCAAGCGCCGAACGCTCCGCCGGCGAGCGAAGCGACAGGGGCACGCGAAGCGCAGCGCCTCGTGAAGGGGCAGGATTTCGTTTCATACGATGCAATAGATATTCAAGAAAAAAGAACGCTCAACAGATCGCAGCGCAGACGCGAACAGCCTCTAGTCCTGCCGCGCCGCGACCGAGATTCTTCTGCGGTCTTTCGATCTAAAAACGAGCCTAACAGATTGGCAAAAGGGCTGATTGTACCCAATTCATTGAAATTCGTGAAAAGCCTATGCCGCATCAGACTTGCGCGCTATTTCCTCTCGGCTTGCCGGACGGCAAGTCTGCCCTCAGGACGCTTTGCTACAGTTCACCCATTCGCCTGCCCGAGCGCTCGGCAGGCAGCAGTCTTTCAGGAGGCGATCCACCATGAAGCGCAGGCCCATTCATCGCGGCGGCATTCTTTCGGCGGGCTATGACCCGAGCCGCCGCTATCTGGACGTGGAGTTCGACACGCACCGCGTGCTCCGCTGCGAGGGCATCGGCCCGGAAGCCGCTGAGCGCTTCCTCGCCTCGTCGTCGCCCTACGGCTACTGGAAGGATGAGATCGAAGACGCCTACACGATCCGAGAGATCTCAGAAAAGGAAAGCGCGGCCGAAGAGCCCCTGAAAAAGAAGGGCATTGACGAGCTCAAGCGCCTTTTCGGCGATGCGTAGCCGGCTGCAGCGTCTGTCTCGCTAGGCGCTGAAGAAGAAGGTGGCGAGTCCGAGGAAGATCAGGAAGCCGCCCGAGTCGGTCGAAAACGTGAGCAGCACCGAGCCGCCCATGGCAGGATCGCGCCCGAGCTTCTTGAGGATGAGCGGCACGGCCAGGCCCACCACAGCACCCATCAGCATGTTGAGGCACATGGCGAGCATCATCACGAAGCCCAGCAGCTTGCCTTCGGGCGTATCCCAATAAAGCCCCCAGGCCAAGAGCCCGGCGATGACGCCCCACAACAGGCCGTTCACAAGCGCGACGCCGATTTCTCGGCGCCAGATGTCTGCGGAATTGGAAATCGTCACCTGACCCATGGCAATGGAGCGCACGAGAAGCGTGAGCGTCTGATTGCCGGAATTGCCGGCCATGCCGGCCACAATCGGCATCAGCGCCGCGAGCGCCACGACGCGCTCGATCGTGCCGTCGAAGGCGGAGATGACGCGAGAGGCGAAGAAGGCCGTGCAAAGATTGACGCCCAGCCACAGCCAGCGGCTCTTCGCCGACTCCCAAACGCTGCCGAACAAGTCCTGCTCGTCATCCAAGCCGACGGCGCCGTACGCATCCTCCTCGCTCTCTTCGCGGATCACGTCGACGATTTCATTGACCGTCAGGCGGCCGACGAGGCGGCCCGCCTCGTCGACGACCGCTGCGCTCACCAGGTCGTAGCGCTCGAATGCCTGAGCCGCTTCGCTCGCATCGTCGAGCGGATTGAGCGTGAGGCTGTCCGCCTGCATGATGAGGCGGACCTGCTTGGAGGGGTCGCTCGTCAGGATCTGCGACACGGCAAGCGTTCCCTTGAGGATGCCCCGACGGTCCACGACGAACACCTGGTCCATATGATCCGGCAGCTGGCGGAAGCGACGCAGGTACCGCAGCACCATGTCGATCGTCACTTCCTCGCGGATGGACACCATGTCGAAGTCCATGCGCGCGCCGACGCTCTCCTCCGGATACGACATGGCCGCGCGCAGCTGCGCGCGCTCTTCGTGCGTGAGGCCTTCCTGGACCTCCGCCATGACGTCGGGCGGCAGGTCGTCGACGAGGTCGGCGATCTGGTCGGTGTCGAGCGTCTCGACCGCATCGACCAGCTCGTCGCGATTCATCGCGTCGATCAGGGTCTGTCGGACGCCCTCATTGACTTCAAGAAGAATGTCGCCGTCGGAATCGCTTCGAACCTGATTCCAAACGGCAAGGCGCTCGTCGAGCGGCAGCGCTTCAAGCACCCAGGCGACGTCGGCCGGATGGAGGGGCTCGAGCACTTCGCGCAGCTCGTAGGCCGCCGCCGGCGTAATCGGCTGCGCATCGCCCGCCTTGTCCGAAGACGCGAGCGGGAATTCGCGCGTGCGCTTCTCGTCTTCTTCGAAGATCTGCTGCACGCGCGCCAGCGCGCGGCTCGCCTCGTCGGAGTCGAGCGTGACGGGCGAATCGTCTTCCTCATCTTCCGGGAGCGCCTCGCCTTCAGCCGGCGTCAGGCGATCGCGGCGCTTTTCTTCGTCGTCCGTCAAGCTCTTAGGCATGGAAGTCGCTCCGCCCGGAGGGCCTGTAGAGGGAAGGCCCGACTACCCGTGAATGATGCGCCGCGAAGCCCCTGCTTCGCGGCTGCCGAGAGGCTACCACAACGTCCGCCGGCGCGGCGCGCGAGCGCGCCGGCCTTTGGTCGAGAGCCTGCGTCAGCGCCCGGCGTCCTGCGCCGGCGAGCCGGCTTCGCCGTCTTCGGCCGCCTCGGCAGGCGAAGCCGGCTGCTTTTCGCCGTCGTCCCCGGCAGCCTCGGCCGCGTCGTCGAGCGCTTCATCGACCGCGACGTCCACCGCGTCGTCAAGAATCTTTTCGAGCTTCGCATCCATGATGAGATCCACCAGGTCGCAGCCGAGGATCTTCAAACGGACCTTGCGGCCGCGCTCGAGATCCTCCGGCAGACCCGGCACGCGCTGCATGAAGGGAAGCCGGTCGATTCTCACCAGATCGCCCTTGACGACAATCGCTTCAATCTCCTTCAGGCCTTCCTGCAGGATCCAGCGCAGCGACCAGTAGCGCTCCATGCGCGTCTGGAAGTCGCCGTAGAGCGAGTAGATGTTTTCGAACTGGCTCACGATCGCAAAGAGATCGACGTCGTTCTTGGCATACGCCGGCGGCTCGCCCTTGAGCGTGGCGAGGATCTGGCGCTGATTCACCATGTCGACATAGCGGCGCAGGGGCGACGTGCTCCAGGCGTAGCGCTCGACGCCGAGCCCGTCGTGCGGCCCCGGCGAGGTGCTCATGCGCACGCGGCCCATGCGCTGCGAGCGGTAGATGCCGGGCGTGCCGTGCTCCTCGAGCCAGAGGCCCCAGGTGCTGTTCGCAAAGATCATGAGCTCGGCCACGAGCAGGTCGAGCGGCTCGCCGCGGCGGCGGCCGCGAACCTCAATCTGAGCGTCCTCGCCCTCGCCCGAGAGCACGAAGTACCAGTCGACGCGCCCGACGGGTTCCGGCCGGCCGCGGACCTCCTCGCGCTTCTTCTGCAGAGCCTTCGCAAAGCGCCAGAGCCAGGCGATGTCGTCGGCGAAGGGCACGTCGAGCGTGCCGCTCTCAATGGCCTCTTCCGTCACCAGCGCATCGATCTTGTCGTAGCGCAGATTCTGCTTCACCGCCACGCGCTCGAGGCGCGTCTCCGTCGATTCGACGGCAAAGGTGTCGTCCTTCACCGTGATGTAGAGCGAGAGGCAGGGCACGGCGCGGCCCTCGTCGAGCGAGAAGGCCTTCACCCAGTTCTCCGGCAGCATCGTCGTCTTGAGTCCCGGCGCATAGACCGTGCTCATGCGGGCGCGCGCCACGGCATCCAGGGGCGAGTCGCGAAGAATCCCGAGAGCCGGCGCGGCAATATGCACGCCCACGCGGGTGCGGCCGTCAGGCAGATGCTCGACGCTGCCCGCATCGTCGATTTCCGTCGTTTCCGAATCGTCGATTGAAAAGGCATTGACGTCGGCAAGAGGAATGGCATCCCAGCCTTCGCTCGACGGCGCCGGCAGCCCGTCGGGAAAGCCGCGTCCCTTGGGGAAGTTCTGCGCGTAGAAGCTGTTGACGTGCCACTGCCACGGCGAGCGGAAGGCGCCGAGCGCGAGCAGCAGCCTGAGCGGCGTCTGACGCGTCTCCGCCGCCGCATCCGAGAGCGCCTTCCATTCAATGCCGTTCTTGTCGGGCGAGAGCAGCAGCGTCATCGCCTGCGCGCGGATCGGCTCGGGCAGCTCACCCGCCGTCATCTGCGCCGTCCATTCGCGGCGCTGCTCCTCCTGACGCTTCTTGCGCTCGAGCGCTTCAAGCGCCTTCTGGAGGATGTCGGCCGGCGCCTTCTTGTAGCGGCCGCGGCCCTTTCGATAGAAGTAGACCGGATTGCCGTGCAGCGCCATCAGAAGCGCCGCCTTCTGCGTCGGCATCGCCGCGCCGCCCCAGTAGTCGGCGGCCAGGTCCTCAAAGCCGAATTCCTCCTCGGGGCTCACCTCCCAAAGGAAGCCCGGATCGAGTTCGGCCGCCTCTTCGCCCGCACGGGCGAGCAGTTCGGCGGGGCTCGGCGACTCAAAGGAGAAGAAGACATGCGAGGCCTTGATCTTCGTGCGGCGTCCCGTCGGGAGCTCGACCTGGCTGGCGTTGCCCGCCTGAGAAAGCACGGCACCCGCCTTGAAGGCGCCGTCCTCTTCGAAAAAGAGATTCATTGTGAAAGCGCGCGCCGCGGCAGCGCAGCCGCAGCTGGAAATGAAGAAATCGGTTGGTGGGAAAGGTCCGCTATTGTGCCTGATCCGAAGCGCCTGAAGCAGATGGAGAAGACGGCGCCGCCTGACGGCGCTGCGGCCCGAAGGCCCGCATCTCCTCCGGATGCGCTGAAAGCGCAAAGGCCGCCACGGCAGACACATAGTCGGCAAAGCGCATGCAGCGGTGATTGTCGCCCACAGAGAAAATCGTGCGCACCTGAGAGAGCGCGCGCCTCGCCTTCGTCCAATCCAGCACCTCGTCCGCCGTCGAGAGAATGGCGAGCGCGCGGCTCGGATCGTCGGGCTGCGGGGGCACGCGGTCAGCAAGCGTCCGCATGTCGTCGGCAAAGCTCGGCAGCACGTCGACGAAGCGCTCCGTGCCGTAGATCTGACGCCGGCCCACTTCGCCAGGCACGAACGTCCACGGATCGAAGCAGGGATTGACGAAGACGACCCGCGCGCCCGTCATCCGCGCAAGCCGCCCGGCATAGAAGCCGCCGAGGCTCGAGCCCAGCAGCACGAGCCGCTCCGGGTCGAATCTGCGGGCCAGATCCTGCAGCAGCCGGTCGACCTCGAAGGGCGCGAGATTGAGGTCCGGCGCATGGAATTCAAGCCGTCCTCCCGAGGCGGCCGCAGCGGCCGCGAGCAGATGCGACTTCTGCGAAAGAGGCGACGAGAGAAAGCCGTGAAGATAGATGAGCGCCGTCGGACGCGCCGCCGCAGCGGCCGAAGCCTTCTGCGCGCCTTCTGCGTTCTGAAGCCGCTTGTCGTCAGGCATGGCTGCCTTCCCCCGCAGTCGGATGAGCCGCGCCTGCAGCGGCCGCCTTGGCTTCAAGCCCCTGCAGCAGCCGGCCGTGAATGCCGCCGAAGCCGCCGTTGCTCATGCAGAGAATGGCGTCGCCCGGCTCAGCCGCTTCAAGCACGCGGCGCTCCAGCGCTGCCAGATCGTGCGTGGCGAAGGCTTTGGAGCCGAGCGGCGCCAGCGCTTCCGCGGGCTCCCAGCGGACGCCTGCGCCCGCATAGCAGAAGACGAGATCCGCGCCGTCGAGCGCGTCGGCAAGCGACGCCTTCATCGTGCCGAGCTTCATCGTGTTGCTTCTCGGCTCGAGCACGGCGAGCAGCCGGCCCGAGCAGCCGAGCCGGCCCATTTCGCTGCGCACCGCGGCGATCGTCTCTCGGATCGCCGTCGGATGATGCGCGAAGTCGTCGAGCACCACGCAGCCGAAGGCGCGTCCCTTCACTTCCTGCCGGCGCTTCACGCCCGGAAAGCGCGAGAGCGCCTCGAGCGCCGCTTCGGGCGCCACGCCGACGGTGCGCGCCGCCGCCACCGCCGCGAGCGCATTGAGCGCGTTGTAGCGGCCGGGCATCGGAATGGCCAGCGTTCCGACGACATGGCCTTCATAGGCCGCTTCATTGGCCTTCGAAAGCGACCAGCCGAACGGCGCGCCGTAAGGCGAATCGAAGCGCTCGAGCCGCGACCAGCAGCCGCGGCCGAGCACGCGGTCGAGCGCCGCCGAACGCGCGTTGGCGATCACGGTGCCGGCTGCCGGCATCGTGCGCACGAGATGATGGAACTGCGTTTCAATCGCCTCGAGATTGGGGAAGATGTCTGCGTGGTCGTACTCGAGGTTGTTGAGAATGGCCGTGCGAGGACGGTAGTGCACGAATTTGCTGCGCTTGTCGAAGAAAGCCGTGTCGTATTCGTCGGCTTCAATCACAAAGGGCGTGCGGCCGCCGTCCGCCGCCGGCAGCCGGCCGAGCGCCGCCGAACGGCCGCCCCAAAGCGGCACGCCGCCGATGAGAAAGCCGGGCTCGAGGCCGGCCTGCTGCAGAATCCACGCAAGCATGGAAGTGGTGGTGGTCTTGCCGTGCGTGCCCGCCACCGCGAGCACATGCCGGCCCTGCAGCACATGCTCGGCAATCCACTGCGGACCGGACGTATAGGGCAGCCCCGCATTGAGAATGGCTTCGAGCAGCGGATTCCCTCTCGAGATCGCATTGCCGATCACCCAGAGATCGGGCTTCAGAGCGAGCTGCTCCGCGCCGTAGCCCTGCACGACGTCGATGCCGGCCGCCGCAAGCGCCGTGCTCATCGGCGGATAGACGTTCTGATCGCACCCGGTCACGCGATGGCCGGCCTCTCGCGCAATCTGCGCAACGCCGCCCATGAAGGTGCCGCAGATGCCGAGAATATGAATATGCATGACGAAGCTCCTTTCTCTACAGCGGAATGCGGAAAGGCGCGCGCCGCGGCAGAGACTGCCTCTGCAGCGCGCGCCGCAGGCCGGCCGATGCCGGCTCTGACATGAAGACGCTATTCTCATGCATGCGCGGATCCCGCGCCATAGGCTTGGACGGCCGTCCTTCAGCGGCGTCCGCGGCCGAGTCGGCCGCACGCCGTCCGCTTCGCCTCCCGAGGGCTTTCCCTCCCCTCGGAATTCCCGCTTTCATCCGCCGCCCTGACGGCAAAACCGACATGTCGAAATCCAAAAAGTCCGATGCCGCCGCAGCCCTCGCGGCCGAGCTCATCTGCCGCGACGGCTGCCGCTGGTCGCAGGCCATTGCCGCCGCGCAGGCCCACTGCGGCGAAGCGCCTTCCGAAGCGGCGCTCGATCTTGAAGTCCGGCGCTGGCTGGCGCTCTTCGGCGGCGCCGAGCACCAGGAGATGCTCGCAGCGAAGCGGCGCGCCGCGCTCGCGCTCATGCGCGCCTTCGATCGCGCGCCGGCAGGCGAAAGGCTTCGGCTTCTGCTGATCGGACGCGTGCTCTCCGGCGCCGCAACGCAGGATTCCGCGATCGAACTCCTCGCGCTCCCCGCCGAATCCGGCAGCGGCGCAGGGACGGAAAAGGCGGCCGCGATGACGCTCGCCTCCCTTGGCCTGCCTGCCGAAGCGCTCTCCCGCGCCTGGCCGACGCCCTTTGCCCGCGCCAACAAAGGCCGCTTCGAATCCATTGCCACGCTCTTTGCCGACGAGCCCGTCATCATCCGCATTCCGGCAGGCGCGCCGTCGATTCCTCCCGCTTCGAAGCCGGACCCCTACCAGCGCCCGGGCGAAGCGGCAGGCGCCGCCGATGCCGAAGCGCTCGAGGCGCTGCTGGCCGACGCCGCGCCCTGAAGCACGAGCGCCGCCTCTGCGGCGCCTGCCTCAAGCGCTCCGCTTCCTGCGGAGGCTGAAGGCAAGGATTAGCCGCTTCAGGGCATCCGCATGAGATGCCGCGCTCGATAAACTTCCCCGCATCCTGCCTCTGCCGGGAGGCTTTGTTGCATCCGCCGTCTTTGCTTTTCGGCGCTCTTGGCGGACTTTAGCGCTCTGATCCGCATCAGATGCAGGCAGATTTCCGCCTCCGGCAGCTCCGCGCGCCCCTTTTTCATCTTTGACGCCATCGGGCAAAGCGCGCAGAATTGCGACAAATAAAAGGCGTGAAAGGCGCGAATGGCGCCTTTTAGCCGATTTTCGGCGCAGAGTGCTGCGCCGCTCCCGCCGGAGCCGATCTCCGGCGCGTACCGATCAACCAACGGAATCAAACCCAGCCATGGATCTGCGTAAACTGAAGACTCTCATCGACCTCGTGAGCGAAAGCGGCGTGGCCGAACTGGAAATCAATGAAGGCGAGGACCGCGTGCGCATCGTCAATCGCAGCGCCGCGGCCGCCCAGCCGGTCCAGAACCTGGTGACGGTGGCAACGCCTGCTGCCGTGCCCGTCTCGCCCGCCCAGTCGGCTCCCGCGCCTGCCGCTCAGCCCGCCCAGCCGGCGGCCCCTGAAGCAAAGGACGGCCCCGTGATCACGAGCCCAATGGTGGGCACGTTCTACCGCGCGCCCTCGCCCGGCGCCGCGCCCTTCATCGATGTCGGCGACACCGTGAAGAAGGGCCAGGTGATCGGCATCATCGAAGCGATGAAGCTCCTCAACGAAGTGGAAGCTGATCAGGACGGCGTCGTGAAGGCCTTTGCCGTCGAGAACGGCCAGCCCGTCGAATTCGGCCAGCCCCTTGTGATCCTGCAGTAAGGCGGGGCCGATCCTATGTTCGGAAAGATTCTCATCGCCAATCGCGGCGAAATCGCGCTGCGCATTCAGCGCGCCTGCCGCGAAATGGGCATCAAGACGGTCGCAGTGCACTCCACCGCCGACGCCGATGCGAAGTACGTTCGCCTCGCGGACGAAAGCGTCTGCATCGGCCCGGCGCAGTCGCCGTTCTCCTACCTCAACATCCCGGCGATCATTTCCGCCGCCGAAGTGACGGACGCCGAAGCGATCCACCCCGGCTACGGCTTCCTTTCGGAGAACGCCGACTTTGCCGAGCGCGTCGAGAAGTCGGGCTTCGCCTTCATCGGCCCGCGGCCGGAAAGCATTCGCCTCATGGGCGACAAGGTGAGCGCGAAGAAGGCCATGCGCGAAGCGGGCGTGCCCTGCGTGCCCGGCTCTGACGGCGCGCTGCCCGACGACCCTGAGGAAATCATCCGCATCGCCCGCGAGATCGGCTACCCGATCATCATCAAGGCCTCGGGCGGCGGCGGCGGACGCGGCATGCGCGTCGTGCGCACCGAAGCCGCGCTGCTGACGAGCGTGAGCATGACGCGCGAAGAGGCGCGCGTCGCCTTCGGCAATCCGACGGTCTACATGGAGAAGTTCCTCGAGAATCCGCGCCACATCGAAATTCAGGTGCTCTCGGACAACTTCCAGAACGCCATCTTCCTCGGCGAGCGCGACTGCTCGATGCAGCGCCGCAACCAGAAGGTGCTCGAGGAGGCTCCGGCCTACGGCATTCCGCGCAAGCTCATCGACAAGCTCGGCAGCCGCTGCGTCGAGGCCTGCAAGCGCATCGGCTACCGCGGCGCGGGCACGTTCGAGTTCCTCTATGAGAACGGCGAGTTCTACTTCATCGAGATGAACACCCGCGTGCAGGTCGAGCACCCGGTGACGGAGCTCATTACGGGCGTCGACATCGTGTGCGAGCAGATCCGCATCGCCGCCGGCGAGCGCCTGCGCTACAAGCAGCGCGACATCCAGATCCGCGGCCACGCGATCGAATGCCGCATCAACGCGGAGGATCCCTTCACGTTCGTGCCGTGCCCGGGCAAGATCACGGCCTGGCATCTGCCCGGCGGCCCCGGCATCCGCATCGACACGCACGTCTTCGCGGGCTATACCGTGCCGCCCTACTACGACAGCATGATCGGCAAGATCATTGCGCACGGCGACACGCGCGATCAGGCGCTTGCCCGCATGCGCATCGCGCTCTCCGAGTTTGCGGCCGAAGGCATCAAGACCAACGTGAAGCTGCATCGCATGCTCCTCGCCGACGAGCGCGTCGCCCGCGGCGGCACGAGCATTCACTACCTCGAAGAGATGCTGCGCCAGCGCAGCAACGCGGGCGTCGCTCCCGAATAGGAGCCTCGCGCGCCTCGCCTGAGGCGGCCGCTGAGCAGCTGAAGGCCTGCAGGCCGCTTCTGCGGCTGCAGGCAGGCAAGCCAAACGCAGCCGACTCGAATAGACTTGAAGGAGCGGGAGTTCGCTGAACTCCCGCTCCTTTTCCTATTGACTGCAGCCGCTTGGACTGCCGAGCCACAGAGGGCGCCGAGCCCTCATGCCGGGCCGACTGAAGCGCTGCTGCAAGCCCGCCGGCAGAGCGCTCGCTCCCTGCGCCGCCGCCGAGCATCCTCTTCACTGCCAGACAATGCGCGAATTCAAACTTCTTGCCGACGAACGCAGCGCTGAAGCGCTCACCGACATGCTCCTCGATGCAGGCGCCCTCTCCGCCGCCATTGAAGACGCCGACGCCGACCGTCCCGACGAGCAGCCGCTTTACGGCGAGCCGGGCATGGAGCCCGACAACTGCGCCTGGCCGCATTCCATCGTCTCCGTGCTCGCCGACGATGCCTTCGACATCGAAACGGCGCTGGCCATCGCCCAGAAGGCCATCGGCGGAGAAAAGCCCCAAGTGCTTTCGTCGGCGCCCGTCGTGGATCAGGACTGGGTGCGCGTGACGCAGGCGCAGTTCCAGGCGACCCAAGTGTCTCCGCGCCTCTGGATCGTGCCCACCTGGTGCGAGCTGCCCGATCCGAATGCCGTCAACGTGCGGCTCGATCCGGGCGTCGCCTTCGGCACCGGCTCGCACCCGACGACGCACCTCTGCCTCGAATGGCTTGACCAGAACGTCACGCCGGCCGACGACGTGCTCGACTACGGCTGCGGAACCGGCATTCTGGCCATTGCGGCCAAAAAGCTCGGCGCCAAGAGCGCCTGCGGCGCCGACATCGATCCGCAGGCTGTGGAGGCGGCGGTTGAAAACGCGCGTCAGAACGACACCGACGCCAGCTTCTTCCTCCCGGAAGGACTGCCTGCCGGCAAGGCCTTCGGCATCGTCGTCGCCAACATCCTCGCCAACCCGCTCAAGCTCCTCGCGCCGGCGCTCTGCGGACATGTAGCGCCCGGCGGCGCGCTGGTGCTCTCGGGCATTCTGGTGAAGCAGGCCGACGACATCATTGCGCACTACCGCAGCGTGGCGCCTGACATTGCGCTTGAGCTCTGGCGCACGGAAGGCGACTGGGTCTGCATCGCCGGCCGCCGCGCACGCTGACGGCCGCTGCTTCAGGAGTCTGCCACCATGGCCAAAGTCATCAGATGCCCTGCCTGCGGCGCTCTCTGGCGTCTCGCCGAGAACGAAGCCGCAGAGAAGCTGCGCTGCGGACAATGCGGCGCGATCTTCCAGGCCGACCGCGCAGAGTCGGCGATTGTTCCCGACGAAGCGCTCGATGCGCTGGCCGAGAAGGCGGCCCGCGATGCGCTTGCGGCAGCGTCGGCTGCCGCCGGACGCACGGAGCCGTCACTCGCGCCGATCGACGGCGCGGAGGCGGCGAAGTCGCCGGCCGCCGCCGGCGAGGCGGAGATGTCGAAAATCGCCGCCGACATGCAGGACTTCAGCTCGCCCGACGCGCTCGACATTCCCTTCCCGAACGAAAAGGGCTCCGCCGTCAAATGCTGGATCATCGGCATTCTCGGCGCTGCAGCCGTCGCCGCCGCAGCTGCCGGCGCGCTTCTCTACTGGCACCAGCCGGTGCTCGAGGCCGCCCCGGCGCTTCGCGTTCTCTACGAGCGCGTCTGCGGCGTGGCGCCCTGTCCGGGCTTCGTCTGGTCGGACGCCTCAGCCTTCGCCTTCCGCGCGCAGCTCGCGCAGATCGAAGGCAGCGATCCGCGGCATCCGGCCGTCGACGTCGAGATCCGCAATCAGTCGGCGCATCCGCAGCGCCTGCCGATTATTGAGATGAAGATTCTTGATCCGGCAGGAGACACCATCGCGCAGCGCATTCTCGAACCGGCCGAATACGGCTTCCCGCAGAAGCCTGCGGTGCTGCCGGCAGGCGAGTCTGCGCGCGCCGTCGTGCGGGTCGGAACAGAGCTGCCCTACGATGCCGCTTCCGCCGCCGTCGCCGCCGTCGACGCGCAGTAGCAAGCGGACCGCCTATCGTTCTGCCTCCGCCTATGAGCGTTCTGATTTCGGGCTCAATGGCCTACGACACGGTCCTCTCCTATGAAGGCCGCTTCGCCGAGAACCTCCATGCGGAGGCGCTCGATCGGCTCAACCTCACCTTTCCGGCTGCGCGGATGCGGCGGGACTTCGGCGGCTGCGCAGGCAACATCGCCTATGCGCTGCGGCTTCTCGGCGGCAGCCCGCTGCCGTGGGGATGCCTAGGCGTCGATGCGGCGCCCTACCTGGAGCGCTTCCGCGCGCTCGGCATTCCCGCCGACGGCATCCGCACGCTGCCGGACGACCTGACGGCGCAGTGCTTCATTACGACGGATGCAGACGGCAATCAGCTCGCGAGCTTCTACGGCGGCGCGATGGACCGTTCGGAAGAGGCGCCCTGGCCGTCGCATCCGACAGATCCTCCGACGCTTGCGATCCTCTCTCCGGGCGGACGCACTGCCATGCCCGTGCATGCGCAGCTCTGCCGCGCGCACGGCGTGCCCTACATCTTCGACCCGGGGCAGGCAGCGCCGCTCTTCAGCAAAGCGGCGCTTCTGGACATGATTCAGGGCGCGCTCGCGCTCGCCTTTTCCGACTACGAAGAAGAAATCATCCGGCTCGCCACCGGATGCAGTCCTGCCGACTTTGCGCGGGCGGGGAAAATCGTCTTTCACACGCACGGCGCCGCAGGCTCGTCCGTCTGGCTGCCGCAGCAGACGGCGCCCGTCGAAGTGGAGGCGCTGGCGCTGTCTCCGAATGCTGAAGCCGATCCTGTCGGCGCGGGCGACGCCTATCGCGGCGGCATTCTCTATGCGCTTTCCCGCGGTCTGGACGCCGTTGCCGGCGCCCGGCTCGGCGCAGTGCTCGGCGCCGCCAAGGCGGCCTGCCGCGGCGCGCAGGCCTACAGCCTCACGCTCGACGAAGCGCGGCGCCGCTATCAGGCGCAGTGGGGCGGCGCGCCTTTCTGAAAGCGGCCGAGCAGAGCGCGCCCAGCCGCTTCACGCGGCTCAAAGCAATACGAATCCTCTCGAGAAGGGGACGACCACGATGAGGAGCGCATTCGCAATCACGATCAGCACCAGCGGCGAAAAATCAAAGCGCCCCACCGTCGGCAGCACCCGGCGGATGGGCCGCAGGAACGGATCGACCAGCGTGGCGAGGGTATAGGTCATCGGGTGCGAAGGCGTCACCCAGGAAAGCACCGCCCAGATGATCGTCGCCCACGAGATCATCTCAAGCGCCCAGCGGACGAGCATCGCGAAGGGCGCGATGACGAGGCCGACCGGCGTTGCCGGCAGCGCGCCGATCGTGCGGTGAATGAGCACCGCGACAAGCGCCACGAGGAGCGCGCCGAGAAGCGACGGCCAGGAGATGCCGCTCTTCGGCTTGACGATCTTTGAGAGCGGACCGACAAGCCATTCCGTCAGGCGGACGGAAAGCTCGACGAGCGGATGGCGCGGAGAAAGCGCCCAGTAGTAGAGCCAGGCGCGAAGGAGCAGAAGCGCTCCGACAATCGACGTCGCGACGCCGACGATGAACTGCAGTGCGGCGATGAGCATAGACCTTGAAAGGAGTCTGAAGCGCTGCGGCCGCACAGGCGGCTGCTTTGCACTCGATAGAAAACGTGTGCGTGGATGTTGACGTCCTCACCGTCCTGAAGAGCGG
Organism: uncultured Sutterella sp.; assembly: GCA_905202595.1. GTDB lineage: Bacteria > Pseudomonadota > Gammaproteobacteria > Burkholderiales > Burkholderiaceae_F > Sutterella. The sequence continues at coordinate 51,639 of CAJKSP010000013.1, forward strand.
TGATTCCCTTTAAAGCGGCTTGCGCCGCCCCAAAGGGATGGTTCCTGCTGATGGCCCTGAAGTTCCGTGCTAAGGGCACGGGCGCCTCACGACTCACTTCACAGGCGATGCGCATTTTTTGACGTGCGCGCTCGGGGCAGTCCGTCCCTTCCTCAGCACGTTCAAAGCACCGACAATGTCGGCATTATTTGTGTAGCCACAGCTTATGCAGTGAAACACAGCCTGTTTGGGTCTGCTGCGTTTGTCGCAGCAGCCGCAGACCGAGCATGTGCAGCTGGTGTACGCGGGGGGTACTTTCGCACATCTTATTCGCTTGAACTCGATTCGAAGAAATTCAATCGGGCTTCGCACGATGG
>CAJKSP010000014.1 GCA_905202595.1 uncultured Sutterella sp.
TGAAAGTAGGTCATCGCCAGGCTCCCCATTGAAGAAAGCCCCGCAGCACGTTGTGCTGCGGGGCTTTCGCGTATGGTTTTTCGATGCAGCGCAGCCTGACTAACGGCAGCTCTGCCATGCCGAACTCCTCGGAGCGGAGGGCTGCCGGCATTTCTCGCGCAGGCAGGCGCTCGTCAGCGCTTGGCCTGCTACTCTTCCTTTTTTTGAAGCAAGACAGCCGTCGACTCATCGCCGGCGGAGAGTGGACTATGACGACTGAAGGCGATCTTTTTGACGGCGAGCTGACGCCGCCTGCCGCTGCGGCAGCTGTCTCGGAGCGCCCTGCGCGCCGCGAGGCGCCCAAGCCCATGCTGCAGCCGCTCGCGGAGCGCATGCGGCCGAAGACGCTCGATGAAGTGATCGGCCAGCAGCACCTCATCGGTCCCGGCGCTCCGCTGCGCGTCGCCTTTGAAAACCATCGTCCGCATTCCATGATCTTGTGGGGGCCGCCGGGCGTGGGCAAGACGACGCTGGCCCGCCTGATGGCCGATGCATTCGATCTGCCTTTCATCGCCATTTCCGCCGTGCTCGGCGGCGTGAAGGACATTCGCGATGCTGTCGACGCAGCCAAGGCGACGATGGCGGCGACCGGAAAGCCCACGCTTGTCTTCGTCGACGAGGTTCATCGCTTCAGCAAGAGCCAGCAGGATGCCTTCCTGCCGCATGTGGAGTCGGGGCTCTTCATCTTTGTCGGCGCGACGACGGAGAATCCGAGCTTTGAAGTGGTGAGCGCGCTTCTGTCGCGCTCAACGGTCTATCAGCTTCAGAGCCTTTCCTCGACGGACTGCCGCAAGCTTCTTGCCCGCGCGATGCAGCGGGAGTTTCCCGACTTGAAGCTGCTCCCTGAGGCCGAAGAGATCCTGATCGGTCTGGCTGACGGAGATGCCCGCCGGCTTCTCAATGCCGTCGACGTCTGCTGCACGATGGCGCGCGAGCGCCATGTGCCGGAAATCGATGCCGCCTTCCTGCGGAAGACGACGCCGGCGACGCTGCGCCGATTTGACAAGGGCGGCGACAATTTTTACGACCAGATCAGCGCGCTTCACAAGTCGGTGCGCGGCTCCAATCCGGATGCGGCTCTCTATTGGATGGCCCGCATGCTCGACGGGGGCTGCGATCCGCGATACATCGCGCGCCGCGTCATGCGCATGGCCTGCGAGGATATCTCGCTTGCGGATCCGCGCGGGATGGAAATTGCCGCCGCAGCTGCGGACATCTACGAGCGGCTGGGCTCGCCGGAGGGCGAGCTCGCCATCGCCAATGCGGTTGTGTATCTCGCCTGCGCGCCGAAGAGCAACTCGATCGAGCTCGCCTACAACAACGTGCGGGCCTTCGTGAAGAAGGACGGCTCCCGCCCCGTGCCGATGCATCTTCGCAATGCGCCGACGAAGCTCATGAAGGAGCTCGGCTACCACGAGGGCTACCGCTACGCGCATGACGAGCCCGGCGCTTATGCCGCGGGCGAGGAGTATCTCCCCGAGGGGCTCGAAGGGATGCATTGGTATGAGCCCACGGATCGAGGCGTGGAGCTCAAAATCCGGCAGAAGCTCGCCGGACTGAAGAAGCTCGATGAAGAGGCCCGCGCAGCCGGCAAGGGCCGGCGGCGGGGACAGGGCTGATCGCGCCGCCGCTTCGCAGCGGGACTCTCCGGCGTCTCCCAAGCGCAGCGCGAGCGCTTCTTTGTCAAAGAAGCGCTTCTGCCGTTTGCCAAGGCTGGAGGGAAACGCGACAATATCCCCTTTGTACGCCGCAGCGCCCAAGGCGCCGCGGCTGTAACCGTTTCATAGAGGCGGGCGCCTTTTCTTCATAGAAAGCGCCAAGCGCCGGGATGGCTCAGTCCGTTCTGCGTGCTCGGCGGGTTGGGCGCTCTGCCCATCACATACGATCCAAGAGGATAGAAAAAGACATGCTCGACGTGACGATGCTGAGGAAGCAGCTTCCCGAAGTGGTGGCCCGCCTCAAGACGCGCAACTTTGAGTTTCCTGTAGCCGAATTCAACGCGCTTGAGGAGCGCCGCAAGGCCGTTCAGATGCAGACCGAAGAGCTGCAGGCGCGCCGCAACGCGCTCTCTAAGACGATCGGCCAGAAGAAGAAGGCGGGCGAGGATGCCTCCGCCGAGCTCGCGCAGGCCGCCGAGATTCCGGCTTCGCTCGCCAAGCTCGAGGGCGATCTCGAAGAGCTCCGCCAGAGCCTGCAGAACCTGATGCTGCGCATTCCGAATCTGCCGAGCCCGACCACGCCGATCGGCAAGGACGAGACGGAAAATGTGGAAGTCCGCCGCTGGGGCACCCCGCGCACGTTCGACTTCCCGATCAAGGATCACGTCGACGTCGGCGAGCCCCTCGGCCTCGACTTTGATACGGCGGCAAAGCTCTCCGGCTCCCGCTTCTGCTTCATGCGCGGCCAGGTGGCGCATCTGCATCGCGCGCTCGCGCAGTTCATGCTCGACGTGCATACGACCGAGCAGGGCTACGTCGAGTGCTACACCCCCTACATCGTGACGGCTTCGACCATGCAGGGCACGGGCCAGCTGCCGAAGTTCGAAGAGGACCTTTTCGCGGCGAAGAAGGGCGGCGCGTACAGCGACGTCGAGCAGATGTACCTGGTGCCGACGGCTGAAGTGACGCTCACGAACGCCGTTTCGGGCAAGATCCTTCAGGCGAGCGATCTGCCGATCAAGGTGACGGCGCATACCCCCTGCTTCCGCTCTGAAGCGGGCGCTTACGGCCGCGACACGCGCGGCATGATCCGCCAGCACCAGTTCGACAAGGTCGAGATGGTGCGCATCGTCCGCCCCGAGCACTCCTACGACGATCTCGAGGAGCTTACGCGCGACGCGGAAAGCATTCTGCAGAAGCTCAATCTGCCGTACCGCGTGATGGCGCTCTCGACGGGCGACATCGGCTTCTCGTCGGCGAAGACCTACGACCTTGAAGTCTGGCTCCCCGGTCAGAACATGTACCGCGAGATCTCCTCGTGCTCGAACTGCGAGGACTTCCAGGCCCGCCGCATGGGCGCGCGCTTCAAGGACGAAAACGGCCGCACGCGCTTCGTGCATACGCTCAACGGCTCCGGCCTTGCTGTGGGCCGCACGCTCGTCGCCGTGCTGGAGAACTATCAGAATGCCGACGGCTCCGTCACGGTGCCTGAAGCGCTTCGCAAGTACATGGGCGGTGTGGACGTGATCCGCCCCGCTACGAAGTAAACCGCTGCGTCTGAGACGGCGGACTGAAGAGCCGGCATGCTGCGCAAAGCGCGGCACGCCGGCTTTTTGTTGATGGCGACTTGCAAAATCGGCAGATCTTCTATACAATCCAATTTCTCTTGACACGGAAGGGTGGCAGAGAGGTCGAATGCGCCGGACTCGAAATCCGGTATACGGCTATACCGTATCGTGGGTTCAAATCCCACCCCTTCCGCCAGAATTCTTCAGCGCTTGAAGAACCGGGCTTCCCGGGAGAGCAGAGCTTCAAGCGCGGAGCGGCCGACATTGCGCCGCTTCAAGGCCTGACTTCACAAGAAGCCGGGCCTTTTATTTTGTACACTCGCCTCAGGACTGCGGCGAAGCGTCGTCAGACGGCGGCTTCGCTCAAGCGGCCTGTCGGCACCCTGCAGCAGAGAGGACGGACGGTGGCCTCGCTCGAACCCGAGCTTCTCATTGAAGCGGCGCTTTTGGCGTCGAGAAAGCCTCTGGCTGTGCGCGATCTGCGCAGGCTCTTTGACGACGAGCTTTCTGCCAAGACGGTGCGGGCGATTCTCGCCTCGCTTGCGAAGCGCTGGTCGCAGCGCGGCCTGCGGCTCGCGGAGATGCCTGACGGCACCTGGCGCTTCCGCACGGCCGAGGAGGTCGAGCCGCTTCTGCTGAAGCTGCAGGAAGAGCGCCCGCAGCGCTATTCGCGGGCGGCCATGGAGACGCTTGCCGTCATTGCGTACCGGCAGCCCGTGACTCGAGGCGACATCGAAGCGCTTCGCGGCGTTTCGGTGAACCCTTCGATCATCCGCGCCTTTGAAGAGCGCGGCTGGATTGAAACCGTAGGCTATCGAGAATCGCCGGGCCGCCCGGCGCTTCTCGCCACGACGAAGACTTTTTTGGCCGATCTGGGGATCAAGAGCTTGGAAGAGCTCCCCCGGCTCGGCGAAGCCGAGGAAGCGGCTTTCGCCCTCGGCGACGACAACCCTCAGGCAGCCGCCGCGGAAGGCGCCCTGCAGAAGCAGGAGGAGTTCGATTTTGAAGACCAAGACCACGCATCAGAAGGCGGGAAATCCCCGCATGCAGCCGTCGGCGCCGAAAAAGCGCACGCCGTTCCGTCCCCCGATGAAGAAGGCGCCGCGCCGCCTCGCGGATCCCGCTGAAGCCATGGCCGGCTTCGGCGCGTCGGCGGCCGCCGCCGGCTCGAGCGCTCGGCGTGCTCGGCGAGATGCTGAAGCCGAGGCGCCGGCGGAGACGCAGAAGCTCCAGAAGATGCTCGCCGACGCGGGCTGGGGCTCCCGGCGCGAGATGGAGGCGCTGATCGCCTCGGGCGCCGTGACGGTGAACGGCGTGCCCGCCAAAGTGGGCGACCGCGTGAGCGCCGCCGATGCCGTGCGCGTTGAAGGGCGCCTGGTGCGCCGGCCGCAGGCGACGGCGGAGACGCCCCGCGTGCTGCTCTATCACAAGCCCGCCGGAGAAATCGTCTCCCGAGACGATCCGGAAGGCCGTCCCTCCGTCTTTGCGCATCTGCCCCGCGTGCCGGGCGGCCGCTGGATCGCCGTCGGCCGACTCGACTTCAATACCGAAGGCCTGCTGCTCTTCACGACGTCCGGCTCCCTGGCGAACCGCCTGATGCATCCGCGCTACGAAATGGAGCGCGAATATGCGGTGCGCACGGCGGGCGAGATTGAGCCTGAAAGCTGGGAGAAGCTTACAAGCGGCATCGAGCTCGAGGACGGTCCGGCCAAATTCGAGACGCTGACGGACGAGGGCGGCCAAGGCCTCAATCATTGGTACCGCGTGACGATCCGCGAGGGCCGCAACCGCGAAGTGCGCCGCCTCTTCGAAGCGGTGAACCTCACGGTTTCCCGCCTCATCCGCGTGCGCTACGGCGACATTGCGCTGCCGAGCGGCCTCAAGCGCGGCGAGCGCGTTGAAATGCCGCCCGAAGAGGTGCGCGCATGGATGGCTTCTCTCGCCAAGGCGGAGGCGGCCGTCACGCCTGAAATGGCGGCGGCGAAGGCGGCGGAAAAGAAGGTCGAGAAGGCGGCCGCCGCCGCGCGCATCCGCGCTGCGGCGCAGTCTGCGCCTGCGCGCGGCGCTCAGGCGGAGAAGGAGTCGCACCGCCCTCGGCGCAGCTTCAAGGGCGGCAGCGACCGCACGGGCGGACCGATTCCGGCCGCGCGCGATCTCTCCGACCGTCCGACGCAGCGCCGCGGGCATCCGAGCCCCGACGAGCGGCAAAGCCGCGAAGGCTATGCCAAGCGCGGCGGCCGGCGCTGACGCTGCGCAGGAAAAAGCGCGCCCTCTCTGTTGCACGGTGCGGCGCGATCCCCTAGAATTTGCCCATTCTTCGGGCCGGAAGGCTTTGAAGGCGCTTGCGGGCGCCTTCGGCCCTCCCTCAACCGGCGCAGCGCGCAATGCGTCGGACGCACGGTCAGCAAGCCGCAGGTCGGCTTGGCCGGCGCCTCCTGCCCGAAGCGTCGCATTTTGACGGCACGTCCGTTTCGCGCCTCTGGCCTGAAGCGGAGGACGCGGCCGTCGCCCTGCCGGCGAAGCCTCCTGCGAAGACGCGGGAAGGCGGAGGCGGCGAGGGCGGTGAAATGGGCATTGCGCCCATTTTTTTTTGTTTTTTTTCGCCCCCTGCTGCCGCGAAGGCGAGCCTGGACGGCGCAGCGCCTTCCCGCAGAAAGCGGCGCTTCAGCCGAGCGGCGCAAGGCGCCTGCCGATGGGGCGGACAAGTTTGTTGAGACCATTTAGGAAGCCATTTCGATGAATCATTCCTCTGCGCCCGCGGAGCTTGTCGCCCGCACGGTCGAAGGGCTCGGGTACGAGTTCGTGGAGCTCGAGCGCCTGCCAAGGGGGCTCCTCCGAGTGACGATCGACACGGATGCCGAAGGCGGCATCTCGCTCGAGGACTGCGAGCGCGTGAGCGACCAGCTCACGCATCTCTTCACCGTTGAAGACGTCCCGTACGAGCGCCTTGAAGTGTCGTCTCCCGGCGTCGAGCGTCCGCTCAAGCGCGCTCGCGACTGGGCCCGCTTCGCCGGCGAGCTGGCGCACGTCGAGCTCTTCGAGCCGATGAAGGCCGAAGGGTTCCCGGAGGCGGGCCGCCGCAAGCTCGAAGGCCGCATCGTCGGCATTTCGGGCGAGTCGGGCGAGGAAAAGATCGACTTCGACTTCTTTGAAGTGGACCTTCCGCGCACGCCCGGCATTGCCGCGCTGCGCGCCCGGCGCCGCACCGCCGTTGAGGCCGCGCCGGTGCGCGTTTCGTTCGCGCTCTCCGACGTGAGCCGCGCTCACCTGATCAAGCCATTGAATTTCAAGGGGTAATAGACAAATGAACAGCCGCGAAATGCTCGAGCTCGTCGACGTGCTCGCCCGCGAGAAGAACGTGGAGAAGGACACCGTCTTCGGCGTTCTCGAAGTCGCGCTCGCGAGCGCTGTGAAGCGCGCCCGCTTCCCCGGCGAAGACGCCGACGTGATGGTGCGCGTCAACCGCAGCACGGGCGAATTCACCGCCGTGCGCCGCTGGCTCGTGGTGCCCGATGAAGAGGGCCTGCAGCAGCCGGACCGCCAGGAGATGTATTCCGACATCCATGACGAATTTCCGGATCTGCAGCCGGGCGACTACATCGAGCGTCCGATTGAGAACGTCGACATCGACGGCGCCGGCCGCCGCTTCGCTCAGGATGCCAAGCAGGTGATCCTGCAGCGTCTGCGCGACGCCGAGCGCGAACAGATCCTCAAGGAGTTCCTGGAGCGCCAGGAATCGATCGTCACGGGCCAGATCAAGCGCATGGACAAGGGCGATGCGATCGTTGAAGTCGGCCGCCTTGAAGCGCGCCTGCCCCGCAATCAGATGATCCCGCGCGAGAACATGCGCACGGGCGACCGCGTGCGCGCCTATGTCGATCACGTCGGCGAGACGCCCAAGGGACGCACGGTGATTCTTTCGCGCACGAGCCCTGAATTCCTGAAGAAGCTCTTCGAGCTCGAAGTGCCCGAAATTGAAGAGGGCATCATCGAGATCAAGGCAGCGGCCCGCGATCCCGGCATGCGCGCCAAGATTGCCGTCGTCTCGCACGACCGCCGCGTCGATCCGATCGGCACCTGCATCGGCATGCGCGGCTCGCGCGTCAATGCCGTGACGACTGAGCTCTCGGGCGAGCGCATCGACATCGTCGTCTGGAATTCGGATCCGGCGCAGTTCGTCGTCGGCGCTCTCGAGCCGGCGAAGGTCCGCTCGATCGTGATGCTCGAAGAGACGCATACGATGGAAGTGGTGGTCGATGAGGACAACCTCGCCATCGCCATCGGCCGCGGCGGCCAGAACGTGCGCCTCGCGAGCGAGCTCACCGGCTGGCAGATCAACATCCTCACCGAAACCGAAGCGAGCGAGAAGCGCAATGCTGAGGTCGACCGCATCCGCAAGGACTTCATGGACAACCTCGACATCGACGAGGCGGCTGCCGACGTGCTGATCGGCGAAGGCTTCTCCTCGATCGAAGAGATCGCCTACGTGCCCGAGAAGGAGCTTTTTGCGATCGACGCCTTCGATCACGACACGATCGAAGAGCTGCGTAGCCGCGCCCGCAACAAGCTTCTCGCCGACGCCATCACGCGCGAAGAGAATCTGCGCAAGGCCGACCCGGCGCTTCTGAGCCTCGAGGGGATGGACAACGACATCGCCAACAAGCTCGTCGCGAAGGGCGTGAAGACGCTTGACGATCTTGCCGACCTCGCGGCCGACGAGCTCGTCGAGATCGCCGGCATCGATGAGGAGCGCGCGACGAAGCTCATCATGGGCGCGCGCGCCCACTGGTTCTGATTGCGCGTCTCGGCGCGCTGCTCAGAAGCAGGACGAAGAACAAGAAAGCAATTGACCCATGCACGGCGTGCGGCTCTCCCGGCCGCCCCGTTCCCGGGGCTCCTTCCAAGAGCGAAGGGCCCCGAACCGGACGGCGGCAGGCGGATCGGGCGGTCGGCATGGCGCGGCGCCTGAGGGCGCCGCGGAGCACAGCCGCAGCCAAGGAGTTAAGAACATATGCCCATTACGGTTAAGGATTTCGCACAGGAGCTCAAGGTCCCGGTGAAGACGCTGCTCGCGCAGCTCAAGGCCGCCGGCGTCGAGAAGAGCAGCGAAGGCGACGAACTGAGCGACCCCGACAAGACGCGGCTGCTCGACAGCCTGCGCCTGGAGCGCACGCAGTCGCCGCAGCGCAAGATCTCCGTTACGCGCAAGGAGACGAGCGTGATCCGTCAGAATGACGCTTCGGGCCGCGCGCACACGATTCAGGTCGAAGTGCGCCGCAAGCGCGTCTTCGTGAGGAATCCGCAGGCCATGGCTGAAGAGCAGGCGAAGATCGAAGCGGCCGCGAAGGCTGCCGCTGAGGAAAAGGCCCGCGCCGAAGCTGAAGCCGCCGCCGCCAAGGCGAGGGCTGAAGAAGAGGCGCGCCGCCGCCGCGAGGCCGAAGAGGCCGAGCGCCGCGCTCGCGAAGAGGCTGAGCGCAAGGCGGCTGCCGAGCGCGCCGCCGCCGCCGCGAAGGCCGCTGCGGAAGCCAAGGCCCGCGAAGAGGCGCTTCGCAAGGCCGCGGAAGACGAAGCGGCGATCAAGGCCGCCAAGCGCGAAGCGGAAAAGGCGAAGCTTGCCGCCGAAGTGGCGCAGGCGACGGCTGCGCGCGTTGCGGCTGAGGCGGAGAATCGCGCGGCTGCCCGCAAGGCCGCCGAGGAAGAGGCTCGCCGCATTCGCGAAATGCTGAACCGCAAGTCGGGCGTTCTCACGGCCAAGAAGCCGCCGAAGGAAGAAAAGCCGAAGGAAGCTGCAAAGCCCGCGGCCGCTCAGAAGCCTGCGGCCGCCTCGAAGCCTGCCAAGGCCGCTTCGTCCTCCCGTCCGAACGCCAGCCGTCCGGCGCCCTCCGGCGAGAAGAAGGGCCACGGCTCGAACGGCGACCGCCGCAGCCGCGGCAGCAAGAACTCTGCCGATCGCTGGGATGACGAGGATCGTTCGCGCCGCACCATGAAGACGCGCGGCGAGGACTTCTCGAGCTCGGGCAACTTCCGCACGGCGCGCGGCCGCCGCAGCCAGGACCGCCATCGTCAGGAGCAGCCTGTGCAGGCGGCGCCCGCCGAGCATGTCGTGCGCGAAGTTCAGGTGCCGGAGACGATTTCGGTGGCCGACCTCGCCCACAAGATGAGCGTCAAGGCAACTGAAGTGATCAAGACCCTCATGGGCATGGGCCAGATGGTCACGATCAACCAGATGCTCGATCAGGACACGGCGATGATCATCGTCGAAGAGATGGGCCACAAGGCGATTGCGGCCAAGGCTGACGATCCGGAGGCCTATCTTGGCGAGCTCGCGGCCGACAAGGACGCGTATCCTGCCGTTCCGCGTCCGCCGGTTGTGACGATCATGGGCCACGTCGACCACGGCAAGACGTCGCTGCTCGACTACATCCGCCGCTCCAAGGTTGCGGCGGGCGAAGCGGGCGGCATCACGCAGCACATCGGCGCCTATCACGTCAAGACCCCGCGCGGCATCATCACGTTCCTCGACACCCCGGGCCACGAAGCCTTCACGGCGATGCGCGCCCGCGGCGCGCAGTCGACCGACATCGTCATTCTGGTGGTGGCGGCCGACGACGGCGTGATGCCGCAGACGCTCGAAGCGATCTCGCACGCCCGCGCGGCTAATGTGCCGCTCGTCGTGGCGATCAACAAGATCGACAAGCCAGAAGCCAATCCCGAGCGCGTGAAGCAGGAGCTTGTGCAGGCGGGCGTCATCCCCGAGGATTACGGCGGAGACGTGCCCTTCTGCGAAGTGTCCGCCAAGACCGGCAAGGGCGTGGACAACCTGCTGGAGAACGTGCTCCTGCAGGCGGAAATGCTTGAGCTTAAGGCACCCGATGAAGGTCCTGCGCACGGCCTCGTGATCGAATCCCGCCTCGACAAGGGCCGCGGCCCTGTGGCTTCCGTTCTCGTGAAGTCGGGCATGCTCCATCGCGGCGACGTCGTGCTTGTCGGCACGGAATTCGGCCGCGTGCGCGCAATGACCAACGAGCTCGGCAAGAACCAGCAGTCCGCCGGCCCTTCGATTCCGGTCGAAATTCAGGGTCTCTCGGGCGTGCCGCAGGCTGGCGACGAGCTCTACGTGCTCTCCGACGAGCGCAAGGCGCGTGAAATCGCGCTCTTCCGCCAGGGCAAGTACCGCGACGTGAAGCTCGCCAAGGCGCATGCGACGAACCTCGCGAACCTCTTCGCCGATGCGAAGGAAGGCGACGTCAAGACGCTGCCGCTCATCATCAAGGCGGACGTTCAGGGCTCGCAGGAAGCGCTGGTTCATGCGCTCACGAAGCTCTCCACGGAGGAAGTGCGCGTCAATGTCGTGCATGCGGCTGTGGGCGGCATTTCCGAGTCCGACGTCAACCTCGCCGCGGCGTCCAAGGGCGTCATCATCGGCTTCAACGTCCGCGCTGATGCGCAGGCGCGCAAGGTGGCCGAGACCGAAGGCGTCGACATCCGCTACTACAACATCATCTACGACGCAGTCGATGACGTGAAGGCGGCTCTTTCCGGCATGCTTTCGCCCGAGCGCCGCGAGACGCAGATCGGCCTGCTCGAGATCCGCCAGATCATCCGCGTGCCGAAGGTCGGCAACGTCGCCGGCTGCCGCGTTCTCGAAGGCGTCGTGCGCCGCAGCGCTCAGGTGCGCCTGCTGCGCGACAACGTCGTCGTCTGGACGGGCGAGCTCGCGAGCCTTCGCCACTTCAAGGACGATGTGCGCGAGCTTGCGGCGGGCAACGAATGCGGCCTCTCGCTCAAGGGCTACGACGACATCCATGTCGGCGATCAGCTTGAAGTGTTCGAGGTGACGGAGGTCGCCCGCACGCTCTGATGCGGCGTCCTTGAGGACGGCCGGCCGCATCGATCGGACGAACCGGTGCGGCCGCCAGGCGCCTGCCGCCCTTTGCGCGGCAGGCGTTTTTCAACCCTAGAGAAGAAGTTCGACAATGAAAGCCAAGAAACCCGGCCGCGCGCAGCGCATCGGCGATCAGATCGCCCGCGACCTCGCGCAGCTCATTCCCCTTGAAGTGCGCGATCCGCGCGTCGGGCTCGTGACGATCACGGGCTGCGAGGTGACGCCTGACTATGCGCACGCGAAGGTCTACTTCACGGCGCTCGGCAGCGATCCGCGCGAATCCGCCGAGGGGCTCAATGCCGCTGCCGGCATGCTGCGCAGCCTGCTCTTCAAGAATCTGCGCATCCATACGGTGCCGACGCTGCACTTCACGATTGATGAAAGCGTGGCGAAGGGCTTCGAGATGGACGCGCTCATCAAGAAGGCGATGGCGCAGACTGAAGCCGACGAAAAGCGCGTGCAGGATGAGGATTCGGCCGAGCCGCGCGCCGAAGCCGGCCGTCCGGAGGCGGCCCGCGAATGAAGCGGCGAGGCGATCCTGTCGATGGCGTGATGCTGCTCGACAAGCCGGCAGGCATGACGAGCAATGCGGCGCTGCAGACCGTGCGGCGCCTGCTCAATGCGCAGAAGGCCGGCCACACCGGCACGCTCGATCCGATGGCGACGGGGCTTCTCCCGCTTTGCTTCGGGAATGCGACCAAATTTTCGGCTGATCTTCTTCATGCCGAGAAGGGCTATGTCGCGCGCGTGCAGCTCGGCGTCACGACGACGACGGGCGATGCGGACGGCGACGTGCTCGAAGTGCGCCCGACGGCGGGCATCGGCCTGCAGGAGGTCCGCGCCGCCGCATCGCGCTTCTTGGGCGAGATCGATCAGATTCCGCCGATGCACTCCGCGCTCAAGCATCAGGGCGAAGCGCTCTACAAGCTCGCCCGTCGCGGCGAGACCATCGAGCGCGCGCCGCGGCGCGTGACGATCTACGAGCTCGAGGCGTCGGACTATGCTGACGGCGCCTTTACGATGGCGTGCCTCGTTTCAAAGGGCACTTACATTCGCGTGCTCGCCGAAGATATCGGGCGGGCGCTCGGCTGCGGCGCGCATTTGACTGCGCTCAGACGCACGCGTGTGGGCGCCTTGACAATCGACAAGGCCTCCTCTCTAGAGAGCCTTGCTGCGCTCGGCACGCCTGAAGCCGTGCGCGCTAAACTGACGCCCTCGGATGCCCTTCTCTCCACGCTAGCGCGCGTGGATCTTGCGGCCGCTGAGGCCGCGCGCTTTCTCTGCGGCCAGCGCCTTGCCGTCGGCCGGCCGGAGCGCGGCCGCGTGCGCGTCTACGGCGCGGACGGCGCGCTTCTCGGCACGGCGCTCGTCAATGAGCGCGGCGTGCTTGCGCCTGAGCGCCTCATCGCCCACTGACCTCTGAGAGCGGCTGCTGAGGCATCAACCCTACACTGACAATTTTCATCAACACAGAGCTATGACAAGAGCCATTCGCAACATTGCGATCATCGCGCACGTGGACCACGGCAAGACCACCATGGTGGACCGCCTGCTGCAGTGCGCGGGCACCTTCCGCGCCAACCAGCAGGTTGAAGAGCGCGTGATGGACTCGAACGCCATCGAGCGCGAGCGCGGCATCACGATTCTCGCCAAGAACTGCGCCGTCGAATACGAAGGCGTGCACATCAACATCATCGACACCCCGGGCCATGCGGACTTCGGCGGCGAAGTCGAGCGCGTGCTGTCGATGGTCGACGGCGTGCTGCTGCTCGTCGACGCGGTCGAGGGCCCGATGCCGCAGACGCGCTTCGTGACGAAGAAGGCGCTGGCGCAGGGTCTGAAGCCCATCGTCGTCATCAACAAGATCGACCGTCCGGGCGCTCGTCCCGATTGGGTGCTCAATCAGACGTTCGACCTCTTCGACCGTCTCGGCGCGACGGAGGATCAGCTCGACTTCCCGGTGATCTACGCTTCGGCTCTTGAAGGCTTTGCAGGTCTTACGCCTGACGTCGAGGAGCTCAGAAAGATCGGCAACATGCGTGCGATCTTCGACGCCGTCATCAAGTACGTGCCGGTCCGCGACGACAATCCGGACGGCCCGCTCATGCTGCAGATCTGCTCGCTCGACTACAACAGCTACGTGGGCAAGATCGGCATCGGCCGCGTGCACCGCGGCCGCATCAAGCCCAACAGCGACGTCGTGATCATGAACGGTCCCGACGACAAGCCCCGCCGCGCGAAGGTCAATCAGATCCTTCAGTTCGAAGGCCTTGAAAAGAAGGAAGTGCAGGGCGCTGAAGCCGGCGACATCATTCTGGTGACGGGCATTGAAGAGCTCGACATCGGCACGACGATTACGGATCTGGAGCACCCGGAAGCGCTGCCGATGCTCAAGGTCGACGAGCCGACCCTCACGATGAACTTCCAGGTGAACACGTCGCCGCTCGCCGGCCGCGAAGGCAAGTTCGTCACGAGCCGTCAGATCCGCGAGCGCCTCGAGCGCGAGCTCAAGAGCAACGTCGCGATGCGCATGCGTCCGACGAAGGACGAGACGGTGTGGGAAATCGCCGGCCGCGGCGAGCTGCACCTCACGATTCTTCTGGAGAACATGCGCCGCGAAGGCTATGAGCTGGCGGTGTCGCGTCCGCGCGTCGTGCTGAAGGAAATCAACGGCGTCAAGATGGAGCCGTATGAACTGCTCACGGTCGACGTCGAGGAAGAGCACCAGGGCGCCGTCATGGAAGAGCTCGGCCGCCGCCGCGGCGATCTCCAGGACATGGAGCCGGACGGCAAGGGACGCGTGCGCCTCGAGTACCGCATTCCGGCTCGCGGCCTCATCGGCTTCCAGAGCCTCTTCATGACGATGTGCCGCGGCACGGGCATCATGAGCCACGTCTTTGACGACTACGGTCCCATCAAGACGGGCGATGTCGGCGAGCGCCGCTCGGGCGTGATCATCTCGCAGGACGACGGCGAGGCCGTGGCCTATGCGCTCTGGAAGATTCAGGAGCGCGGCCGCCTCTTCGTGTCCCCGGGCGACAAGCTCTACGAGGGCATGATCATCGGCGAGCACTCCCGCGAGAACGACATCGTCGTGAATCCGATCCGCGGCAAGCAGCTCACGAACATCCGCGCCTCCGGCACGGACGAAGCGATCCGCCTGGTGCCGCCGGTGAAGCTCACGCTTGAAAGCGCCGTTGAATTCATCAACGACGACGAGCTCGTCGAGATCACGCCGAAGTCGATCCGCCTGCGCAAGCGCTACCTGAAGGACTTCGAGCGCAAGCGCGCAGCCCGCGCCGAGTCGAAGACTTTCGGCGAAGAGGAGTAAGCCGCATGGGAAAGGCGAAGCGCCGCCGCAGCGGCGCCTCGCAGCCGGCGGCGGCGCTCTGCCCCTGCGGGAGCGGCCTGCCGTTCGCCGAGTGCTGCGCACGCTATCTCACGGGCGGCGCCGAGCATCTGCTCGCGCCGACCCCTGAAGCGCTCATGCGGAGCCGCTATGCGGCCTATGCGCTCGGGGACGACTGCTACGTGCTCGAGACCTGGGCTGCGGAAACGCGCCCCGCCGAGCTCTTCGCTCCCGGCGAGCAGCGTCCGAAGTGGATGTCGCTTTCAGTGGCCTCCGCTGAGACGTCGCCCGACGGCCTTACGGGCGAGGTGCGCTTCGCCGCCAAAGGCCGCACGTCGCAGGGCGCGTTCGTCATGCGGGCGCGCTCCCGCTTCCGCCGCGAAGCGGACGGCCGCTGGGTGTATGTGGACGACGCGTCCGAAGCGGGCGAGTCCTGATTCGCTGCCCCGCCTTCTTTCTCATGCTGCAAGCGGCGCCTTCCGGCTGACTGATGCGTCAGCGCGGCAGACGCCGCTTTTTTTTGCCTCTGCGCCAGCCTTTTCTGCGGCGCATCCTTAGTTCTGACTTCTTGCGCGTCCGGCGCTCGGACGCCCCCGCCTCATGATTCACAACGAGATTCACTCTGAAGCGAACAGCGCCAGCGCCGCTTGCGATGCCAGCCGCGCTGACGGCTGGCGCCTCTGCGTGGCGCCGATGCTTGACTGGACCGATCGGCACTGCCGCTTCTTTCACCGGCTTCTCACGCGACGCACGCGGCTCTACACCGAGATGGTGACGACGGGCGCGATTCTTTTCGGCGACCGCGGCCGGCTCCTCGGCTTTTCGCCTGCCGAACATCCTGTGGCGCTGCAGCTCGGCGGCTCCGATCCGTCGGATCTGGCCCGAGCGGTGGAGATTGCCGATGCAGGCTACGGCTACGACGAGTACAACCTCAACTGCGGCTGCCCGTCGGAGCGCGTGCAGAAAGGCAGCTTCGGCGCATGCCTCATGCTGGAGCCACGTCTTGTCGCCGACTGCGTGCGCGCGATGCAGAGCGCGACGGCGAAGCCCGTTACGGTCAAGCACCGCATCGGCGTCGATGAGCATCAGGACTACGGCTTTGTGCGCGACTTCGTCGGAACGGTGCGCGAAGCGGGCTGCCGCGTCTTCATCGTGCATGCGCGTTCGGCCTGGCTCAAAGGGCTTTCGCCCAAGGAAAACCGTGAAGTGCCGCCGCTGAACCGAGAGGCTGCCATTGCGCTCAAGCGCGATTTCCCGGACTGCACGATCGTCGTCAACGGCCAGGTGAATTCGCTCTCCGAGGCCGAAGCGCTGCTTGCCGCCGGGCTTGACGGCGTCATGATCGGGCGCGCCGCCTATCAGAACCCCTGGCTGCTCTCGCAGGCTGACGAGCGCCTTTGGGGCGATCCGCACGGCGCCGAGCGCACGCGCGCTTCGGTCGTCGCCGCGCTCACCCGCGAGCTGGAGGCGCATTGGGCTGACGATCTGCATGCCGTTCGCGCCATGGCCCGCCACGTCAACGGACTCGCTCAGGGGCTTCCCGGGGCGCGTGCCTGGCGGCGCACGCTCTCCGATCCGGCGGCCATCAAGACGTACGGCCCGAAGCTCCTTGAGCATGCATGGTCGGAAGCCTTCGGCAGCGACGCCTTCCAGCCGGAAGCCGACTAGCTCTAGAAGAGGGCGGCGGCCTGCCGTTCATAGAAAAGAAAGCCGCCCGGCGCATCTGTGCGCCGGGCGGCTTTTTTCATGGGGCCTGGCCCCTTCAGGCGCCGCTAGCGGCGCGTTTTATGCTTGGCTTCCCAGGCGGCGCGCTCGCTCTTCGTCTGCTTGATGGCATCGTAGATCGCTTCAGCGGCGGTTTTGTTGAAGCGCCACTGGTAGTCTTCGATTTCCGTGCCGGCGAGCCAGATGCGGGCGGGCAGAAGCCGCTTGGCGCTTCTGCCGCGCACTTTCGTCGTTTCTTCGGCAAACGCCACCCGCAGCGCATCCTTGTGCGCGCGGAGCATGCCGTAGTTTTCAGGGCTGATGCTGTTCGGGAATTCGAATTCAATCACGCGCGTGCCATTGACGTAGCGCAGCGTCCATTCCGCTTCGCCGATCCGGCGGCTCTTTTCGTCGTCCTTGGCGCAGAAGATCGTGCCCTTCTTGACGTGAAAGAGCTCCACTTCGCCCGACTGCTTCTGCTCGACGCGCCGTCCCTTGACGACGGCGGTTTTCTTTTCAATCGGCTTTTCAAAGAGCAGGCCTGTAGGCTCGGCGCGCTTGCCGGGGATGTAGCGAAGGCAGTAGGGGATCTGCTTCGAGAAGCGCTTGGAGAGGTCCTCGATCGTCGACGAGCCCGTAAAGGCCGTCTTCGTCGGAATGAGCACTTCATCCTGGTCGATCCACATCGTGGCGCGATAGCCGACGCTGCCCTTCGGGAAGGAATACTTGGCGCCGATGATGAAGCCTGCCGGCGTC
Source organism: uncultured Sutterella sp. (assembly GCA_905202595.1). GTDB lineage: Bacteria > Pseudomonadota > Gammaproteobacteria > Burkholderiales > Burkholderiaceae_F > Sutterella. Next base: position 16,960 of record CAJKSP010000014.1, read on the forward strand.
GAACGGTTGGCGTGCGTGCGCAGGTAGGGGCCGATGGGCAGGCCCGACATGTCGTAGGCCTGCAGCTTCACATTGAGGCGTGTGGGCTTTCCGTTAGCGTCCTTGAAGTGAATCACGGCATGGTGATCCTTCGCCTCTTCAACGCCCACGGCGCCGCGGGGCTCGACCTGAAGGCCGTTGCGAAGAATGGAGGCGGCGCCCGAGCCCCAGGTGAAGCCGTGGGGAGAGCCCTTGGTAAATTCCTCCTTCACCGGGAAGAGGCCGTCTTTGGCAATGGCGTCTGTAATCCAGAAGCGCGAGCCCTGATTGTCGTTGACGTAGTAGATGCCGTCCTTGCGCAGAGCGTCCATTGTCGGCATGGGGAAGGGGCGGGGCTTGGCCTCTTCCTTTTTCTTTTTGGCGGCATCCGCAGCCGTCAGCGGAACGGCTTTGGCGCCGTTCTCAAAATTGGGGAAAGTCGAGCAGCCGCCGAGAATCAGCGCAGTTGCAGCCGCAGCGCCCAGGATCGCCAAGCGGCGCGGCGCTGTGCAGAGGGAGAAGGACATGAGGGGGAGCCTCCCGAAAAGATGTTCCTTGATGGATCTTAGCGGCAGGCCGTCGATGGCGGCAGGAACTGTTACGAAAAAGTGGAGAGCAAAAAGGCCGGCCCCTCTCTCGGAGCGGGGCCGGCCTTGCTGCCGCGGCGCTTCAGCGGCGCGCGGCGCGGCGTTTGGAGGACGCCGTCTTACTGCAGCGCTTCAAAGACGCGCGCCGTAATGGCGTCGATCGAGCCCAGGCCCGAAATCGAGCGGTACTTCGGCGCATCGGGACGGCCCGACTCGGCAAGCTTCGTGTAGAAGCCCACAAGCGCTTCGGTCTGGTTGTGGTAGACCTGCAGGCGCTTCAGAACGACCTCTTCGCGGTCGTCGTCGCGCTGAATGAGCGGCGCGCCCGTGATGTCGTCCTTGCCCTCGACTTTGGGCGGGTTGTACTTGATGTGGTACGTGCGGCCGCTGACCGGGTCGACGCGGCGGCCGGACATGCGCTCGACGATTTCAGCATCGGGCACGCGGATCTCAAGCACGTAGTCGATGGGAATGCCGGCATCGAGCAGCGCCTGAGCCTGCGGGATCGTGCGCGGGAAGCCGTCGAAAAGGGCGCCGTTGGCGCAGTCGGGCTTCTCGAGGCGCTCCTTCACGAGGCCGATGATGATGTCGTCGCTCACAAGCTGGCCCTTCTCCATCACAGCCTTCGCAGCGAGGCCGAGAGGCGTGCCGGCCTTCACGGCCGCGCGCAGCATGTCGCCGGTGGAAATCTGCGGAATGCCGAAGCGCTCGCAGATGAACTTGGCCTGAGTGCCCTTGCCGGCGCCCGGCGGTCCGATGAGGATGAGACGCATGTGAGTTGCTCCTTGTTGCAATCGTGCTGTATAGGGATGGCGGCCGAAGGTCGCCTGCCGTCTCGCACGTCAATGAGGGCGGCGAGGCGTTGCGCTCGAGGCGGGCCGAGGGGCACGCTTCAAGCAGCATGAAAAATCAAATGCATTGTAGCGCGCAGAGTCTGCAGGCTTTTCTCAAAGCCGACAGACTTGGGATCAGGCGGGAGGCAGGCTGCCGAAGTCTTTCTGTGGCCGGCAATGCAGGCGGACAGGGCGCGCTCGGCGCTGCCTGCGAAGAGCTTCAGACGCGAAGTCCGAGAGCTTTTTTGTGCGAAAAACGGCTTTTCCTGCCTCAGCCAGAGCGGCGCATCAGGCGTGTGCGCGCTGCCGGAAGACTTCGCGCACGCGCTCGAGGTCTTCGAGCGTATCGACGCCCGCAGGCAGCGCGCGGTCAAGCACGGCGACGGCAATTTTTTCGCCGTAGTAGAGCGCGCGGAGCTGCTCGAGGCTTTCGAGCTTTTCAATCGGCGCCTGCGGCAGCGTCGGGAAGCGCTTCAGGAAGCGCACGCGATAGGCGTAGATCCCGAGATGATGCAGCGGATGAAAGCCCTCGGGAAGCGCTTTTGCTTCAGCGCGGAAGGCGTCGCGCGGATAAGGAATCGGCGCGCGCGAGAAGGTGACGGCGCGGCCTTCGCTGTCGAGCTCCACTTTGACGACGTTGGGGTTGAGAAAGCTCGCCATGTCGCTGATCGTGTGCGCTGCGGTGGCAATGGCGCATTCGGAGCGGGCGGCGAGGAGCGACGCGACTTCGTCGACGACCTCGGCAGGCATGAGAGGCTCGTCGCCCTGCACGTTCACGACGATTTCATCGTCGCTGAGGCCGAGCGCCGCTGCCGCTTCTGCAAGGCGGTCGGTGCCCGTGGGATGCGCTTCCTTCGTCATCACCGCTTCGACGCCGCGGCTGCGGCACGCCTCGGCAATGGCCGGATGGTCGGTCGCGACGACAATGCGCGACGCCTTCGACTTCGCGGCGGCTTCGGCGACGCGCACCACCATGGGCACGCCTTCAATCGGCATGAGAGGCTTTTCAGGCAGGCGCGTGGACTTCATGCGCGCCGGAATGATGACAGTGAAGGACATAAAGGCTTGCGGGCTTTTTCAGCCTGCGGCAAAGGTAGAAGAAATAGCGGGAGATCAGGAGCGCAGGCGCTACGGACGTGGCTTTCCCTCGCGGAGCGCATCGCGCTTTTCGCGCCAGCGCCGCGCCTCTTCAGGCGTCAGCGGACGGGCGGCGGAGGCGAGCATCACCGGGATGGTGCCCTTGATTTCATAGGCGAGTTCGCAGGAGGGGCAGATGAGCTCGGCGGCTTGGCCGGTGTGGGGATCGGTTGCGGCGAGGAGCGGCCCCTTGCAGACGGGGCAGACCAGAAATTCAGGAATGGACTGGAGAGTCATAGTGCTAGCAGGAAGGCCGGTTCAGCGCGAAGCGTCCGGCCCCCAGAATCAAATCGTGTCGTTTCGAACTTCGGGGTGGCGGCCGAGCCGCTTGGCGGCCTCAACCGCCTTGGCGTCGACTAGGTCGACCAGATAGGGATCGAGCACCACCTCGAGCCCCACCACCCAAATGCGGGGATCATTCTTGATGGCCGGAATGCGAGCGCATTTGACGGCGTCCTTGCCCGTGATGAGGATGAGGCCTTCGCGGCGGTTCTCAAAGGGGTTCTTCGAGTAGTCGTAGTGGTCGCCGAGCTCGAGCTCGGCGCAGTCGATGCCGTGCGCGCGGACCATGGCGAAGAAGCGTCCGGGCGCAGCAATCCCGGCGGCGGCGAGCGCCTGCAGGCCGCTGCTGGCGCAGCGGCGTGCGAGCTCGTCGATGTCGGTGACTGCGTCTGTGGCGAGCTGCGTGCAGGCGGCAAAGCAGCTCGAGGCTGCAAAGCGCGGCGTGCGGCTCGCGACTTCCACATCCGTCGTCGTGTTGAGCACGATCGCGTCGACGTCGTCGAGGCGCGAGGGCGGCTCGCGAAGCGGGCCTGCCGGGAGCGTCCATTCATTGCCGAGTCCGCGGGCGCCGATGACAGCAAGCTCGACGTCGCGCGCGAGCGAAAAATGCTGCAGGCCGTCGTCGGAGACGATGAGGTCGACGTCGGGATGAGCGGCAAGAAGCGCTTTTGCCGCGCCGTATCGGTTGCGGCCGACGGCGACGGGAGCGAGCGTCTCGCGCGCGATGAGAAGAGGTTCGTCTCCCACTTCTGCGGCAGAAGAATCGACGCTGACGAGCCGGACGCCGTCCTCTGCGCGGCCGAATCCGCGAGAAACGACGCCGGGATGCCAGCCGCGCGAGCGCAGCGCGCGCACGAGCGCAATCGTGACGGGCGTCTTGCCGGTGCCGCCGACGTAGATGTTGCCGACGACGACGACAGGCACGGCAACGCGCATCGGCGTCGTGCGGCGCCGCTTTGCCGCTGCGGCGGCCTGGTAGATGAGAGAGAGCGGATAGAGCAGGCAGGCGGCAAGACCGCGGCTGGCCCACTGCCGATGGGTCCACGCTTCAAGCTTGGCGGCGATGGTCATGGTGCCGCCTCGCTCTGCGCGGGTTCTGCGCCGAAGCCGCTGCGGGCAGAGCGCAGGGCGATCCGGATGGTTGGCTGAGACGAGCGGGCGGCGCCCGTCTCGATGCTTCGCGGCGGATGGTCGTCGGACATACGAAGAGAAGAAAGCCTCTCGGAAAATGACGAATGATGGGCGCGCAGGCCGCGCGCTTGGTCTGTCTTCTGCGGCGCAGAGGCGCTTGGCAGCGAAAGCGGACTCGAAGATGCTGATGATAGCCGCAAATGATGCCGGACGCTTGCGGCGCGGCGGGAGGGGCCGGCATGCCGCGCCGCTCTTGTATAAGAAGCGCTCGCTTCGGGTTGTCCACAAGATGAATGCTCGAGGCGCTTCGCATGCAAGCATCGGATCCGCTTAAAAAGCATTGGAGCTTGCCCACAGGTTGTGAAGAGTTCTGTGGATAACTTTGTGAACAACTTCATCGGGCCGCCATAAAGGCTGGCCGCAGTTGTTTTCAGGGACAAGTGCAACAAGATGTTTACGAATTCAAAGTCCCTGCAGCAGTAGCAAATCGAAGGCAATTTGTCCGGCTGGATACGTCTTCTGCGTCGAAAGTCGGCGGCAAGCGGTCCAGGACGAAAAGTCGGCGGCTGATGTGGACAAGTTGGCGCTTTTGAAAAAGCCGCTTTTTGAAAGCGGACAAGTGCATAGGCTTTCGGCGCGGCGTCCAAGCAGAAGCCGGATCCATCTGACAGAATGAGGCTGGCGGCGCAAGGGTTCGCCGCCGGGCTGCCTGCAGCTTCATGTGGATGTATACGCCATGTCTAATTTTGAAGAGCCGCCTTTCCCTGATTTTGACGATCCTGCGTTCGCGGAGGCGGCGCTGCGGGAGGAAAGACGGCGCAAGCGGCGGCTGCCGGCTGACGGCGCGCCGGCGAAGGCCTCACTAGGAAAGGAGGCCGGCTTGGGCGCGTCGAGTCCGAGCGGCACGGCCGCGCCCAGAGCGCGCCGCACGATCGCTGCTGCTGCGGCAGCGCCAGCAGCTTCGGCTTCAGCATCGTTGCCGCTGCGAAGCTTGGGCCGCCCGCAGACGCCGGCTGCCGGAGGTTCGCCAGTGCCGGAAAAGCGCATGGCCTTTCAAAGCGCCCGCCTTTGGGGGCGCGCTGCTGGCGGCCGAGCTGAAGCAGCCGCGCCGCGGTCTGCCGTCTGGCCGGCAGAGCCGCTTGGGCGCCGCTCTCAGGATGCGGCCGCAATGCCGTCGGCGCAGACAGCTCCAGCGCCGCAGCCTGCGCTGCCAGCCGTCATTACCGTGGCGGCGCTTGCCGGCCTCATTGCCGAACGCATAGAAGGACTGGCGGCCGGCATCTGGATTCGAGGCGAAGTGGCGAGCTGCCGCTTCTATCGCGGGACCGCCTACTTTGAGCTCAAGGACGAGGCGGCGCCGGGCGCGGCGCTCCTCAAGTGCGTCATCTGGCAGAGCGCGCAGTTGCGCTCGTCCTCGCCGCCGCCGGCGCTGGGCGACAAGCTTGAGGTGCAGGGCGAGGTGAGCTTCTACAAGGCGAGAGGCGAAGCGCAGATTTCCGTGCAGGCCTGGCGCCGCGCAGGACTCGGAGAGCTCTATGAGCAGTTTCTGAGGCTCAAGGCCAAGCTGCAGGCGGAAGGGCTCTTTGATGCGGCCCGCAAGAAGCCGATTCCTCGGTTTGTGAAGCGCGCGGCGATTGTGACGAGTCCGCAGGCGGCGGCGCTCCAGGATGTGCTTCGCACCATTCGCCGGCGCACGCCTTGGATGGAGCTCATTCTTGTGCATGCGCCCGTGCAGGGCGCTGATGCGCCGGCTCGGCTTGCCCGGGCGCTCGCGAAGGCGGATGGCCTGAGGGCCGACGCCGTGCTGCTTGTGCGCGGCGGCGGCTCGTACGAAGACCTTCAGGCCTTCAACAGCGAGCTGGTCGCGCGCGCGATCGCCCGCATGCGCACGCCTGTGATTTCCGGAGTCGGTCATGAAAGCGATGAAACTATTGCAGACTACGCGGCCGACCTCCGAGCCTCGACGCCGACGGCGGCGGCCGAGCACCTTTCTCCCGATCTCGCCTACTGGACAGCGCGGCTTGCCGGCGCAGAAGCGCAGACGCTCGGCACGGCGCTGCGCTCGATTGAAGAGCTTCATCAACGGCTTGACCGTGCGGGCATGATGCTGCCGGCGCGTTCGCGCCTGCTCGAGCCGCAGCGTTCGCTGCTCGCGCTGGCCGCAAAGCATCTGGATCGCGAATGGCGGGCGGCTCGGGATGCCAAGGCGCTTCGGCTCGCTGCGGCGGCTAAAGTCGTGCGCTCGCCCGAAGAGCGCCTCGGGGCGCTTGAAAGGCATGCGGCCGATGCTGCGCAGCGGGTCTTTTCAGAAACGGCTGCGTCGCTGCAGTCGGCTGCGGCGCGCCTTCGCCTGGCGTCTGTGCAGCTTCCAAAGCCTGCAGACGCCGCCATGCGGCTAAGCGAGCGGCTCGATGCGGCTCAAAAGGCGCTCGATCGCGAATGGCGGGCGGCCGAAGACGCCCAGACGCTGCGGCTTGCCGCCGCCGCCCGCTTTGTGCGCGCGCCTGAAGAGCGGCTGCAGGCGCTTGCTCATCAGGCTGCGGCGGCTGCAGAGAAGCTCTTTGCCGGCGCTGGTGCGTCGGCCGCAGCGGCTGACGCCAGGCTGTCGCTTGCTGCCGCAAGGCTGCCGCCCGCCGAGCAGTTCATTGCCCGATTGGATGAGCGGCTCGGACGCCTTTCGGCCGAACTGGAGAGCTTCAACCCTGATCGGCCGCTTGCCGCCGGCTACGTCCGCGCGTTTTCGGGCGGCTTGCCTGTCACGGCTGCCGCTTCGCTTTCTGTCGGCGAGAGGCTTTCGCTTCGATTTGCCGACGGCGAGGCGAGCGTGCAGGTTGAGCGCGTGTCGCCGCGCGCCGCACATGACAATCCGTAACGATTTCGTTGACGAATTCTCTCTATTGCTTTTTTGGGCTTGATAAGATTCTGCTAACAGAACGACGCGCCTGCTCCGCTCTCCTAGAGAGCAGGCGGCGTCTTCCCCGTTTTGACAGAGGAGCTTTCCCCATGACCGAATTCACGCTTCCGAATCTGCCCTATGACCTCGACGCCCTCGCTCCCGCGGTGAGCCGCGAAACGCTCGAGTACCACTGGGGCAAGCATCACCGTACGTACGTGACGAACCTCAACAAGCTGCTTCAGGGCTCTGGCTTTGAAGGCAAGCCGCTCGAGGAAGTCATCCGCAAGGCGGAAGGCGGCCTCTTCAACAACGCCGCTCAGCACTTCAATCACTCGTTCTTCTGGCAGTGCATGACGCCGAACGGCGGCGGCGAGCCGAAGGGCGCGCTGCTTGACGCCATCTGCGCCAAGTGGGGCTCGTTCGATGCCTTCAAGGCGGAGTTTTCGCAGAAGGCCGCGAACAACTTCGGCTCCGGCTGGACGTGGCTCGTGAAGAACCCGGACGGCTCGCTCGCGATCGAGAACACGAGCAACGCCGGCTGCCCGGTGCGCGAAGGCAAGACCCCGATCCTCACGATCGACGTTTGGGAGCATGCCTACTACATCGACTACCGCAACGCCCGCGCGGCCTTCATCGAAGCCTTCCTCGGCAAGCTGGCCAACTGGGCCTTTGCTGAGAAGAATTTCGCTGCATAAGCCCATATCGGATGCAGATGCCGCCGCCAGCGTCTGGCGGCGATGCGTCTGAAGCCGCCTCTCGGAAGCTCGCTTCCAAAGCGTGTCTTTCGGGAGGCGTTTTTTTTTGCATGCGTTTGAAGCGGATGCGCTAGAGTGCGCATGCCGGCGCGATCGCGCGCCGCAGGAAGTTTTTTGGAGAAAGCACATCATGACGGACGACCGCGAAGCCGCCGGCCTGAACGGCGCAGAAGACGAGGGCGGCGAACTCTGCCGCGACATCCGCATGGAGCTGCCGGACGACTTGTGGCGTCTCGGCTATGTCGAGCGCTACTTTGCCGGACGGGCGAACAAGGACTTCGCCGCAATGGATGACGGCCGGCGCTTTCTCTTCGGCGTCGTTGAGGTGCCGCTGCTCGAAGAGGGCGGCAGCTTTACGTGGGGCGTCTGGGTTGAAGTGGCGCCGCAAGATCATGATGCGTATGCAGCCGCCTTTCAGACGCCGGCGGCCGAGGGGCTCGCTTTTGCCGGGCGCCTCGCCAACGACATGCCCTGCCATGAGAATTCTCTCGGGGCGCCCGTGGAGGTGCGCTGCCATGCCGATCGCCGACCCGAGGTGATCGTGTCGCTCGATACGGCGCTCGGACGCGATGCTGCCTCGGGCATCACGCTCGCCGAGCACGAAGCTTGGGAGGAAATCCTCTTCGGCGGCGAGGACGAAGAGGATGAGGACTGGGCCGGCGGCGAGGGCGAAGAAGCGCTGCCGCAGGCCTGAAGCGTCTGCGGCGCCTTATTTGGTGCCGGTGGAGCCGAAGCCGCCTTCGCCGCGCTCGCTGCGCGCAAAGTCGCTCACAAGCCGGAACTGCGCCTGCACGACCGGCAGGACGACGAGCTGCGCGATGCGCTCGAAAGGCTCGAGCGTGAAGGATGCGCGGCCGCGGTTCCAGACGGAAATCATGAGCTCGCCCTGGTAGTCGCTGTCGATGAGGCCGACCAGGTTGCCGAGCACGATGCCCTTCTTGTGCCCGAGGCCCGAGCGGGGCAGGATCACGGCCGCATAGTTCGGGTCGCCGATGTGAATGGCGAGGCCGGTCTTGACGAGCACGGATTCGCCGGGCTCGATGACGAGCGGCGCATCAAGAAGCGCGCGCAGGTCGAGGCCTGCGGCGCCGGGCGTCGCATAGGCGGGTAGATGCGCAGCGGCGCGCGGGTCGAGGACTTTGAGATCGATCTGCATGTGGTGTCGTCTCTCTGAGTGAGAAGAAAAGGCCCGATTTTATCGCGGCGCCTCATGCAATGGCTTCGGCGAGCGGGCGGTTTTCCAGCGCGCAGGCGGCGGCGGCGATGATGAAGCGCGCGACGGCCGCCTTGTCGGCTGGTCCGAAGGAGACTTCTTCGGCAGCGCTTATAAGCCGCACCGCGTTTTCGCCGCTTTCAAGCGCGAGGCGCGCATCGTTTGCGCAGATGAAGGCGGCGCCTTTGCGAAGGCGCTTTTCGCGTCCGAGAGCGGCAAGCGCCTCGCCCTCTTCGCATTCGGCTGCAAAGCCGATGGTGAGGGGGCGGCCGCCCGAGCGGGCGGCTATAGCCGAGGCTTCGCGAAGAATGTCGGGATTTTCCGTCCATTCCAGGTCGGCAAGCGGATTGGCGCCGGGCGCCTTCTTGAGTTTGCCCGCCGTTTCGGCGGCAGGGCGCCAGTCGGCGACTGCTGCAACGGCAAAGAAGAGGTCTGCGGGCTTGGCGGCCAGAGCGGCTGCAACGGCGTCAAGCATGCTTCTTGCACTGATCGTGCGGATGCATTCGACGCCTGCTGGCGGGGTGAGCGCCGTCGGGCCGGAAATCAGCGTCACGTCGGCGCCCGCATCGCGCGCGGCGCGCGCGATGGCATAGCCCTGACGGCCGCTTGAGCGGTTGGTGAGGCCGCGCACGCTGTCGATCGCCTCATAGGTCGGGCCGGCCGTGACGACGACGCGCCGTCCGGCAAGCAGCTTCGGTGCAAAGAATCCTTGCAGCCGGTCGAGAATTTCAGCGGGTTCGGACATGCGGCCGGCGCCGGCGTCGCCGCAGGCTTGGAAGCCTTCGGCCGGTCCGATGAAGGTGCAGCCGTCGGCGGCCAGCGCGGCGACGTTGCGCACCGTTGCCGGGTTGCGCCACATCCGCACATTCATGGCAGGGATGAAGACGACGGGCGTGCGGCGTGCGCAGATGAGCGTGCTCACGAGATCGTCGGCAATGCCGTGCGCGGCTTTGGCCAGAATGTTGGCCGTCGCAGGGAGCACGATCATGAGGTCGCTCTGCCGCGTGAGCTCAATGTGGGGAATCGGACCGCCGGGGCCCGGCGCCCATTCGGTCACGGCAACCGGCCGGCCGGAGAGCGTTTCAAAGGTGAGGCGGCTCACGAAGGCTTCGGCACTGGCCGTCATGGCGACCTGCACCGAAGCGCCGGCCTTGATGAGGCCGCGCACGACTTCGCAGGCTTTGTAGACGGCAATGCCGCCAGTGATGCAGACAAGAATGCGGCGGCCGGCCAGGCCGGCGGCGTCAGGAATGGACATGGTCTTAGGGCTCCGAAGAGGAGAGCGGGCAGAAGCGAAAAAAAGGCTGAGCTGCCAGCCATGCTTCATGCGCGGGCAAGCCTCCATGCTATGGCATTTAGGCGGTCGGCGCCGCGCCAAGCATGGCGGACGGCGCATGAAAAAAGGCCGCTTTCGTCCGTCAGAACGAAAGCGGCCTGCAGAAGCCGTCGATGATGCGGCCTACGAATCGCGGGAGACGCCTCGAAGCTCGTCGATCACAATCCCAACAGCGCCGGCGCAGATCGCAATGTCTGCGACATTGAAGGCCGGCCAGTGCCAGCCCTGCCAGTAGAGGTCGATGAAGTCGACGACGTAGCCCGAGAGGCTTCGGTCAAGGAAGTTGCCCAGAGCGCCCGCAGCGATGAGCGTCAGCGCGAGGCTGAAGAGCCGCCTGTCGCTGTGCTTCCAGAGGAGGCGCAGCACGGCGGCGATGACGCCGAGCGCAATGAGCGAGAAGAGCCACGTCTGCCAGCCGCTGGCGCCGGCGAGGAACGAAAACGCAGCTCCTCGGTTGTGGGCGAGCACGAAATTGAACCCTGGGCAGACGGGAATGACGTCGCCCGGGTCCATCGAATGCTCGAAGTAGAACTTCGTCCCTTGATCGAGGATCACGATAAGGGCGCCGAGCAGGAGCCAAAGCGAGAAGCCGAGAGGAGATCCTCCGGCTGCCCGCCGGCTCTGCGGGCGCCCGCCCGAGCGCGCGCCTTCCGCCGCTGCGCGGCGGGAGGCGGCGGTGCCGGAGGCGCGGCGTTCGCGCGGCGCAGCCATGGCGGGCTCCGATCAGGCGAAGAGGCGCTTTTCGCCTGCGCCGAAGAGATTCGACGCGCAGCGCGCGCAGAGGCCCAGATGCGCCGGATCTGCATCAACGCTCGAGACGTAGTGCCAGCAGCGCAGGCACTTCTTCTCAGCCGAGGGCTTGAGCGAGATGTGCGTTTCGCCGTCTTCGCTCTTCTTGAGCGAAATGCCGCTCATGATCATCACGAAGCGAAGCTCGTCGCCGAGCGAGGCGAGATCGTCGTAGAGATCCGCCGGGACGGCGAGTTCGCCCACTGCCTGCAGCGAGCTGCCGATCTTGCCGGCCGTGCGCAGGTCTTCGATGGCCTTCTGCACGTCGCCGCGCACCTTGCGGATGCGCTCCCACTTCGCGAGAAGCGCCGCCGCGTCCTTCACTTCGGGCAGCGGCTCGAAGCGCTCGGTGAAGATCGTCTCGCTTTCGTTGGGCGAGAAGATCGCAAACGCTTCTTCAGCCGTGAAGGAGAGGATCGGCGCCATGAGGCGCAGGAAGGTCTTCGTGATGTACCAAAGGGCGGTCTGCGCCGAGCGGCGCGCCTTGCTCGCAGGCGCCGTCGTGTAGAGGCGGTCCTTCAGCACGTCGAGGTAGAAGCTGCCGAGGTCGGTCGAGGCATAGGTCTGCAGCAGCGTCACCACATTGTGGAAGCTGCAGTTCTTGTACTCGACGAGGACCTTGTCTTCGAGCTGCTGCGCATAGGCGAGCGCCCAGCGGTCGAGCTCGAGCATCTCTTCGACAGGCACCGCATCCTTCGCGATCGAGAAGTCGGAGGTGTTGGCGAGCAGGAAGCGCAGCGTGTTGCGCAGGCGCCGATAGCTCTCTACCACGCGCTTCAGGATGTTCGGGCCGATGCGCAGCTCGCCCGAGTAGTCGGTCGACGCCACCCAGAGGCGGAGGATTTCAGCGCCGAATTTGTCGCTGATCTCCTGCGGACGGACGACGTTGCCGACGGACTTCGACATCTTGAGGCCCTTTTCGTCGACGCAGAAGCCGTGCGTGAGGAGCTGGTCGTAAGGCGGACGGCCGTCGAGCATCGTGCCGATGAGCAGCGACGAATGGAACCAGCCGCGGTGCTGGTCCGAGCCTTCGAGGTAGAGGTCGGCCGGGAACTTGAGCAGATCCTTGTGCGAGCCGCGCATGACGGTGTAGTGCGTCGAGCCCGAGTCGAACCACACGTCGAGCACGTCGGTCGACTTGTCGTAGTCCTTGGCGTCTTCGCCGATGAAGTCTTCGGCTTTGGCGCGGGACCAGGCTTCAATGCCGCCCTTGGCGACGAGCGCCGAGACCTTCTTCATGATCTCGATCGTGTCGGGATGCAGCTCGCCCGTCTTCTTATTGAGGAAGAAGGGCAGCGGCACGCCCCAGTTGCGCTGGCGCGAGATGCACCAGTCGGGACGGTTCTCGATCATCGAGTAGAGGCGGTTGATGCCCCACTCGGGGAAGAACTTCGTGCGCTTCACGCCTTCGAGCGCCGCTTCGCGGAGCGTCTTGGGCTGAGCAGGCAGGCCGAGCACGGACTTGGTGTCCTCATCGGGCGCATCCATGCGGATGAACCACTGCGAAGTCGCGCGGTAGATAAGCGGCGTCTTGTGGCGCCAGCAGTGCATGTAGCTATGAACCATCTCGCCGTGCGAGAGGAGGTTGCCGGCAACGGTGAGCGCGTCGCAGATCTTCTTGGCGGCCGCCCAGACATTGAGGCCGCCGAAGAGCGGCAGGCTGGCGTCGTAGGTGCCGTCGCCCTGCACGGGGGTGAGGATCTCTTCGTTCGTCATGCCGTTCTTCTTGCAGCTCACGAAGTCGTCCATGCCGTAGGCAGGCGCCGAGTGCACGATGCCCGTGCCGGCCGTCGAGTCGACGTAGTCGGCGATGTAGACCGGGGACATGCGCTTGTAGCCCGGATCGAGATCGGCAAGCGGATGCCAGAAGCGGATATGGTCGAACGCCGCGCCCTTGGCTTCGGCAACGGACTTGCCTTCCATGTTCCAGCGCTTGAGCGCGGCCTCTTCAAGGGCCTTGGCGACGATGAAGTCGCGGTCGGCCGTCTCGACGAGGACGTAGTCGAGCTCGGGATGCATGTTGAGCGCCTGGTTGGCCGGAATGGTCCAGGGCGTCGTGGTCCAGATGACGGCGAAGACAGGCTTCTCGAGCTTCACGCCGAAGATCTTTTCGACCTTCTCGCGGTCTTCGTCGACGAGGCGGAACGCCACGTCGATCGTGTGGCTCTTGTGGTCCTTGTATTCGACTTCGGCTTCGGCGAGCGAGCTCTGGCAGTCGAAGCACCAGTAGACGGGCTTGAGGCCGCGGTAGACATAGCCCTTTTCCACTACCTGGCGTAGCGCGTCAATTTCAGCGGCTTCCGTGTCGAAGCGCAGCGTGCGGTAGGGGTTGTCCCAGAAGGCGAGGACGCCGAGGCGCTTGAAGTCCTTGAGCTGCAGCTCGCTCTGCTCCATGGCGTAGGCGCGGCAGAGGCGCTGCATTTCATCAGCAGGCAGATTCTTGCCGTGAAGCTTTTCAATCTGCGCTTCAATCGGCAGGCCGTGGCAGTCCCAGCCCGGCACGTACGGAGCCTGATAGCCCTCGAGCGTCTTTTCCTTGCAGATGATGTCCTTGAGGATCTTGTTGATCGCGTGGCCCACGTGGATGGCGCCGTTGGCGTAGGGAGGGCCGTCGTGCAGCACGAACTTCTTCGCGTCGCGCCGCGCGTCGATGATGCGCTGATAGATGTGCTTTTCATCCCATTCGCGAATCCACTCAGGCTCGCGCTTCGGGAGGTTGCCGCGCATCGGGAAGGGGGTATCCGGCAGATTGAGCGGATACTTCTTAGCGGCCTGCTCGGCCGAATCGGCTTCTTTTGCCATGCTGTCTCCTGGCCCCCTCGGGCTCTTCAGGTCGGTCCGCCGCAGCTTGGCTGCAGAAGGCGGCAAGCGAAGCGCGCTTTCTGCGGCGGCGGACCCGGGTTTTCCGTGCTTTCAAATGGATGATGTCTTCCAGGCGCTCGTCGATGGAGCGCCGCTGCTTGCCTCGGGCGTCATATCCCGGGGAATATCAGCTCCGTTTCCGCGGGCAGGTGCCCGAGGATCTGACGCGCACGGTCGGCGTCATGCTGTATGGCGGCCTGCAGCTCAGCGAGGCCGCTGAATTTCTTCTCGTCTCGAATCTTCTCGAAGAAGTAGACCGTAATGGGGCGGCCGTAGGCATTGCCCTTCCAGTCGAAGACATGCGTTTCAAGCAGCCAGCGTCCGGCGCTCGTCACAGTGGGCTTGACGCCGAGCGAGGCGACGCCGTCGCGCACTGCGCTGCCGAGGCCGCTGATCTTGACGGCGAAGACGCCGGTGACGGCCGGTTTGGCGTGGCTGCCCGGCAGAATGGGCGCGAGATTGAGCGTCGGGTAGCCGAGCGTGCGGCCGAGCTCGGCGCCGTGAATGACGCGGCCCGACATGGCGTAGCGGCGGCCGAGCATGCGTCCCGCTTCATAAAGGTCGCCCTTGGAGAGCGCTTCGCGAATGCGCGAGGAGCTGACCTTGGCGCCTGCATGCAGCAGGATCGGCGCGGGTGCGGTTTCAAAGCCGTACTGCCGCCCGAGCTCGGCAAGGCGGCTGACGTCGCCTGTGCGGTCGCTGCCGAAGCGGAAGTCTTCGCCTACGGTCACCCAGCGCGCATCGAGGCCTTTGACGAGCGTGTCCGCCACGAATTCCTCCGCCGTCTGAGCGGCGATCCGGCGGTTGAACGGCAGAATGTAGATCCGCTCGATGCCGCAGGCCAGGATCTGCGTCACTTTGTCGCAGAGCGTGGAAATGCGCGGCAGCGGCTCGGCGCCGCCGAGCACTTCCCGCGGATGCGGCTCGAAGGTGACGACCGACGGCATCAGCCCGCGGTCGGCGGCTGCTTGCGCAACGCCGCGAAGGAGCGCCTGATGTCCGAGGTGCACGCCGTCGAAGTTGCCGATGGCAATGGCAGACGGAAGTCGCATCAAAGGATGAGGCAGGCCGCGGAAGACGTGCATGGTTCGTGCTGGGTTGGACGAGATGAATCGAAACGAGTTGGCCGCCTGAAAAAAGCGGCCGCAGGGAATCGATTATAGCGGCGGGGATATGCCCGCCTGCTTTCGCACCGGCTGATCGGTCGGTTTGAACGCTCTGCTTGACGCGCTTTCCTGCCGGATAGGCGAAACGCCTCAGAAGCGCCAGGAAGAGGGGGCGCCGGCCAGCCGGACGTTCTGCTCTCATAGAGGCTGCTTGGGCGCTGCGGCTCCTGACTTTCCGCCGGGTTCCGAGCCGTTTGCCGGCGGCCCTCGAGTACAATGGCGCGGCTATGAAAAACATCGTCGTCCTCCTCTCCGGTCGAGGAAGCAACTTCGAGGCCATTCTTCGGAAGGCGCGCGAAGAAGACTGGGAAAAGAATGCGGGGCTGCGCATCGCCGCCGCCATCTCCAACCGACCCGGCGCTGCCGGCCTTGAGAAGGCCCGTGCGGCAGGCGTCGACGCCATTGCGGTGGACCATAAGGCCTACCCGACGCGCGAAGCCTTTGAAGCCGATCTCATCAAGGCGATCGAGCCCTACGATCCCGCTGTGATCGTGCTCGCCGGCTTCATGCGCATTTTGACCGAGGGCTTTGTTTCGCGCTTCGAAGGAAAGATCCTCAACATTCATCCGGCGCTTCTGCCGCTCTTCCCCGGACTTGACACGCACCGCCGCTGCATCGAGGCCGGCTGCCGCGTGCACGGCGCCACGGTTCATTTCGTGTCGTCCGTTCTCGACGGCGGCGCGATCATCGGGCAGGCCGTCGTTCCGGTCCTTTCAAGCGATACGCCGGAGACGCTGGCTGCCCGGCTGCTGCCTTGGGAGCATACGGTTTATCCGCTCTGCGTCCGCGCTGTGGGCGAAGGGCGGGTGCGGCTCGAAAACGGCCGTGCGGTCATGGATGACGAAACGGCCCGCGAGCTGGCCGTGTTTGCCCGCTGACCGTCACTAGCCGGCAGCCGACGCTGCATGCCGCAGCAAAATTTTTCTCTACAGATCCAGATCCATGTCTGAAACCCATCCTAAGCGCCGCGCTTTTGCGTTCCAGAAATCCAAGCCTCGCCGCCGCGAGGATGAACCGCGCCGCACCGAGCGGCAGCGCGCCGCCGACGCGCGCCATCGCGCCGAAAAGCAGGCGCTCGGCCGCGTGAAGGCGAGCGGCCCGAAGACGCCGGAGAAGCGCATGGCGCCGCAGGCGCCGGGGCGCACGCGCGTCACGACGATGATCGTTGACGAGCTGGCCCGCGCGCTGGCCGTGATTCTGAAGTTTGACGGTCCGGCCGATGTGCTGATGAAGCTCTTCTTCAAGAGCAATCCAAAGCTCGGCAGCCGAGACCGCGGCCTCATCGCGGAAGGCATCTACTATGCGCTGCGCCACTACGCAACGCTGCGCGCTGCCATGCGACCGATTCATCCGGACCGCGCGCCGCGCCTCGCTGCGCTGGCGACGCTTGCGCGCCAGCATGGGCTTGAAGCCATTGCGCCGGCGGCGATCGGTCCTGAAGAGGGGCCTCTCAAGAGCGTTCTTGCCTTCCGCATCGAGGAAGCGCCCGCGCACGTGCAGGCGGAGCTGCCGCAGTGGCTCTACGACCTCATCGAGAAGCAGTATCCGGATCACGATGCGCTCTGCACGGCCATGCTTGAAGGCGCTTCGCTTGATCTTCGCGTCAACCTGCTCAAGGCGACGCGGGATCAGGTGCTCGAAGAGCTTAAGAAGAACGGCGTTGAGGCCTATCCCACGCCGCTCAGCCCCGACGGGGTGCGCCTGCCGACGAAGCCCGGCCTCACGCGCTGGCCGATCTATCAGGACGGCTGGGTCGACGTGCAGGATGAAGGCAGCCAGCTCATCGCGCGCCTTCTCACGCCGCGGCGCCGCGAAATGATCTGCGACTTCTGCGCCGGCGCAGGCGGCAAGACGCTGGCTCTCGGCGCTCTCATGCGCTCTACGGGCTCGCTCTACGCCTTTGACGTCAACGAAAAGCGCCTCGCCGGCATGGGGCCGCGCATGCGCCGAGCCGGTCTGACGAATGTGCATCCGGCTGCCATCCGCAGCGAACAGGATCCGAAGGTTAAGCGCCTTCGCGGCAAGTTTGACCGCGTGCTGGTCGATGCGCCCTGCACAGGCACGGGAACGCTGCGCCGCAATCCGGATCTGAAGTGGCGCCTGTCGCCCGAGGAACTTGACCGCATCAACGCCATTCAGAAGAGCGTGCTCGAAAATGCGTCGAAGCTCGTGAAGTCGGGCGGCCGTCTGGTCTATGCAACGTGCTCGCTGCTTCGCCGCGAAAATCAGGACGTGGTGGAAGCCTTCCTCGCCGCGCATCCGGAATGGCATCTGGTTCCGGCAGCGGAAGCCTTTGAGCGGCAAGGGATCCATTTCGATCCGTCGCAGTGGGAGCGCTTCGGCGGCTACATGCAGCTGCTGCCGCACGTGAACAACACCGACGGCTTCTTTGCAGCGCTGCTGCAGCGCGACTGAGTCAGAGCTGCTCGGCAGAGTCCGAGGCGGACATAAGAAAAGCGGCGCATGCTTCATTCCAAGCATGCGCCGCTTTTCGTTGCCGGCGCCTTCCGTGCGCCGGCTCAAGCGGCGGATCAGTCCTTCGGAATGGCGCAGTTCACAGGCTTGGCGCCGAGAACGTCCGTGAGGACCTTCGGGTCGATGCCTACCTGATAGCCGCGGCGGCCGCCGTTGATGAAGATCTGCTCGAAGTCGAGAATCGTCGACTCAACGTAGACGGGCATCTTCTTCTTCGTGCCGAATGGGCTCGTGCCGCCGACGAAGTAGCCGGAATTGCGCTGCGCCTGCTCGGGCTTGCAGGGCGCGACGTGCTTCACGCCGATCTGGCGCGCGAGATTCTTCGTCGACACGTCGCAGTCGCCGTGCATGAGGATGACGAGCGGCTTGCCGGCTTCGTCCTCCATGATGAGGGTCTTCACGACGCGGTGCGGCTCGATGCCGCATTCGGCCGCGGCCTGCAGGGCGCCGCCGTGCTCGACATATTCATAGGAGCGCTCTTCAAAGGGAATCTTGTGCTGCTTGAGCCACTGCGTTGCAGGCGTCAGGCTTTGATGCTGGGACTTGGACATGATGGCCGGTCCTTCTTTTCGAAAAGGCTGAATTCAAGTCAATGAAGGGAACGGGCGCGCGGCGCGCGCCCTGAACGAAGACGAATTCTGCCTCAGCGGCCGAGGAGAGGCGCGGCGGCTGCAGCTGCGCCGCGCAGAGCTTTTGAGCGAGGATTACCTGCAGCGGCGCCTTTGCCCTAAGACGGCGCGCCGCATCAGGCCGCAGGCTTTTGCGCTAGATCGGATTCCCAAAGTCCCTTGGGCAGTGGGAAGGCGACGTTTTCCTCTTCTCCCTCCAGCGTCCTGACGTCGTCGGCGCCTGCATGCTCGCGCAGCCAGGCCACGACGCCCTGCACAAGCGACTCCGGGGCGGAGGCGCCTGCCGTGATGCCGACGCGCTGCGCGCCGGCAAGCCAGGCTTCATCCACGTGCTCGGCGGAATCGACGAGGTAGGCGCGCACGCCCTGCCGCTCGGCGACTTCGCGCAGCCGGTTGGAGTTCGAGCTCGTGGCGGAGCCGATGACGAGAACGAGATCGACGCCGGACTGCGCGAGCTTCTTCACCGCTTCCTGCCGATTCTGCGTGGCGTAGCAGATGTCCTGCCGCTTCGGCTCGCGGATGTGCGGGAAGCGGGCGCGGAGCGCTTCAATCACTTCTCGGCTGTCGTCAGCGCTGATGGTCGTCTGCGTGACGTAGGCAAGCGCATCGGCATCGCTGTAGGGCAGCGCCGCAACGTCGGCAGGCTTTTCGACGAGGGCGATGCCGCCGCACACTTGGCCCATGGTGCCCTCGACCTCCGGGTGGCCGGCGTGGCCGATCATGATGATCGTGCGGCCCTCGGCATGCATGCGGGCGACTTCTCGATGCACTTTCGTCACCAGCGGGCAGGTGGCGTCGAAGACGCGAAGCCCCCGGCGAGCGGCCTCCTCGGCAACGGCGCGCGGCACGCCGTGCGCAGAGAAGACGACGACGGCGCCTTCCGGCGCTTCGGCGAGATCGTCAATGAAGACGGCGCCGCGCTTTCGCAGGCTCTCGACCACCGTGCGGTTGTGAACGATTTCGTGGCGGACATAAATAGGGGCGCCGTAGACGGCGAGCGCGCGCTCGACGATGGCTATGGCGCGAGTGACGCCCGCGCAGAAGCCGCGGGGCTGAGCGAGTAGAACCTGCATGAGAGAAAAGCAATGCCGAAGAGCGAAGCCGGATCGATTCGGCCGGCGCGAGGGGCTTCGCAAGCGGTCAGGCCGGCGCAAAGCGGGCGCTGAAGCGCCGCTTCTGAACGAAGATTAAAGATTTTCGGCGATTTCAGCACACGCGATCGTTTTGAGCGAGTACAATGCGCTCCGCGTTTCAGTCCCGCGTTTCCCGGATCCCTGTACTGACACTGTGGGGAGCCAAACCGTAGCTCTTTGCGACTTCGGTGGCGACGCATGAGGGGATTGGCGTACAATTTCACTTTTTTCTGCGCTGGCGCGCCTCCTGAAAGGGACGGCGGCAGAGGCGCTTTTACTCAATTTAAAGACTGGAGTTGAAGATGGCACGAGTGTGTCAAGTCACCGGTAAGGCGCCGATGGTCGGCCATCAGGTCTCGCACGCGAACAACAAGACCAAGCGTCGCTTCATGCCGAATCTGCAGTACCGCCGTTTCTGGGTTGAGAGCGAAAACCGCTGGGTCCGCCTCCGCCTCACGACGGCCGGCCTGCGCACCGTCGACAAGATCGGCATTGATGCTGTTCTCGCGGACCTGCGCGCCCGCGGCGAAATCTAATTAAAGGAGATTCACCATGGCGAAAGGCGTCCGCGAAAAGATCAAGCTCGAATCCACCGCCGGCACCGGCTTCTTCTATACGACGACGAAGAACCGCAAGAACTCGAGCGGCAAGCTCGAAATCTCGAAGTTCGACCCGGTGGCCCGCAAGCATGTGGTCTTCAAGGAAACGAAGCTCCGCTAATCAGCGCAGCATTTTCATTTCCGGCGAAAAAGCTCGACAGCGATGTCGGGCTTTTTGCTTGTTTGCCGCTCTAGAAGCGGGCCGGCCTGCTCTTCGAAAGGGGGCTTGCTGCATGCAGAGCGCATCAAAAAAGCCCGACGATCTCCACAGAGGAAGGTCGTCGGGCTTTTTTTGCTGCTGAATGGCGCTGAGCCGGCTATTGAGCGGCTGACGGCGCCTCATGGAGATTCGTCTGCACGAGCGGCCAGCGAGGCTTCACGCAGAAGCTTCGATTGGCCTTGAGCGCTTCGCGCTCCTCGGGCGTCATCGCCTCCAGCCGTGCAAGGCCGGCGGCGGCGATCATGGCGCCATTGTCGGTGCAGAGCCGCATCGGCGGGAAGAAGATGCGGCCGTGGCGGCGCGTCACTTCGTCGGTGAGGCGGGCGCGGAGCTGCTTGTTGGCGGAAACGCCGCCGGCAACGACCAAATGCTTCATGCCGGTGGTCTTCATGGCGCGGACGATCTTGGCGGCAAGCACGTCCACGACGGCGTCGACGAAGCCTCGGGCAAGATTTGCGCGAAAGGCGGGATCCTTCGGATCGGGCGCCTGCTCGACGGCGGTGAGGACCGAGGTCTTGAGTCCCGAGAAGCTCATGTTGAGATTGGGCGCATGGATCATCGGGCGGGCGAGCTCGATCGCGCCGGAAACGCCTTCTTCGGCGAGCGCAGAGACGGCGGGGCCGCCTGGATAGGGCAGGCCGAGAAGCTGCGCCGTCTTGTCGAAGGCTTCGCCGGCGGCGTCGTCGAGCGTTTCGCCGAGAAGCTCGTATTCGCCGAAGGCGCGCACGCGCATGATCTGCGTGTGGCCGCCCGAAACGAGCAGCGCCAGGAACGGAAAGTCAGGCTTGGGATCCGCAAGCCGCGCGGCCAGCAGATGGCCTTCAAGGTGATGCACGCCGATGACCGGGAGGTCGAGCGCCCAGCCGATCGCATGCGCGACGGACGCGCCGACGAGAAGCGCGCCGGCCAGGCCGGGGCCTTCCGTGACGGCGACGGCGTCAATGTCGGCGCGGGTCTTTCCGGAGCGCTCGAGCACCTCATCGCAGAGCGCAACGGCGCGCCGGATGTGGTCGCGGCTTGCGAGCTCGGGCACAACGCCGCCATAGGCGCGGTGCATGTCGATCTGGGTGTGGAGAGCGTCCGCCAGGAGGCCGTCCGTGTCGGAGATGAGCGCGACGCCAGTTTCGTCGCAGGAGGATTCAATGCCGAGTACCAACATAATGCGCGCATTCTGACAGATTCGGAGGCGGCGTGTGCGGGCCTGCCGGAAACGCTGAATGGAAAAATCCCGGATCTTCGATTGATGCAGGCTTTCATTTATGACAAAATGCGCGTTTCGTACTTAAGCCGCCTCTTGTCCCGGAACAGGACGCGGCCGCTTTGTAGTTTCCGGGTCATCACACAACCGCTAGGTGTCTAATGCCTACTATCCGCGTTAAAGAAAACGAACCGTTCGAAGTTGCCCTCCGCCGCTTCAAGCGCACGATCGAAAAGTCCGGCCTCCTCACGGAGCTTCGCGCCCGCGAGTTCTATGAAAAGCCGACCGCCGAGCGCAAGCGCAAGAAGGCCGCTGCGATCAAGCGCCACTACAAGCGCCTGCGCAGCATGATGCTGCCGAAGAAGCTCTACTAATTCAGAGCTGTGCAGCGCCGCGCCCTTCGCAGTGAAGAGCATCTGACGGCGCGCTGGGCCGCTCGGGAGATCTCTCGAGAGGGACAGCAGACAATTTCCGATGCACCGGCGCTTTGGCTGCCGGCGAAACCCGCATAAAGCGGGAAGTGTTTCCGAAGGATGGTGATGATTAAGGACAGAATCCGCGAGGATATGAAGGCCGCCATGCGCGCGCATGACGCCGCTCGTCTGAGCACGATTCGTTTGCTCCTTGCCGCGATCAAGCAGCGCGAGATCGACGAGCACATCGAGGCGAACGACAATCAGGTGATCGAAGTGATCGCCAAGATGGTCAAGCAGCGCCGCGATTCCGTCGAGCAGTACCGAGCCGGGAACCGAGAGGACCTGGCTCAGAAGGAACAGGCGGAGATCGACGTGCTTTCGGGCTATCTCCCGAAGGCGATGACGGAAGCGGAGATCGCTGAAGTCGTCGATGCGGCGATCGCCGAGGTGGGGCTGAAGGGCATGGCTGCCATGGGCAAAGTCATGGCTCTGGTGAAGCCCAAGGTTGCCGGCCGTGCGGATCTGGGGAAGGTTTCCCAGCTGATCCGCGCGAAGCTGACGGCCTGACCTCGGGAGCCCGCTGCTCCTGCTGCGCGGTTTTCATATCTGCCGGCTCGCGGGCCGGCGAAATAGCCCTGAACCCTCCTGGGTTCGGGGCTTTTTTCGATTTGAGGCGCCGGAAGCCGAGAGCCTTGCGCAAGCGGGCCCTGCGCCCTAAATTTCCCCTTTCAAGAGGCTGCGCCGCTGCTGCGGGCCTTTTCTTCTTCTTTCGCCATCTCTGCTGCTCGCGCCATGATTCCTCAGGGCTTCATTACCGGACTGCTGGACCGCGCCGACATTGTCGACGTCGTGCAGCGCTATGTGCCGTCGCTCAAAAAGTCCGGCCGCAACTGGATGGCCTGCTGTCCCTTTCACAAGGAGAAGACGCCTTCCTTTTCGGTAAGTCCCTCGAAGCAGTTCTTCAAGTGCTTCGGCTGCGGCAAGCACGGCAATGCCATCGGCTTCCTGATGGAGATGGAGCATCTCGAGTTCCCGGAAGCCGTCCGGCGGCTGGCGGAGATCTACGGACTCGAAGTGCCCGAGGACCGCGCGCCGGGGCGCCGGCAGGCCATTGAGCGAGCGCGAACGCTTCATGACTTCATGAAGGAGGCGGCGGACTTCTATACGTCCCAGCTGAAGGCCAGTCCGAAGGCAGTGGAGTACCTCAAGCGGCGCGAAATTACGGGCGAGACGGCTGCGCGCTTTGCGCTCGGCTATTCGCCGGACGGCTGGCACGGGCTGCAGGCGCTTTTCGGCGACAAGTACGACGACAAGGCGCTGGAGGAGGTGGGCCTCGTCAATGTGAAGAACGGCCGGCGCTACGACGCCTTCCGCGACCGCCTGATGTTCCCGATCCGCAACCCCAAGGGGCAGGTGATCGGCTTCGGCGCGCGCACGATGAAGGGCGACGAGCAGCCGAAGTACCTCAACAGTCCTGAAACGCCGATCTATCACAAGGGCAGCGAGCTCTACGGCCTCTATGAAGCGCGGGACGTCGTCGCTGAGAAGCGGCGCGCCATCGTCTGCGAGGGCTATATGGATGTCATCCAGCTTTCGCAGGCAGGCTTTCGCGAAGCGGTGGCCGCGCTCGGCACATCGATCACGAGCGAGCATGTGAAGAAGCTCTTCAAGCTCGCCGACAGCGTGTACTTTTCGTTCGACGGCGATGCTGCCGGCCGCAAGGCGGCGCGCCGTGCGCTCGAAGCGGCGCTTCCCGTCATCACCGATACGCAGCAGGCGCATTTCGTGCTGCTGCCGCCTGAGCACGATCCCGACAGCCTCATCAAGGCGGAAGGCGCGCAGGCGTATGAAGCGGAGCTTGAAAAGTCGCTGTCCCTGACCACCTTTCTCAAGACCATTCTCCTTGCCGGAAAGGATCTGGTGTATGCCGAGGAGCGGGCGGCGCTCGTCGCTCAGGCAAAGCCCTTCATTCTGGCTATGCGCGAAGCGCCTGTGCTGCGACTCGCCTTCATGCGGGAAATTGCAGGGCTCGCGAGGCTGCAGCTCGAAGACGTTCAGGCGCAGTGCGGACTGCTGCCCGCGCAGCCCCGCACGGCGCCGCAGCCGCCTGCGCCGCGAGGCGCTTTCGGCCGCTTCGGCGGCCGCCGGTCCTGGGGCGACTACAGCGGCAATCGATTCGTTCGAGGCGCTTACGCGAGAAGCGGCTACGGCTGGACGCCGGCGCGGCCGGAGCCGCGCGTTGCCGTAAAGGACATCCGGGATCGGATGCTTCAGTGCTTTTTGGCCTATCCGAAGCTGATCGGCGAATTTTCCGGGCAGATCGAGGAGGAGTTCCTCGGCGCGGAGAGCCCGGCCGCGCTGCGCTTGATTGAAGTCTGGCGAGCGGCCGGAGATGAAGAGGAGGAGGCGGGCGCGCCGCCCAATCCTGCCGCGCTCCTGATGCGCCTTGAAGATTCGCCGGATGCAGCGCACTTTGAGTCGCTGCTCTCGGAGGAGCTTGTGCTGGAGACGCCTGAAGAGGCTGCGCGCCTTGAAGTGCGCCGCGCCTTTCTCGAGCTGGAGCTTGAGCGCACCAAGATGCGCCTGCAGGCGGCGGATGCAGGCAGCGATGCGGCGCCTGAGCCGCCGGCTGAGCGTCTGGCAAAGCTTCGTCGCCTCAATGCGCGCCGAGCGGAGCTGGAAGCGCGCATCGAACAAGCCAAGAGCGACGAAAAGCTCTACCGGCGCAAGGCCGAAGCGCTGTCGCACCCGGCGGCAAAGGCAGCGGTGGACATGCCGCTTTCTTCGAACCCGAAGGTGCGCGCCATTCAGGAGCATCTTTTCGGGCTCAAGTCCGCAGGCGCATCAGCGCCGGAGGCGGCGCCGGAAGCGCCGGCTCTGCCGGAGGCGGTCGCCCCATCGGCTGCAGTCCGTCCGGCGTCGCCCTTCGGGGCGCCTCCGCCGAGTGCGCCGGCTTGGATGATGGGCGGCGGAATGCCGGCGTCCGCGCCGCAGCCGGCTGCCGCGGCGGCGCCATCCGGCGGCGCATCAGGCCAGAACGCACGGCCAGCGGCGCCTGCAGATGCGCCTGGCGCCAAGCCGCATCTGAGCGCCGAAGCGGCCGAGCGGCGCGCGCGCAACGACGCGATCCGCGCGCAGCTTCTGGAAAATGCTCGGCGCCGGCAGGCAGAGGCCGAGAGCCGCGCAGGCGGCGCGGGTTCGGCTGCCTTTCCGGCCGCTATCCCGCCGGCCGCCTGGGACGACGATCCGGCTTTCGAGCCGGCTGATGCAGAGGCCGCGTCCGGCGCATCGGCATTTGACGGCTTTGATGACAGCGCGCTGCAGTCCGCGCCGGATTTTGACGATGCGCCGCCTCCTGATGAGTTTCCGGACGATTTCGATCCTCAGGCTGACGAAGCGGCAGCGGATGCCTTCGATCCTTCAGCGGATGAGCCGCAGGCAGGCCGAAGCGGACGGATGCGGAGCTCGAATCGCTGATGAAAGACGCCGCGGATGCCGGCTGAGCATGACCGGAAACCAGTGATTTTTACAAACTGTATCAATTTGATGCCAATTTCTTCTTGAAAAGGCAGGGGTTTGTGCTTAAGCGCAGACGGCTAACGACGTCTCCCTATGGCAGAATTTCAAAGTGACCCCCGCCCGATAGGGCTATTCGGCACTTCCCGATGCAGCTGTGCGCGCAGGCTGCGCTTCAGTTAGGAAGGCCGGCGCTGCAGCGCTTGCTGCGGCGCGCCAACCGTGCGGCAGGGCGGGGCGGCTGAAAAGCGGCGTTGGGGCGGCAAGGCTGCGCCATCGCTGAGGGCAAGCCGGCCGGCTTTCTTTCAGCGAGAGAAGGTGCATGCGCGCCGCCGTGACTGTGCTGGGCGGCGTCGAGGACTTGGCGCGCCCGCATAGCCGCGAAAAAACGGAGTGTGGGTTCATGGCTGCCAAGAAATCTGCAAACAAAACCGGACGCAAGGTCTCCGAAGAGTCTGTCGAGACGGACGTTCCGGAACTGCGGCCTGAGACCGAGGAGGCGCCTGCCGCA
Source organism: uncultured Sutterella sp. (assembly GCA_905202595.1). Classification (GTDB taxonomy): domain Bacteria; phylum Pseudomonadota; class Gammaproteobacteria; order Burkholderiales; family Burkholderiaceae_F; genus Sutterella. Next base: position 42,662 of record CAJKSP010000014.1, read on the forward strand.
CCTGCCAAGAAGACGAAGAAGAAGTCCGCCAAAGCGGGCAAGCTCGAAAAGGCGGAGAAGGCGGAAAAGCCGAAGAAGGCAGCCAAGGCGTCGAAGTCAGAGAAATCGGAAAAGGCAGAAAAGCCAGCCAAGCCCAAAAAGGCCAAGAAGAGCAAGGCTGCTTCGGTCGAAGCGTCGGAAGCCGCAGTGCAAGCAGCGTCTGAATCGGCCGCATCTGCGGACGAGCCGGCCAAGGCGGAGAAGCCCAAGGCTTCCAAGGCCAAGGCGGCGAAGACGTCGAAGGCGGCCAAGGCTGCCAAGGCGGTGCAGGCCGAGCAGGCGGCCAAGCCCGATGCTCCGGTTGCTGCTGAGGCGGCAGCGCCTGCCGCCGAGGCGGCTGACGCGGAAAAGCCGGCCAAGCCCAAGCGCGTCCGTGCGTCCCGCTCGAAGAAGGCGGCGCCGGCAGAGGCTGCTCAGCCGGCTGCGCCGGCCGAAGCCGCATCCGCTGAAGCGCCTGCGGCGGAAACCGCGCCTGAGGCTGAGCCGGAAAAGAAAGCGCCGGCCAAGCCCAAGGCGCGCGCGGCCAAGAAGCCAGCTGCCGCGAAGAAGCCCAAGGCGGCGAAGAAGCCTGCCAAAAGCCGTGCCAAGAAGCCTGATGACGATCTCGACGAGTTCGACGGCGGCGACGAAGACGTCGCCGGCGTGATCGACGATGACGATGCCGGCGTGGATGATTACGGCGAAGACATTCCCGACGACATTCCGTCGGTGGATGTCGAGCCCGTTGAAGACGCCAAGCCGGAGCCTGCCAAGAAGACCCGCACGACGAGGAAGTCCCGCGCTGCGCGCGACAAGGCGCTGCGCGAAGCGATGGCGCACGGCTACGGCGCCGACGAAGCCTCGGAGACGCAGGAGGCGCGCCGCTCGCGCCTGATCAAGCTCATCAGCATGGGCAAGGAGCGCGGCTACGTCACGTACTCCGAAATCAATGACAACATCCCGAATACGCTGCTTGACGACGATTCGATCGAGGCGATCGTGCAGCTGCTCGGCAATCTCAACATTGCCGTGCATGAAACGGCGCCTGACGAGGAGCAGCTGCTTCTGCAGGGCGGCGGCGCGCCGGTAAGCGATGAGGAGGCGGAAGAGGAAGCCGAAGCGGCGCTCTCTACGGTCGACAGCGACTTTGGCCGCACGACCGATCCCGTGCGCATCTACATGCGCGAGATGGGATCGGTGGAGCTTCTCTCCCGCGAGGGCGAAATTGAAATCTCCAAGCGCATTGAGGATGGCTTGAAGCACATGGTGCTCGCCATCTCGCGCTGCCCCGTGACGATCGAAGACGTGCTGAAGAACGCCGCAGCGATTCGCGACGGCGCCACGCCGATCGACGAGATCGTCGACGGCCTGGTAATGCCCGACGACGTCAAGGGCGCCGTGGGTGTGCATGAGGATGAAACCGACATGGGCGCTTCGGCCATGACGGTCGGACAGCTCCAGCAGCTCAAGGCCAAGAGCCTGGAGATCTTTGACCGCGTTGAAGCCGACTTCAACGAGCTCAAGCGCATCTTCGTGGAAGAAGGGCGCGACAATCCGAAGCTTGCCGAACTCAAGGACGCCATTCAGAAGGAGCTCATGAAGATCCGCTTCACGGCGAAGACGGCCGACCGCCTCTGCGAGACGCTGCGCCGCACGGTGAATCAGATCCGCGGCTCCGAGCGCGTCGTCTACGACGAGCTGGTGCGCCACATCGGCATCAATCGGGAATGGTTCCTTGCGAACTTCATCCAGAATGCCGTTCGCTTGGGCTGGGTGGACGACGTGGCCAAGCGCTTCCCCGATAAGGCGCAGGCCATTCTCTATATGCGCGCGACGGTTGAAGAGGAGCAGCGCTCGCTCGCCAAGCTGGAAGAGACGAGCTACTGCTCTATTGAAGAGCTGCTCGACACCTACAAGCAGATGGCTACGGGCGAAGCCAAGGCTCGGAACGCCAAGCGGGAGATGACGGAGGCGAATCTGCGCCTCGTGATTTCGATTGCGAAGAAGTACACGAACCGCGGCCTGCAGTTCCTCGATCTCATTCAGGAAGGCAATGTCGGCCTCATGAAGGCGGTCGACAAGTTCGAGTACCGCCGCGGCTACAAATTCTCCACCTATGCCACGTGGTGGATCCGCCAGGCCATTACGCGCTCCATTGCCGATCAGGCCCGCACGATCCGCATCCCCGTGCACATGATCGAGACCATCAACCGCATGAACCGCATCACGCGGCAGGTGCTTCAGGAAACGGGCGTCGAGCCGGACAGCCGCAAGCTCGCCGAGCTCATGGAGATGCCTGAGGACAAGATCCTCAAGATCATGAAGATCGCCAAGGAGCCGATTTCCATGGAGACGCCGATCGGCGACGATGACGATTCGCATCTCGGCGACTTCCTGGAGGATACGCATACGGTGGCGCCTTCGGAAGCCATTCAGAACACGAGTCTTTCGGAGACGGTGCGGCAGGTGCTCGACAGCCTTTCGCCGCGCGAGGCCAAAGTGCTTCGCATGCGCTTCGGCATTGAGATGCTGTCAGACCATACGCTTGAAGAGGTCGGCAAGCAGTTCGACGTGACGCGCGAGCGCATCCGCCAGATTGAAACGAAGGCGCTGAGAAAGCTGCGCCATCCGAGCCGCGCAGAGAAGCTGAAGAGCTTCATTGAGGGCGACAACAAGGATTGATCTGCATGAGGCGAGGCGGATTCTCCAGCGGGAGAGCCGCCTTGCTTTTGCGGCCCGTCGCCTGCATGCTCACTTTTTGCTCTGGCGCAGGCGGTGCTTTGGTGACGGCAGCCTTAAATCGCGAAAAAGATGTTGACGAAAGGCATTGTTTGAGCTGAAAACAGCAGAATGGCCTTCGTGAGAATCTTGCTTTTTTTGGTTGAAAAATGTAAAGGCGCGCGGTATTCTGAACGCCTTTTTTCGCTGCTTTCCGAATTCGTCCGACTTCAAGCAAGCCGGCTCCGTCTTGATGCGCCGCGCGCGAGGCACATGGCCTCGGCGGTGCCATTGGGGAATGCCTTCCCCGCCGGCTTGACGAGATTCAGAAGCGAAGGCGCGAACGCTCGGCCTGGCTGAGCGAAGAAGACAAGAAGTGGTGCGGCGGCTGCGCAAGCGGCGCCGTTCTGGAAGAACATCGGAGAACCCCAAGAAGCCGGATCAGAGGCGGCAGGCGGATGCGCAGGATCAAACAGCGCAGCGCGCGAATGCGCGCGCTGCTGTCATGCCGCGCGCGCTGCCGAGGCTGGTCCCGGGGACTATTTGTCAATGCGCAAGACGACAAAGACGACTGAAGAAGAAAAGATCGCGGCGGCAGCCGCTGAGCAGACGGCCTCCGCCGCTGCCGGCGCTGAGGCCGCAGACGCGGCGGCGAGCCCCAAAAAGACGGTGAAGAAGACGGCCAAGGCGGGGAAGACTGCTTCCAAGACCGCCTCGAAGAAGGCGTCTGCCTCGGCGGAGGGCGAACCGTCGGCCGAGGAGAAGAAGCCGGCCGCCAAGAAGACGGCTGCGAAGAAAACGACGGCCAAGAAGTCCTCCTCCAAGAAGACGGCCTCCAAGAAGGCTGCCAAGGCGCAGGAGGCTGATCTTGATGACGATGCTGAGAGCCTCGATGAAGATTCTCCGCTTGAGCTTTCTGCAGTCGAGCCCGATGAAGACGAAATGTCGCCCGAGGATGCTGACGACGAAAAGGCGCTCGAGGAATGGCAGCGCGCCCCTGAAGAGGCGGCTGCCGTTATGCCGGAGCCGGCCGATGACGGCCATCAGGCGGGCGGCAACGGCTATGCCGAGCTCGTTCGCCTCGGACGCCGCCGCGGCTATGTGACGCTTGACGACATCAACGATCACCTGCCTGAAGGGGCGCTCAAGTCGAGCGACAGCCTCCAGGAGGTGACCGAAGGCCTTGTTCGCCTCGGCATTCAGGTTTTCGACCAGACGCCCGATGAGGACGAGCTCATCATGAACGGCATGCTCGGCGGCGCCGACAGTGAAGACGACGTCGACGACGACGATGCGGCCGCCATGCTCACGCCCGAGGAATCGGCCGGCCTGTCGAAGGATCCGCTTCGCGCCTATCTGCGCGGCGTGGGCTCGCACAAGCTGCTCACCCGTGCGGGCGAAATCGAAGTGGCGAAGTCGATTGAGCAGTTCACGATGAAGCTCGTGAGCACGATGCTCCAGTACCCGAGCGCGATCGAAGAGATTCTGCGCATGGGCGACGCGCTTCGCGACGGCTCTCTCACGGTCGATTCGATCGTCGACGGCTTCATGGAGCCGTCGGCTGATGCCAAGGAGGCCCCGAAGGACGAAAGCGTTGATGAGATTCAGACCGACATCGGCGCTGCGGCCATGACGGTCGAGCAGCTTGAAGACATGCGCCAGCGCGTTCTCGCTATTTTCGACGACTGCGAGAAGCGCCTCGGCCGCGTGCGCGAGCTCTACGGCGATCCGTCGAAGAGCGCCGAGCTTCATGCTGAAATTCAGGCGATGCGCGATGAGCTTTCGCCCATGCGCTTCTCGGTGAAGCTGGTCAATCAGGTGTCGACGCACGTCAACCAGCGCATGGACAAGATCAACGATACGCTCAAGGCCATGCGCGCCTGCCTCGTGAACCGCTGCCGCATGCCGCAGAAGGATGCGGTGGAGCTGCTCAAGAGCGCCGACGTCGCCAAGCCCGGCGTCTTTGAGGCTGTGGCGGCGGCAGGCAAGCCTTGGTCGGCTGCGCTCGAGCGCAACCTTCCGGTGCTTCGCGAACAGCAGAAGACGCTCGTCGAATCCGAAACCACGGGCTATCTGACGATTGCCGAGCAGCGCGAGCTCGGCCGCGCGCTCAAGCTCGCTCAGACGAATCTGATGCAGGCGAAGGCTAAGATGATCGAAGCGAATCTGCGCCTCGTCATCTCGATTGCCAAGGGCTATGTCAACCGCGGCCTGGCCATGACCGACCTCATTCAGGAAGGCAACCTCGGCCTGATGAAGGCCGTCGACAAGTTTGAATACCGCCGCGGCTACAAGTTCTCGACCTACGCCACCTGGTGGGTTCGCCAGTCCGTGACGCGCGCTGTTGCCGATTGCGGCAACACGATCCGAATCCCGGTGCACATGACGGAGTCCTACAACAAGCTGCGCCGCGCCAAGCAGAAGTTCCTGCAGGAGCACGGCCGCCAGCCTACCGAGCACGAGCTGTCCGAGATCACGGATCTGCCGCTCGCGAAGGTGCAGCTCCTCACGCAGTCGATGCGCGGCGTCGAATCGATCGATGCGCCGATCGGCGACGATGAGGACGCGACGAAGCTCGATTTCGTGCGCGGCGACGAGCATGATG
>CAJKSP010000015.1 GCA_905202595.1 uncultured Sutterella sp.
CCCCTCTCGGGACTTTCACCCGTTAGAACGTGCCCATGCCGAGCACACCGAAAAAGCCGCAGCATCCTGGAAAGGATGCCGCGGCTTTTTGCTGTCTGAAGCTAGGCTTGTTGAGCCGGCTCGCTCGCACGAATCCAATGGCCGCTCTTGCCGCCCGCTTTTTCAAGGAGGCAGATGTCTGTCATCACCATGCCGCGATCAACTGCCTTGCACATGTCATAAATTGTGAGGAGCCCCACCTGCACGGCAGTCAAAGCCTCCATCTCCACGCCTGTCTTGCCACAGCACTCCGTCGTTGCTATGCAAGTCACTGCACTTGTGCTGCGGTCAAGCTCGAACTCCACCGACACATGCGTAAGGGCAATAGGATGACAGAGAGGAATCAGATCTGGCGTCCGCTTGCTCGCCATGATGGCAGCAATGCGCGCCACGCCGACAACATCGCCTTTTTTTGCCGTTCCGCTCTCAATGAGCGCAAAAGTGGCCGGAGCCATATGAATGGTGCCCTTGGCCACGGCAATGCGGCGCGTTTCAGACTTGGCGCCCACATCCACCATATGCGCTTCGCCTTTGGCATCAAAATGGGTAAGAGCCGACATTCTTCTCTCCTTTCTGCAGCAGCCGCGACGAGCTGCCGTAACCTTTGCTTGCGAAGTGTTCCGCCGTCCAAACTCGGAAAAGCCGCGATAATGCCCATGAGGCAGAGCGGCCGTCGGACCGCTTTTCCGCCTGAACAATACCGCATCCGCCGCCGCGGAAGAGCCTTATCTCCCCATGCGTACTCCTCCTGCTTGGATTGCCGCCCTTGCTGCGGGCTTTGTTGCGCTCACGCCCACATCAGCCATTTACGCTGCCGGTGCGCCGACTGCGCTTGACCTCAATCTGCCAACACTCGGCAGCTCGGCCGATGCCGAGCTGACGCCGCTGCAGGAATATCGCTTTGGCGAACGGCTCATGACGCAAGTGCGCTCCGATCCGACTTATATGTCAGATCCGGAAATCGGCGAATATTTGAATCGCCTCGGCTATCAACTAGTCAGCCATACGCGTTCGAGCACCTACAACTTCTTTTTCTTCCCCATCCGGGATGCAACGCTCAACGCCTTTGCGCTCCCTGGCGGCTTCATCGCCGTGCATACAGGCACCATCATCTCCGCAAAAAATGAAAGCGAGCTCGCCGGCGTCATGTCGCATGAAATCGGACATGTCGCACAACGCCATATCGCCCGCATGATCGAAGGGCAGAAAGGCAACCTTGCGCTCACGCTCGGCTCCATTCTCCTCGCCATCCTCGCAGCACGGGCCGGCGGCAACTCCGGTGGCCAGGCTGCTGCCGCCGTAGCCATGGGATCTCAGGCGGCAATGATTCAGTCCCAGCTCAATTACTCGCAGGATGCTGAGCGCGAAGCCGACCGCACGGGCCTCGCAACGCTCTATGCCGCGGGCTTCGACCCCAAAGGTCTGGAAGGCTTTTTCCAGCGGCTGCAATCCAACAACCGCTTCTATGAATCGGCTGCGCCGGCCTATCTTTCTACGCACCCGATGACGATCGAACGCATGGCCGACATGGAAAACCGCACTCGTCAGCTGCCGACGCGCATGCATAAGGATTCGGACGACTTCCGCCTTATTCAGGTGCGCGCGCAGGTTTTGCAGGAGACGACCTATGAAGGCTGGCGCCGAGTCAAAGCGGAGTTTGAGAGGCAGCTCAAGAACGCCAAGCAGAAAGACGTCTGCATTTACCAATATGGCATCTCTGTTGCCAACGGCGAGCTTGGCGACAAAGCCGGCGCCTATCGCGCCGCCAAAGCTTCCGCCGCCTGCGGCATTCAGTCCGCTGTGATTGACCGCAATCTGATCCGCACGCGCTTTGATGCTGCATCCGGCGCGCAGGAAAAGCTTGCTGCGCTCGCACAAGCCAAAGCGGCGCTTAACAAATATCCGCTCTCAGTGATGATGGCGGAAAACTACGTCGACCTTCTCTTCGCGCTTGGCCGACATCAGGAAATCATCGCCTATCTTGAAAATGGCAAAGCGCTTTCAGACGGCAATCCCGATTACCATGCGATGCTTGCCCGCTCGTATGAAGCGCTCGGCAAGAAAAGCCTGCAGTACATGCACACTGGAGAGATGTACGCACAGCTCGGTGCCACGGAAGCTGCCGTTTATCAATACGATTTAGCGCAGAAAGCCAATGACGGCGACTTCTACACCATGAGCGAAATCGATGCGCGACTCCGGCAGCTCCGATCCCAACTGGCAGACGAGCGCAAAGATCGTTAGGCCGCCGAGGGGGCGTCAAATTGCCTTTTCAGAGCATGTTTTGCGCCTGCGGTCGTGAGACAATAGCGGACAATGCCGAGAGCCTGCGCTCTCGGCTCGCTTTTTTCACTCCATACAATCCTCACTGCCGGAAGGCCGCCCGATCCTCGCCCTGGCAGGCGCAGCGCTCCGCCGCCTTCCTCCTGAAAAATGGCTATTGAAGACTATCTCACCGTTGCCAAGCCCACCAAAGACGTGATCGAAACGGACGCCGTCATCGTCGGCGCCGGTCCGGTCGGCCTCTTTCAGGTTTTTGAACTCGGCCTTCTTGAAATTAAGTGCCACGTCGTCGATTCGCTCAAAAATGTCGGCGGCCAGTGCATGGAGCTCTATCCGACCAAGCCGATCTACGACATTCCTGCCGTACCGGTCTGCTCGTCCTACGAGCTCACAGAAAACCTCCTCAAGCAGAACCATCACTTCGGTCCGATCTTCCACCTCGGCGAAGAAGTAACGACCGTCGAGAAGCAGGAAGACGGCACCTTCCACGTCGAGACGAACCTCGGCAGTCGCTTCCACTGCAAGGTTGTCATCATCGCCGCCGGCGTCGGCTCTTTCCAGGCCCGTCCGCTTCGCGTGAAGGGAATTGAAAAGTTCGAAGGCACGCAGCTCCACTACCGCGTCAAGGATCCATCCCTGTTCGAAGGCAAGAACATTGTTATCTGCGGCGGCGGCGACTCAGCGCTTGACTGGACGCTCAACCTCGTCGGCAAAGCAGAAAGCGTAGTGCTCGTGCATCGCCGCGACGGCTTCCGGGCGCAGTCTGCGTCCGTCGCTAAGATGAAGGAGCTCTGCGAAAACTGGGAAATGCAGTTCGAAGTTGGCCAGGTGACGAATTTCACAGAAAAAGACGGCAAGCTCACGGAAGTGCACGTTACGGGCGCTGACGGTGTCACGCGCCGCATTCCGCTGGACCACCTGCTTGTATTTTTCGGCCTGCAGCCCAAGCTTGGTCCGATTGAAAACTGGGGTCTCCAGCTCGAACGCAAGCAGATCGTCGTCGATACGGCCCGTTTTGAAACAAGCATCCCAGGCATTTTCGCTGTGGGCGACATCAACACGTATCCGGGCAAAAAGAAGCTGATCCTTTCCGGTTTCCATGAGTGCGCTTTGGCCGCTTTCGCTGCCTGCGATTATGTCTTCCCGGACAAGAAAGTGTTCCTGCAGTACACGACGACCTCTCCCAAGCTTCATAAGGTGCTTGGCGTCGAGACGCCGAAATTTGACGACTGAGTCTGAAGCTGGCTGAACGCTTTGCTGAATATGAAAGAGCCCCGCACAAGCGGGGCTCTTTCGCTTTTAGAACATTCCTTGAACGCTCAGTCGTTCTTCACGGAAATGGTAGGCATACGGGCGGTGTAGTCCTTGCCAAGCTTTGCAAGAGCGCCAGCCACCTTCATGGCCATGTCGCGGAAGAGCTTCGCCTCAGGCGAATCGGGCGCCGCAGCAACGGTAGGCGTGCCGCTGTCTGCTTCTTCGCGTATTTTGGCAGCCAGCGGCAAATGTCCCAGCACAGGCACGCTGTAGGAAGCAGCCATGCGCTCTGCGCCGCCTTCGCCGAAGATGTGCGTCGCTTTGCCGCAGCAGGGGCAGATGAAGACGCTCATGTTCTCGACGATGCCCAGAATCGGCACATTGACCTTTTCAAACATCTTGAGGCCCTTCTTGGCATCAATAAGCGCAATGTCCTGCGGCGTCGTCACCACGATCGCGCCAGTAATAGGCACCGACTGCGAGAGCGTCAGCTGAATGTCGCCTGTTCCCGGCGGCATATCGACGACCAAATAATCGAGATCATGCCAATTCGTCAGCGTCAGCAGTTGCTGCAGCGCGCCGGCTGCCATTGGACCTCGCCAAATCATCGGCTCGTCTTCGCCCACCATGAACCCGACGGAATTCACTTCAAGGCCGTGAGCTTCAAGAGGCTCCATCGTCTTGCCGTCGGTCGTCATCGGCGTGCCGTGCGCGCCAAGCATCGTCGGCTGCGAAGGGCCATAAACATCCGCATCGAGCACACCCACCCGAGCGCCTTCATAGGCGAGCGCAAGCGCGAGATTGGCCGCAACCGTCGACTTGCCGACGCCGCCCTTGCCAGAGCTCACTGCAATGATGTTTTTCACGCCCGGCATGACGCGCAGCGTGCCATGGACCTTGTGCGCGATGATGTTCTGCTTCACATCGGCCTTCGGGTTCTGAACGCCGATCTCGCGCAGCGCCGCTTCAATCTCGGACGTTGCAGCTTCAAGGCGGTTCCGCGCCGGATAGCCGAGTTCGACATGCACCGTCACGCCGCCGTCTGCATCGGTATCGATCCCTTTGAGCATGCGCGAGGACATGTAGTCCGAGCCCGTCACCGGATCGATAAGCCGGCTGAGGCGCTCTTGGACTTCTGCAGTAGAAATGGTCATGTCATCATCCTTTTCGGGAGAATGTCTGTTGTCGGCGAGACGCCTGTGCATCCCGCCTGCCGGCTCACAGCCAGCATAGGAGCGAGCCCAATTGTAGTGGGCGTCTAAAGGCTACAGAAGCCACGAAGTGATTCTGCGGAAGATTTAGACAAAACAGCTCAGGCCACCTGCGTCAAGCCGCGGCTCGCCACTCGCTGACCGTGTCTGCCGCTGCCGAAAGACGGCTTCGCCCTCGGGATAATGCTAAAGTCAACATCTTGCATTTTCACAGAGCGGTCCGCGCCGTATCCGGCTCATCTGCCGGCCTGCGCCGCCCCGCTACATGAGGACTTCCTAGAAATGAAGCAGCGCAAAATTTTCGTGACCACAGCTCTGCCCTATGCCAATGGCGCTTTCCATATGGGCCACATCATGGAGTACATCCAGGCAGACATCTGGGTACGCCATGAACGCATGTCGGGCAACATCGTGCACTTCATGGGTGCAGACGACGTGCACGGCGCGCCGATCATGATTGCGGCGCAGAAGCGCGGCATGACGCCGCAGGCATTCGTTGCGGAAATTGCCGCCGGCCGCAAGCAGTATCTTGACGGCTTCTATATCAGCCATGACTACTGGGGATCGACAGATTCGCCCGAGAACCATGAGCTCAGCCAGGAGGTCTACAAGCGTCTTAAGGACGCCGGCTTCATCTATACGAAGGAAATCGAGCAGTTCTACGACACTGTCAAGGGCATGTTCCTTGCCGACCGCTTCATCAAAGGCACCTGCCCCCGGTGCGGCGCGCCCGATCAGTACGGCGACAACTGCGAAAAGTGCTCTGCGGTCTACTCGCCGATGGAGGTCATCAATCCCTATTCGACACTTTCAGGCTCCACGCCGGTGCTGAAGAAATCCACGCATTACTTCTTCCGGCTCTCCGACCCGAAGTGTGTAGAGTTTCTGCGTGCCTGGACGACCGGGAAGGGCAAGGATGGCCGCGCAACCGTGCAGGATGAAGTGCTCGCCAAGGACAGCGAATGGCTGGGGCCCGACGGACATCTCGCCGACTGGGACATCTCGCGCGATGCGCCCTATTTCGGCATTGAAATCCCTGATGCGCCCGGCAAGTACTTCTATGTGTGGCTTGATGCGCCTATCGGCTATCTCGGCGCGCTCAAAAGCTACTGCAAACTCAAGGGCCTGGACTTTGAGAGCATCCTCTCGGATCCGGACACCGAACAGGTGCACTTCATCGGCAAGGACATCATTTACTTCCACACGCTTTTCTGGCCTGCCATGCTGCATTTCGCCGGCAAGCCCTTCCGCGTCCCCGACCACGTGAATGCGCACGGCTTCATGACGGTGAACGGAGAAAAGATGTCGAAGAGCCGCGGCACCGGCATTTCCCCGCTCGAATACCTCAACCTCGGCATGAATGCCGAGTGGCTGCGCTACTATCTCGCCGCGAAAATGAATTCCCGCGTGGAGGACGTCGACTTTACGAAGCTCGACTTTGCTCAGCGCGTCAATTCCGATCTCATTGGCAAGTACATCAATATCGCAAGCCGCGCAGCCGGCTTCATCGTGAAGCGCTTTGACGGCCGCGTGCTCGACTCCGCCATGCACGATCCGCTCATCGAGAAGATTCGCGCTGCTGTGCCGCAGGTGCAGCAATTCTACGAAGAGCGCGAGTATGCCCGCGCTACCCGCCTCGTCATGGAACTGGCCGACGCCGTCAACGAATATGTCGACCAAATGAAGCCTTGGGAGCTTGCCAAAGATGCGGCGAAGACCGAAGAGCTGCACCGCGTCAATTCCGTTGCGCTGGAAGCCTTCCGTCTTCTGACGCTTTGCCTGAAGCCGGTACTGCCGAAGACGGCCGAGCGCGTTGAAGAGTTCCTTTCGATCGAACCCATGACCTGGGCAAGCGTTGATACGCCGCTCTCGAGCGCCCATCAGATCAAGCCCTACAAGCACCTGATGCAGCGCGTCGACATGGCCAAGCAGCTTGACCGCCTCCTTCCCGAAAAGGCACCGGAAGCACCGAAGCCTGCTGCGCCGGGCGGCGAGCCCATCGCCCCGGAATGCACGATTGACGACTTCCTCAAATGCGATCTGCGCATTGCCAAGATTGTGAAGTGCGAAGAAGTGGAAGGCTCGACCAAGCTGCTACGCCTCACGCTCGACGTGGGCGAAGGCCGCACCCGCAACGTCTTCTCCGGCATCAAGAGCGCTTACAAGCCTCAAGACCTTGAAGGCCGCTTTACGGTCATGATCGCCAACCTCGCGCCGCGCAAGATGCGCTTTGGCGTCTCCGAAGGCATGGTGCTTGCGGCCTCTGACGCCAAGGACAAAAACCTAGGCCTCTTCCTGCTCTCGCCTGACTCCGGCGCTCAGTGCGGCATGCGAATCCGCTAACCCCTGTTCGTCAGGGAGGCGCACCTGAAAAGCAGCCTGACGCTGCCATTGAGCAGCGTCTGCATGTTGGTGTTTCTCCTTAGGAGCCGCAAGGCCTTGATATTGCGCAAAAAGGCGCCGTTCCCTAGAACGGCGCCTTTTGTCATTCTTAGTTACACTCTCGCGCTTTTCCTCTCTTTTGCTGAGCTGCACGCTGCGCCCAGCACTTCTTTTTCTGTCGACATGAACCTCAAGCAGCAGGCGAGCGGACTTCTTCATCATCTGCCCCTCGCGCACTTTTCTCCGGTTCTCTTCAAATGCCTAAAAGGCTACAGCACGCACATGCTGAGTCGGGACGTCTCGGCGGGCCTGACTGTCGGCATGGTAGCGCTGCCGCTTGCCATGGCGTTCGGCATTGCTTCGGGCGTACCTCCTGAAGCCGGACTCTATACGGCCATCATTGCGGGCTTCCTCATTTCTCTCTTCGGCGGATGCAGAGTGCAGATCGGCGGACCGGCCGGCGCCTTCGTCGTCATCATCTACGGCATCATCGCGCAGTACGGCCTGGCCAACTTGCTGATCGCCACGATCGGTTCAGGCGTCATCCTCGTGCTGATGGGCCTCTTCAAACTTGGCGGCTTCATCAAATTCATTCCGATCTCGATCGTCATCGGCTTTACAAACGGCATTGCGGTCATGATCGGACTGCAGCAAGTCAAAGATTTCCTCGGCCTTACGGTTGAGAAGATGCCGGCCGACTTCTTCGGCATGATCGGCGCGCTCTGGGCGAATCTTTCGACTTTCAATCCCTTTGCCTTCGGCATTGCCGCAGCAAGCTTCCTCATCGTCTTCTTCTGGCCAAAGGGCTATTCCATGGGAGGTCCGCAGTGGAAGCGCTGGCTCGCACACCTGCCGGGCACTGTCGTTGCGCTCGTGCTTTCCACGGCCGCCGTAAGTCTTTTTGACATCCCGGTCGCTACAATCGGCTCGAAGTTCGGCGGCATCCCCCAAAGCCTTCCGAGCTTTTCGCTGCCGGATTTTGACTGGCAGAGCGTCAAGCAGCTGGTTGGATCCATGCTGACGCTTGCCGTCCTGGGCTCCATCGAAAGCCTTCTCTGCGCACGCGTCGCCGATACGATGACCGATGACCGTCATGACCCCAATCAAGAGCTGATGGGACAAGGCATCGCCAACATCATCACGCCGTTTTTCGGCGGCATCCCTGCCACAGGCACGATTGCACGTACTGTGACGAACATCAAGTCCGGTGCCGCCTCTCCCATCGCCGGCATGGTGCATGCAGCCACGCTTCTTGCTGTCATTCTCATCGCCGCACCGCTTGCCGGCAATATTCCGCTTGCCGCTCTAGCTGCCATTCTGGTCTTTGTGGCCTGGAATATGGGCAATTGGCGCGAATTCCTGCGCCTGCGCCAGATGACGCTATCCTACAAGGCGACGCTCCTTGCGACGTTCTTCCTCACAGTCATCTTCGATCTCACTGTCGCCGTTGAAGTCGGTCTCGTCGTCGCCTGTGTCTTCTTCCTCATCCGCATGAACAACATTACGGTAGTAGAACCCTCAACGCTGCCGCGTGACATGCCGGGAACAGTGGAAGCCTGGCACATCAAAGGAGCGCTCTTTTTCGGTTCGGTTTCAAAGCTCGAGCGTCTGACTGATCCGGCGCGCCTCACTGCACCTGACGCGGCCAGAATCGTCATCCTCGACTTTACCGATCTCATCAATATCGACAACTCCGCGATGGACCAGCTCGAAAGCTTTGTGCGCGCGCTTCACCGCCGCGGACACGAGCTCATCATCGCAGGAGCAAGCGGCCATCCGCTCAAGCAGCTTCAGCGTACAGGCATCGCGCAGGAGCTGGGCCCCAATCTGGTGCCTGCGCTTGATTTTGCCTGGCCGCGAGCCTCGCGCCTTCTCGTTGAGCTCGATGAGAAGGAAGCCGCCTCAGCTTAGCTCCACCTCAGCGACCCAAGAGCGACGGAATCCGCCGTTCTTTTGATGCCGAAGAGCCGTCGGACGATTCGTCCGTCGGCTCTTCAGCTTCGGAAGCCTCTTCGAAAAGATCGCCCTGATGTCGGCCTTTGCCAAAAAAGAAATCGGCAAGCTCTTCTCGCGTTGAGTTCTGCTCCAGCACATTGCGTCCGGGAGCTTCTACTCCCCAAAGAGCCTCTTCATCGAACAGCGGCGCAAAGGGATCATTCTTTGAGGGCGTCACGTAAATGGGCGCATATGGCGCCGCCTGCGTAAGCTGCACAAAACGGTCTTTGGCCAATTCCAAAATCGCCATATACCAGACAGCCACATCCTCGCGAGTTCCCTCCTTTGAAAGCAAGCCTTCGAATGTAAGGAATGCCCTGCCAGAGAGGCGCTTGAGCACCATCGTCATGCGTTCCCGCACGGAAAGCTCCTGCCGGACAATTTTGTGCCGCTCAGAAAGTTTGAGCTGGGAAACAACGTCCAGCCAAGCTTCCCCCATATCCTCAAGCGTCACGATAGGATCAGGCTCGAAGCGAGTCGGTGCCTCAACGCCGCACGTCCAGCGGAAGTCTCGGCCAAGCCTAGGCATTGCATCAAGGAGCGCTGCCTGCTTCTGCACCAATGCATATGTCTGCAGCCGTCGGATAAGCTCAGCTCTCGGATCTTCCGGCTCCTCTTCGCCTTCTGAGGGCTCCGGCGGCAACAGCATCCGGCTTTTGATCGACATCAGCGTCGCCGCCATTACTAGATAAGCCGCAGCTAGCGGCAGGTTTGTGCGGCGAATGAGCTCAACGTAAACCATGTACTGCTCAGTAAGCGCAGCCATGGGGACATCCATGATGTCGAATTTCTGACTTCTAATAAGCCACAGCAACAGATCGAGCGGCCCTTCAAAACGCTCAAGAAAAACGCGCAGCGCATCCGGAGGTATATAGAGGCCCTGCGGGCATTGCTCAAGCGGCTCGCCATAGAGTTTGGCAAAGGGAGCTTCTCCCGCTCGCTCAATGAGCGCAGCCGGATCAGACGGCATCAGCTGATCAGAGCTCGGTAGCTGCGACCGCACAGCCGCTGCTTTGGCAGATGCTGCCGGCGCCTCTGCATCAGGCAGCTGCACATCAAAGAGAGAATCGCTTCGCGGAGCCGTCATGGAAGAAATTGCTGGACGCCTAGTCTGAAGGAAAAGCGCGGCATCAGAATGAAAAGGCCTCGGACTGCTTGGCTGCAGTTCGAGGCCTCGGCTCGGAGGGCTTCAGGGGCGTTGCCGCCTCATGCTCGCCCTCTCGAGCATATCCGCAGATTACGGACGATACATGAAGTCGGAAATAGCCTTCTCCAGATCAGCCGGACGCTCTGCCTGAGCAAGACCGGCATCCCAGGCATAAGCGGCCACTGCAGCAGCAATCTTCGTCGACAGGCTGCGCACTTCAGTGAGCGGCGGATAGAGCGACCCCTGAGCCAGGTCTTCTTCGCTCACCAGCTCAGCAAGCGTGCGGGCAGCCGTGAGGAACATTTCGTCAGGCATCCACGAAGTGCGCGAGAACACTGCGCCGAGGCCAAGACCCGGGAAGACGTAGCTGTTGTTGCCCTGGCGAGGAACAAACGTCTTGTCTCCAATCGTCACAGAGCCGAACGGCGAGCCCGAGGCAAAGAGCGCACGGCCTTCCGTTTCGCGATACGCCGTTTCTGCATCGCATTCTGCACGCGACGTCGGATTGGAAAGAGCAAAAATCATCGGGCGCTCGTTGATGCGCGCCATTTCGCGCAGCACTTCAGCATTGAAGGCCTTGGGCTGGGCGGCAACGCCGATGATGCCTGTGGGCTTGACAGCGCGAACAGCCTCGACAAACGTCGTGCAGGCAGGCAAGCCCTTGTGCGCAAACGGCTGCTTGTTCGCCGCGAGGCCTTCGCGCTCAGCCGTCACGAGTCCCTTGGAATCGAAGAGCATGCAGTGCTTGAGGGCCTCCTCGCGCGACATGCCCTCATCCACGAGCGCATCGACGATAAGGTTGGCAATGCCCGTAGCCGCTTCACCGGCTCCGAGGAAAAGGAAGCGCTGATCAGCAATCGACTCCTTCTTAATGCGCATGGCCGAATAGATGCCCGTAAGCACCACAGCCGCCGTACCCTGAATGTCGTCATTGAAGCAGAGAATTCGCTTCTGATAGCGATGCAGAAGCTCGAAGGCATGCGCGTTGCCGAAATCTTCGAATTGGATGAGCACCTTGGGCCAACGCCGGCGAGCTTCCGTTACAAACTCTTCAATGAGCGCATCGTAGGCGGGACCGGTCGTGCGCTCCTGTCTTAAGCCGAGGTAGAGCGGATCATCAAGGTAAGTCTGATTATTCGTACCGACATCGATCGTCACAGGAAGCGTGCGGGCCGGATGAATGCCTGCGCAAGCGGTGTAGAGCGAGAGCTTGCCGATAGGAATGCCCATGCCGTTCACACCCTGGTCACCAAGGCCGAGGATGCGCTGACCGTCCGTGACGACGATGACATCGACGTCTTCATTGGGCACATCGTCGATCAGCTCGCGGACATGACCGGCGTCCTTGATCGAAATGAAAAGCCCGCGCGGATAGCGGAAAGCGTGGCTGAACTTTTGGCAGAACTCACCAACAGTCGGCGTGTAGACGATCGGCATGAATTCTGCGGTGTGATCCACCAGCAAGCGGAAATAAAGATCTTCGTCGAGCGCATGAATGCTGTCGAGGAAAAGCGCCTTATGGAAGGGCTTTTCGAGGCTGCGCAGAATCTCAAGCATGCGTTCTTCCTGCTGCTCAGCAGTTGAAACCGCCGGCGGCAGAAGCCCTTTCAAATGGAGCGTCGAACGCTCTTCCTCCGAGAAGGCCGCACCGCGGTTCTTCTGCGGGTCATGCAGCACAGACGTGCCGCATTCATGATTGCTCGCTGTCATGGAATGGACTTCCTCATAGGTGCGGCTGCGCGCAGGCAGCTCAATCAAGCTGCGCGTACAGCCAAAAACTCTGCCCCCAGCGCTTCTTCCGAGAAAAGCGCCTGCAGCATTAGGAGCGGAACAGGCCGACGCAGCCAGGCATCAGCGTTCTCGCTCATCCGAAAACCTTATTGTAGGTGGACGCTTCATCCGCGGTCTGAAAATTGCGCCGCCTGAGCGCGGTCATCCGCAAGCCCGATGAAGCAGCGCATTATTTCAACGCTTTGATGCGGGCTTGAGCTGTCTTGGCCGCATCTGTATTGGGATACGCCTTCACGACCTTTTGGAAGGTAGCGCGCGCAGCCTTGAGGCTGCCGGAGGCCGCCTGGGCACTGCCGACGAGCAGCATGGCGTCCGCCACTCGAACGTGCTTTGGAAACTCGCGAATCAGCTGATTCTGCGAAGAAATCGCCGTCTTGTACTGCTCAGCAGCAAAGGCTGACGTGCCCCACCAATACAACGCCTCTGGACGATAAGGCGACTTGTCGTACTGCTTGACAAAACGAGAGAAGGCCGACGCGGCATCCTTGAACTTGCCGTCCTGCATGAGAAGGACTGCCGCATCGTAGGCTTCCTTTTCCTTCGGATCGACAGTAACCGTCTGCCCGTTGATAACCACCGTCTGAGGCTCGAAGGCCTCAACGCGTTGGTCAAGAGAGCTGAAGAGGTCGCGCGTCGAGCGCTTTTCCACCGTAATGGCGTTTGAAAGCTCCTCAACTCGCCCAGTGAGCTGCCGGTTGCGCTCCTTGAGCGAATTTATCTCCGTCATCAGCTGCATCTGTGCATTGCGAGTGACGGTGAGATCACTCTGCAGCTGCTTAACGTTTTCGCGCAGCTCCAGAATGGCGCGCCGAGCATCATCATCAGCAAACGCCAGCGCGCTGCCGCAAAGCAGAATGGCTGCGGCTGCCGCACCAGCCTTCATAAGAACAGTTCGACTCATCTGCATGGACTTCAACATTGAAAGGCATAAAGGCAACCGCTTCAGGGCTGCAGGTCTTGCAGCCCTGAGCAGGCCGAAGGGGCACATGACGCCAAAGCCGTCGACGGGGCGGATTTATTCAACGGATGCAGTCGGCGCCGGCGACGCAACATACTTCGTCGGATAGACAATGTCTGCGCGGCGGTTCTGCGCCCACGCTTCCTCCGTCGAGCCAGTAGCCACCGGCTTTTCCTTGCCGAAGGAAATCGCCTCGATGCGGTCGCTCGGCACACCGAGGAGCATCATGCGCTGCTTGACGGCTTCGGAGCGCTTCTGGCCAAGCGCCAGGTTGTACTCGCGTCCGCCGCGCTCGTCAGTGTTGCCCTGAATGACGATTGATACATCAGGATGCGCAACAAGCCACTTCGCATGCGCATCAATTACGGCAGCGTACTGGGGCGCCACGTCGTAGGAGTCGAAAGCGAAGTAAATCGAGCGGTGCGAAAGCGGATTGTTCGGATCCATGAAGGGATCTACCTGCTGCTGAGCCTGCGCCTGTGCGTCGCCTGCGAGCGTTCCCTCCTTGGCGCTCTCGTCGAGCGACACGGAGGAGCAGCCAGCAAGAAAGCCGGCAGCGGCAGCGGCCGCAACAAGAATCTTCCAAGAAAACGCCATGATGACAACTCCTTTCTGTGGTTTTCAATTGACTGCCGCCGGGATCGTCACGAATGACGCACCCTGGCGGCATAGCGGAAATAGATTGCTTAGCTCCAGGATCAGTCAGCAAGAATCGGACTCCAAGCCGGCTCGCGGATATCTCCATCGCCAGTAAGACGCGTCGTCAAGCGCCCATCCGCCGAGCAGGTGCCGAGCACTCCTCGCCCATTCACCTCGCTCGCATAGACGAGGAAGCGGCCGTTGGGCGCAAAGGAAGGCGATTCATCACGTTCTGTCGTCGTTACGAGCAGATCCTGCCCCGTCTCGAGATCCATAACGGCTACGCGAAACTTACCGTCAAGCCGCGAAATGTAGGCCAAGCGCTTGCCGTCAGGACTGACATCAGGACTGATGGCATAGTTCGAACCGAATGTCACGCGCTCGGCCGAGCCGCCGGAAATGCGCTGGCGATAGATCTGCGGCGTGCCGCCTCGATCGCTCGTGAAATAGATCCACTGCCCGTCCTTGGTGAACACCGGCTCAGTGTCAATACCGTAGCTGCGAGTGAACCGCGTTAAGCCGGTGCCGTCTGCATTGATGAGGTAGAGCTGCGTCAGGCCGTCGCGAGAAAGCGCCACGGCAAGCCGGCGTCCATCCGGACTGAAGGCCGGCGCCGAATTGTTGCCTTTGAAAGCAGCAACGGCTCGACGGGCGCCGGTAGCCAATTCGTGCAGATAGACGATAGGCTTGCGGCGCTCGAAGCTCACATAAGCGATGCTTTTCCCGTCTGGAGACCAAACCGGACTGATGATGGGCTCTGGCGACTGCAGCGCGCGCCTCGGATTTTCACCATCGCAATCCGAAATAATGAGCTCATATTGCCGACGGCCGAGCTGCGCCACATACGCCAGCTGCGAGGCAAACATCGGGCCTTCGCCAGTGAGGCGCGTATAGATGCGATCAGAAAGGCGATGCGCAGCCATGCGGAGCAGATCCTCCGGCACGACATATCCTGCCGAATCGACGCTTTGTCCCGTGACCGTATCGTATGCAATGCAACGCACGTCCCAGCGGCCGCTGCCTGCCGTCGCAATCGAGCCGACAACATAAATAGCCGCACCCTGCTGAGCAGCCTGCTGCAGCCCCTCGGGGGCCTGCAGATTTTCATTCGGATTTTCCTGCCCTGCATCAATCAGGCGGAACGCACCCGAGCGAAGCAGATCCGCCGTCACGATCTGCGCGATATCGGCGGGAGCCTGAGATGTGCCCTCAAAGGGTTTGATGGAGATCGGCAGCTGGTTGGCGCCGACGCCCGTGATTTCGATGCGCAGATCGGCGAAAGCGGGCTTGATGGCGCCTGCCAGGCCGAGGGCGATGCCGGCGCCCACGAAGGCGCGGCGGCTCAGACGCGCTTGGTCGAAGTCCTTCACGAATTGTTCTCCTTCAATGCGGAAAGGAGCGTCCAGCGGGTCTGCGCCGAACGCTCCGTCTATTACGCCACACTATAAGCGAAGAGGGCGATCCCGCGCCCTGAGCTGAGCGCGGAAGAAATGCAAGCGGTTGTGCCGCCGGTTAGTGGCGGAAGTGACGCTCGCCCGTGAAGACCATGGCAACGCCGCGCTCATTGGCCGCATCGATGACTTCCTGGTCGCGGATGGAGCCGCCCGGCTGAGCAACGGCCACAGCGCCGGCATCGACCACGACGTCAAGACCATCGCGGAACGGGAAGAACGCATCGGAAGCCACAACCGAGCCTTCCAGCGAAAGGCCGGCTTCTTCGGCCTTCATTGCAGCAATGCGTGCGCTGTCGACTCGGCTCATCTGCCCCGCACCGACGCCAAGCGTCATGCCGTCGCGGACGTAGACAATGGCATTCGACTTCACAAAACGCGCGACATTCCAGGCAAAGAGCAGATCCTTCACCTGGGCATCCGTCGGGGTGCGCTTCGTCACGCAACGCAGATCTTCTTCGCCTGCAAGCTGGATGTCGGGGGTTTGCACTAGAAGGCCGCCGCCCACTCGCTTGAAGTCAAAGTCGTTATGCGCATTGCCAGCAGCCATCTTGAGCAGGCGCAGATTCTTCTTCTGCAGGAAGATCTCCATTGCGCCTTCGTCAAACGCCGGCGCGATGATCACTTCGGCAAACTGATGAGAAATCGCTTCTGCCGCCTCACGGCTCACTGGGCAGTTGAAAGCGATGATGCCGCCGAACGCAGACTTGCTGTCGGTCATGAAGGCCTTGCGATAGGCCTCAGCCGAATCCTTGCCAATAGCGGCCCCGCACGGATTGGCATGCTTCATGATGACGCAGGCCGGCTGCTTAAAGGAGCGGGCGCACTCCCAAGCGGCATCCGAGTCGGAAATATTGTTGTAGGAGAGCTCCTTGCCGTGCAGCTGCTCGTAGCCGGCAAGAAGGCCCGGCGCCACATGCACTTCGCGGTAGAAAGCCGCCTGCTGATGCGGATTTTCGCCGTAGCGAAGATCCTGCACTTTCTCCCACTGGCGTGTAAAGACGGCAGGGAATTGCTGCGGCTTCTTCTCTTCGTCGAGACTCGTCAGATAGTTGGTGATCGCCGCATCGTAGCGCGCCGTAGTCGCAAAAACCTTCTTAGCCAGCGCAAAGCGCGTCGCAGCGGAGATTTCGCCCGAAGCATCAAGCTCAGCTGCGATGAGAGCGTAATCTGCCGGATCCACAACCACAGCGACAGATTCATGATTCTTCGCCGCAGCGCGAATCATCGTCGGACCGCCGATGTCGATGTTTTCAATCGCTTCATCGAACGTGCAGTCAGGCTTGGCGATCGTCTGTTCAAACGGATAGAGATTCACGACAACGATATCGATCGGATCGATGTCGTGCTCTTCAAGCGCAGCCATGTGCTTCGGATCCGGACGGCGGGCCAGAATGCCTGCATGGATCTTCGGATTGAGCGTCTTTACGCGGCCGTCGAGCATCTCCGGGAAGCCCGTGTAGTCAGCCACTTCCTGGACTTCAACACCCTCGCGGGCGAGGAGCTTGGCGGTGCCGCCCGTCGACAGAATGTGATAGCCGTGCTTCACGAGCTCGCGAGCGAACTCGACGATGCCAGTCTTGTCCGAGACGCTGAGTAATGCTTGCTTGCGCATGTCTTCTATTTCCTCTGAAAAGAAGCCCCTCCGTCAATCAGCCCGTGTTCGCGGAGCTTCTTGCGGAGGGTGTTTCGGTTAATACCCAATAATTTGGCGGCGGCGAGCTGGCTGTCGTTGCACATCGACATCGCATACTCAAGGAGCGGGCGCTCGACCGCACGGATGACTAGATCGTAGAGCGGATGCGGCTCTTGCCCGTCAAGTCTGGCGAAATAGCGGTCAAGCTGTTCGACCAGAACGGCATCCAGGCGAGGCCCGTCCTCCAGCTCCTGCTCCTGCGACCGGACCTTCTCCTCGAACACGTGCGCATCAACCCCATTCAAAGCGCTTTGAGGGTGCGCAGTCTCGCGATCGTCATTGCGGCTGAAGTCCGTCATGTGCGTGTTTCTATGTGCTGGGAAGTGGGAGCTACTGATCGGTGGGAAAAAATGGCTGACGAATCTGACTTTCGGCGCGAGATCAGCCCATATTCCCCAAAAGGGACAGGACGAGCTCAAGCTGCCGATGAGGATCGGACTCTCGCAGCATCTGCGGCAGAAGGCCGCCAGGATCCGGCACACCCCTAAAGTAATAGGAGAGATGCTTGCGAATCGATGCAGCGCCGCGTCGGCCCTCATAGTAGTCGAAATGCAGCCGCATGTGACACAGGATGATGCGGCGCTTTTCATCAGCGCTGCAGGCATGCGCCGGCGTATAGCCGAGAGCGGCGGCAAGCTCAGAAAAAATCCAAGGCCGGCCGAGCGCGGCGCGCCCGATCATAACGCCGTCAGCGCCCGTTTCAGCAAGCACGGCTCGTGCCTTTTCTCCAGAATCAATGTCGCCGTTTGCCAGAACGGGAATGGATACGGCAGCCTTGACTCTGCGGATCGTCTCGTATTCCGCCTTTCCCAGAAAGCCGTCGGCGCGCGTACGGCCGTGCACGGCGAGCATGGCGATGCCTGCGGCTTCAGCAATGCGGGCAATCTCAACCGCATTGCGCTTTTCAGGGCTCCATCCCGTTCGAATCTTGAGCGTAACAGGGATGGTTACAGCGCCAACTACAGCGCAAAGGATGCGCTCGACCAGCGCCTCATCCTTCATAAGCGCGCTGCCGCATGCAGCGCTTAACACTTTCTTCGCCGGACATCCCATATTGATGTCCACAATGTCTGCGCCAGCATCCTGTGCCGCCTTGGCAGCGTCAGCCATGACGGCAGGATCTGCCCCTAGCAGCTGCACGCTCCGCAAGCCCGCCTCGCCGGCTTCCACCCAGCGGGTGGCGCTCTTGGCACTTTCGCGCAAATCCGCCCGGCTAGCCACCATTTCCCCCACCGCATAGCCTGCGCCGCACTCGCGGCAAATCGTGCGGAAAGGCAAATCCGTTATGCCGGCCATAGGCGCAAGCGCAATCGGGCGCTTCACATCAAAGGGGCCTATCTTCATGGTCTGGTCTTTTTTGACGCAAAAAGCGCTTCTGCGCGAGCAAGCTCTTCAAGAGTCCCTACATTGGCCCAGCGTCCGTCAAAGCGTTCGCCCGTCACGCGGCCTTCGTCAACAAACTGGTAAAGCCAGGGAAACAGCGCAGCGCGCTGCGGCTCAACGCCGGAAAAAAGCGATGCATGGTAGGCACCCAAGCTCGAAAACGTCAGCGTTTCGCCTGCCTCGGCGCCACGGCGATGCACAGCGCCGTCAGCGCCTAGCGTCATGTCGCCCTGCGGATGATACGGAGGGTTGGACACGAATACGAGATGCGCAAGCGCACCGCCTGGCGAGAGCTCTTCAGCTCGCTGCCGCAACGAGGCATAGTCGAAATCGGTAGCGATGTCTCCTGCCACGATAAGGAAACGATCTTCGCCTCCCGCCGTCAGAAGCGGCAAAGCAAGCGCCGCGCCTCCAAGCGTTTCAAGCGCATCAGAAGCTTCCTCGCCCTCCACAGACCAGAGAAATCGCAGCCCCCAGCGAGATCCATCCCCGAGCGCGCCTCGCAGCCGCCGCGAACCAGCGGCCGCATTGATCACTATTTCGTCAATGCCCGCACGCTTGAGCGCAAGCGCCTGCCGAAGAACCATCGGCGTTCCGGCTACCGGCACAAGAGGCTTGGGCATGAGCCAAGTCAGCGGACGTAGGCGCGAGCCTTCGCCCGCGCATAGGATGAGAGCGCGCATAGGAGGCCGTCCTTAGAACGTATAGGCGGCACGTTCCTGCACGCCCTCAAGCTCCTCGATGAGATGCATGAGAGGCGAAAGCTCAATGTAGCGGCGTGCCGTCTGCCGGACATAATTCATAAAGCGCGGTGCATCGGCAAGGTACTTGGGCTTGCCGTCTCGATAATTGATGCGGGCGAAGATGCCGAGCACCTTGAGATGGCGCTGCACGCCCATGAATTCAACGCTGCGGTAGAAGTCTCCGAAATCCTTCGGCACAGGAATACCCGCTTTTCTTGCCTTCTCCCAATAGCGAATCGTGATGTCGAGCACCGACGCTTCGTTCCAGCTGATAAAGGCATCGCGCATCAGTGAAGCAATGTCGTAGCTCACCGGACCGTAAAGCGCATCCTGAAAGTCGATTACGCCAGGCATTGGGTCTGAAATCATGAGATTACGCGGCATGAAGTCGCGGTGCACATAAACCTTGGGCTCCGCAAGATTGGCCTTCAGAATCGTCTCCACGCTCATGCGCCACCATTTCTGGCGCTTCTCATCCCACTCCACACCGCAGTGCCGCTTGACATACCATTCAGGGAAGAGCTCGATCTCGCGCAAAAGCACAGCCCGATCATATTCGGGCAGAATGCCTGGCTTGGATGCAACCTGCCACTTAACGAGCGCCGTGGTGGCAGCATCAAAAAGATCCGGCGCATTCTCCTCTGTCAGCGCATCGAGATAGGTCTCGCGGCCCAGATCTGAAATGAGGAGAAAGCCGTTGAAGAGGTCTTCTTCAAAGATTTGAGGCACATTCAGACCTGCTTCCATCATCAGGCGGTCGATGCGCACGAACGCACCGACATTTTCATGCTCCGGCGGCGCATCCATCACGATGTAGGAGCGGGAGGCACCCGGAATGCGGAAATAGCGCCGGAAACTGGCGTCCGAACTCGCCGGAGCCATTGCTTCAAGCTCCAGACCATAGCGGGGCGCGGCGGCAGCAAGCCAGGCGCGCAGTTGTTCATCGCGGTTCTGCATGGTGATCGACCTCTTCAGAGCAGACGCGCCGCTTCAAGCGGCGGCAGCCAGTCCGCATGGACGAGCAGGCGCGGCCAGCAGACCGAACCGCGCGCATCACTAGCGGCTGTTAAAATCTGACGATTCTGCGGTTCCCAATGCGGACGCAGAAAAGGATTCGCTATTTTATCCAAGGGCCGCCTCAGCGGCCCCTTCGCTTCATGTTTCTGCCCCCCATTCGCACGATCGCCCTGAGCGTCGCAGCAGCCGCAGCGGCGATGGCTGCCGTTTCTGCCGCCGGCGCCGCCCAGAACGTTCAGAAGAGCGCCGTCCGAGTGCAGCTCGACTCCGTTGACAAGCTCGAGCCCCAGCGCGCAGAAGGCAGCAACGACGCTGCGAGCTTCGTCACTGCCGACCGCATTGAAGGCAACCCTCAGGATGCTCTTCATTTGATCGGCAACGCAGAAATCCGCCGCGGCGGTTCCGTGCTCAAAGCAGACCGCATCACCTACGTACAGGCAACGGATGAGGTGACTGCAGAAGGCCGCGCGCGCATTTCGCGTCAAGGCGCAAGTTTTTCGGGCCCATCGATGAAATTCCGCATCACATCCCGCTCCGGCTCGATGTCTGATGCCGAATATGAATATGCGCCGCGCAATATCCGCGGCTGCGCTAAAAATATCAAGTTTCTATCAGGCGACCGCACTACGCTTGAAGACGCTACGGTTACCACCTGCAAGCGCGATGACGAAGCTTGGTACATCAAGCTCAACGAGCTCGAGATTGATGAATACGATCAGACGGCCTCCGGCACCGGCGCTACGCTGCACTTCAAAGGCGTGCCCATCTTCGGCACGCCCTGGTTCTCATTTCCGATCGGCCAGGAGCGCCGCTCCGGCTTCCTGACGCCCACCTACGGCATGAGCTCTACGCGCGGCTTGGATCTGTCACTGCCTTACTATTTCAATTTGGCGCCGAACTACGACTACACGCTGACGCCGCGCATCATGTCAAAGCGCGGCATCATGATCGGCAATGAAGCTCGCCTCAAGCTCGAGAATCTCGACGCTCAAGTGAATTTCGACTGGCTGCCGCACGACAGCGAGACAAACGACAGCCGCTACGGCATGCATGTTCAGACGCATTACCAGCGTGAGAAGCTCGCCTTTGATGTCGATTACAACCGCGTGTCGGACGATGACTACATTTCGGACTTCTCCGGAAACATCCGCGAGTCTTCCGAGGCCGTCTTGCCGCAGGACTATGCGCTCAGCTGGACAGATACCTATTGGAACTCGACGCTGCGTGTCACAAAGAACCAAACGCTAGACATTGACGACGACGACGTCATCGAGCCTTATGAGCGCGTACCGCAATGGACGGTGAATGGCTATGCTGCGGATTTTCACGGATTTGAGCTCTCGACAACGCTGGAAGCAACCCGCTTCCAGCACCATGAGCGCATCGGCGGTGATCGCTTTGTGCTTGACCAGTCCGTGTCGTATCCCTTCCGAGGCGCAGGTTGGTTCATCGTGCCTAAGGCGCAAGTAATCGGCGCCTACTACGAACTCACCGACATGAAGAAGAGCTTCACGGAGCGCAACGGCTTCACAGAGGGCTACACCAATCGCACTCCGAGCTACTTCGTACCGAGTCTCAGCCTTGATGCAGGGCTTGTCTTCGAACGCGATTCCAGCTGGTTTGGCCGCAGCGCCTATCAAACCCTCGAGCCTCGCATCTACTACGCCTATACGCCGTACCGCAATCAAGAGGACATCCCGATCTTCGACACGACGATCGCCGACCTCAACTTTGCAACGCTTTTTACAAGCAATCAGTTCTCCGGCTACGACCGCGTTTCTGAGGCCAATCAGCTCACCTCCGTCCTGTCAACGCGCTTCATTGACAAGGAAAGCGGCCTCGAGCTCTTTCGGGCCAGCATCGGTCAGCGTCAGTACTTTTCGGACCAAAATGTAGGCTTTCTCAATCTGCAAAGCGAAAGAGATTACTTCCAGACGACGGGAGTCACCGACGGCCGTCGTTCGGATGTGCGAAGCGATTTGCTGGCAAGCATCGGCGCGCGTCTGACGCGTTCGCTCGCCGCCAATGCCACAGCACAGTACTCGTCCGCCGATAGCCGCTTCATGAAAGTCAACGCAGGCGTCACCTGGTCGCCGAAGCGCATGTCCACCATCGGCCTCTACTACCGCTATAACTACTCTGCCACTGTGGCGAGCGCCGAAGACGACGAAAACATCAAACAGATCGACCTCGCCGTGCAGTGGCCGCTTACCGAGCGCCTCTACGCACTCTTCCGCTACAACTACTCGCTCTACAAAAAGAAGCCGATTGAAATGATCGGCGGCATCGAGTACATGCACGACTGCTGGACGCTCCGTCTTGCCGCTCAGCGCTACACCACAGCGAGCAACAAGGACGAAGCAAACTTCTTCTTACAACTCGAGCTCAACGGCTTGGGTAGCATTGGCACCAGCCCGATTTCCGAGCTGCGCCGCAACATCCGCGGCTACCAGACCCGCGAGACGCTCCCCATTACGCCGGGCGCCTATGACTACTATGAATAAGCAGCACATCATCCAGACGCTCAAAATCACCGCTTGTGCGATGACGAGCTTTGCGACTCTGGCCGCAGCGCATGCAGCCAGCATCATGGACCGGGCAGCCCCGCAACCGGCCGCTCCCATCCTTGCCGCCCCGTTGCAGATCAACGAAACGCCGGAGCCCACCAGGGCGCCGGCTGCTCAGCCTGCTGAAGAAGCGACGCTCGCCAGCGCCCCGGTATCTGCAGACCTCGACCGCATCGTCGCCGTCGTTAATTCCGACGTCATCACCGAATACGAGCTCGAACAGCGCGTGCACACAGTAGCTATCAATCTGCGCCGCCAGAACATTCAGCTCCCGCCGATGGATGCGCTTCGGCAACAGGTGCTCGAACGCCTGATCACCGAGCGAGCCATTCTTCAGCGCGCTCGCCAGACAGGCATCCGCGTCGACGACCAAATGGTCAATGCATCCATCGAACAAATTGCTCGACAAAACAATCTGACGGTCGATGAACTTTCTCAGAAACTTCTCGCCGACGGCGTGACCTTCAGCGCTTTCCGCAATGAAATTCGCGATGAAATTACAACGCAGCGTCTCCGGGCCCGCGAAGTTGACGAAAAAATCGACATTCCAGAATCCGAAGTCGATGCCTACCTGGCTCAGCAAGCCGGCTTTACTGGCTCGGATGTGATGGAATACCACGTTGCGCAGATTTTGTTGCCAGTGCAGACCGCCGCGGAGGACGCTCAGGTGCGACAGACTGCCGACTCGATCGCCGATCGCGCCCGCAAAGGCGAAGACTTTTCTCAGCTCGCTGCCGCATATTCGCGCTCAAATGACGCGCTTGAAGGCGGCGACATGGGCTGGCTCGCCCAGCAGGACATTCCAGCTCCTTTCTGGGAGGCCATGCGCGGACACATTGAAAGCGGCGCCGTCTACATAGCGCGCTCGCAGCACGCCTATCACGTCGTGAAGCTCCTTGCCCGCCGCAACGGCGTTGAGGCCAAACTTGCCGGCGGCCCTGTCGTCCGCACCCACGCCAGGCACATCCTCATGTTTGTGAGCGACATCACGCCTGAGGCTGACGTCATCCGCCGCCTCAATGACATCAAGCATCGCGTGGAGACCGGCCAGGCCGACTTTGCGACAATGGCCCGTCTCAATTCCGTCGATGCTACTGCCACGCGCGGCGGCGACCTCGGCTGGCTCCAGGCCGGCGATACAGTGCCTGAATTTGAGGCTGCGATGAACAAGCTGCAGCCGGGTCAGATTTCTGATCCGATCAAGACGAACTACGGCTACCACCTCATTCAGATCGTAGAACGCCGCACGGACAAGGAAGGCAACCCTGAACGCATGCGCATCGCTGCACGTCAGAATCTGCGCCAGAAAAAGCTGGCGGAGGCAACCTACAACTGGCAGCGCGAGCTACGAGATGAAGCCTTCGTCGACATCCGAGATCCTGCTCTGAGGCCGCGTCAGTAACGAATGCACCGGCCTGCCCGCGAGGATGTGACCGGCTAGCATCTCGGAAAAAGCCCCGGATCAGCCGGGGCTTTTTCATTTGCAATCCCGTCAGTTATCGGGTTCGTCCCGCACACCATGTATCATGAGGCCGCTTCTGCGCGCGGCCGTTCGCACGCACTCTTTGTCACATCATGCCTAACGCAGGCACCGCAACACCGTGAAACAGCATTGGCTCGAAGGGCATCATGCCCGCAAACGCTTCGGACAAAACTTCCTGCATGACCAGCACTGGATCGGCCGTATTGTGCACTCCATCGACCCGAAGCCGGGCGATGCCCTGATCGAAATCGGTCCAGGTCAGGCAGCGCTAACACGCGAAGTGATCGCAACTGCCGGTCATGAAGCCGCCATCGAAATTGATCGCGATCTCGCAGCATTCCTGCGCGAACAGTTCTCTGAAGACGAGCTCGAACTCATTGAAGCCGACGCTCTCAAACTCAACTGGCGCTCCGTCCTCCCTGGCAAGCGGCTACGCGTGATCGGCAATCTTCCCTACAACATCTCGTCCCCGCTTCTCTTTGCGCTGACGAATGTCGCAGACCGCGTGATCGATCAGCACTTTATGCTTCAGCGCGAAGTAGTCGACCGCATGACTGCTGAACCAGGTTCCAAAACCTACGGGCGCCTTTCAGTAATGCTGCAGTACCGCTACGTCATGCATAAGCTTTTCGACGTGCCGCCCGGCGCCTTCACGCCGGCGCCTAAAGTCACCTCTTCGGTTGTCCGCATGGTGCCCCGGCCGATTGATTCACTGCCGCTCGTCCCAGCTGAAATGTTTGAAGCGCTTGTCGCCGCCGCCTTCCAACAGCGCCGAAAGACCTTGCGCAACGCCATCTCCAAGTTTCTCGATGAAGCAGAGATTGAAGCGGCAGGCGTCAATCCCGGCGCCCGAGCCGAAGCGCTCGATGTCGCTGCTTTCGTGCGGCTTGCCAATGCTGCAGCGAATCGGCATCCTGAAGGCGCCTTCTAGACGGAAGAGCGCCTTGTCGAGCGGCCGCCTATCCTTGCTAAGTCGTTTCCTAGCACAGAATTAATCTGAACGTCTAGGCAAAAGGCAGCAGTCTCAAGTTGATCTGTTTCAGCCGCTCGCGAGCCGTCTGCCATTCAGGGCAGATCGCCGCCACTTCCGCCCAAAAAGCCGGCGAATGATTGAACTCGATCAAATGGGCCAGTTCATGGGCACAGACATATTCAATGAGCGCATCATCGAAGAAAGCGAGCGCCCAAGTGAGAGAAATCTGGCCGCGGCTTGAACAAGACCCCCAGCGAGTGCGAGCAGAAGACAGCCGCCAAGGCAGAGGCGGCAGCGCTTTAGCGCGTAGCGCCATCCGAGCATAGCAGCGGGCGATGACGGATCGACTGTACGCCATGAAGAACTTCTTCAATGCCACTACGACTTCCTCTTCTCCGCTCGCCTGAGGCAACGGCAACCAGATCTCCCACTGAAAAGATCCACCTTCAGGGAGCGGCAACAATGCAATTCGGCTTTTACCGAGAACGAATTGAGCCGGCTGTCCTCGATACTGCAGGGTGCGCCTCTCAAAATCAAAATAGCGCCGCTCCCCCATTTTCGCGCGCAGCAAAGCTTCCCCGTGGATACGAAGCATCTCCCGCACCCAAGAGCGCTTGGCTTTGAGGAAGCTCACGCCCTCTTCAAGATAGCCCCCTTTCGGCAGCCGCAGCTCAATGCGCTCCGGAGTCAGCACAACGCGAATACGCCGACTCCGCGCACTCGGCTTAATGACATAAGAAAGCCAGCCTCCGACGCCGTCCGGCATGAATGCACACCATTCGTTAAGTTTCGCTGGCGGCACCGTCACAGCCCCGCTCGATTCACGAAGCCACGGATGATCTGTCGGCGCCGCACGAAAGCGCGCTTTGGCCGACAAAAGCCGCGCAGCACTTCGCATTCCAGAAAGCGCCGCAGGATCGCTTTCCTGAATGCCGATAGCCAGGGCAGGATCCTCAATGCGAAACGCGGGCAGCGTCGTCAATGCGGGAGAGCTCATCTTCAATCCAAGCTTCGACTTCGCGCGTCACTTCATGAGGATCGCGTCCGGCAGTTTCAATGAGCGGACCAACGCTCACCGTTATGGTGCCCGGTATCTTGGCAATGCTGTTCTTCGGCCAGAAGCGGCCGGCATTATGTGCAATCGGCAGAATCGGCACCCCTTCTGTACAAGCAAAGCGAGCACCGCCGGTTTTGTAGCGCACGCGCTGGCCGGGAGGTACGCGAGTGCCCTCTGGAAACAGCGTGATCCACCAGCCGCGCTCAAGGAACTTCGGCCCTTTCTTCATAAAGGTTTCGAAGGCCGATCGACCATTCGAACGGTCAATAGCCATCATGTCCATCGACCAGAGCGCCCAGCCTAGAAACGGAATCCAATTCAAAGAACGTTTGTAGAGAAAGCAGGGCGGCCGGCTAAGAAATGTGCCGAGCCAAAACGGATCCCAAGCCGACTGATGCTTACAGAGCACCACAACTGGCCTGTCGGCAGGCATGTTTTCCATGCCAATGTTCTTCACATCAACGCCGCAGGTAATCTTAAGCAGCTTGAGTGCAAAGCGCGCCCATGGTCGGCAGATGCACTCGTAGCGATCGCGAAGCCCCATGAAGGGCTTCGTCACCAAAAGCGCGAAGGTGAGCCAGAGGATGGTGATGGCCAAGCAGATATAAAAAAGCCAGCCTCGAAGCGTATGGATCATCAAAATTCCTCGTTTGCGGAGACGCTTGGGGCCCGTGCCGGACTGCTGTCCTGCCGGGCCCCAGAGATGTACTGTCAGAACGCCCAAACGGACGTCCTGACCGCTGCATCAGCGATGGTTGCACCACGCTTTGATCAGCTTACTTCGCAAGTCGCGAAAGCGCAGCAACGCGATTCATGATGCCGTAGAGGCGAGCAAGAAGCGCCTGACGGTTCGCCCGCAGGGCCGCATCTTCCGCATTGACCATCACGGAATCGAAGAACGCATCCACCGGCTCCTTCAACGCCGCCATCGAAACAAGCATCTGCTCGTAGCGGCCTTCGCCGTAGAGCTTGTCGGCCTGCGGTTCGATCTTCTGCAGCGTCTCGAAAAGATGCTGCTCAGCGGGTTCCTGAAGAAGGGCAGGATCAATCACCGACGGCACTTCGCCTTCTATCTTCTTGAGAATGTTCCCAATGCGCTTGTTTGCAGCGGAAAGCGGCTCAGCTTCGGGCAGCGCCGCAAAAGCGCGCACCGCAGCAAGGCGCTTAGGCACGTCATTTGCCTTAGCCGGACGCAGCGTCAGAACCGCATCCACTTCCTGAGCGGAATAGC
Organism: uncultured Sutterella sp.; assembly: GCA_905202595.1. Classification (GTDB taxonomy): domain Bacteria; phylum Pseudomonadota; class Gammaproteobacteria; order Burkholderiales; family Burkholderiaceae_F; genus Sutterella. The sequence continues at coordinate 27,301 of CAJKSP010000015.1, forward strand.
CCTGATCGCGAAGCATGACGCGCAAGCGGTCGAACATGAAGTTCATCAGATCCTGACGATGATCAACCACACCTGGAATGCTCTTTTCAGCCTCCCATGCGGCATCAATCACGGCATGGATCTCAACGCCCAAATTCTTTTCAATCAGCATGCGCAGCACGCCCAGCGCATGACGGCGCAGCGCGAACGGATCCTTTTCGCCCGTCGGCATCTGCCCAATGCCGAAGAGTCCCACGAGCGTCTCAAGCTTGTCTGCCATAGCAACGGCAATGCTGACCGGCGTGCTCGGCAGCGCATCGCCGGCATACCGCGGCTGATAGTGCTCGCGAATAGCCAGCGCCACATCCGCCGGTTCGCCGTCATGCTCAGCGTAGTACTCGCCCATGATGCCCTGCAGTTCCGGGAACTCGCCCACCATCAGCGTACGCAGATCAGCCTTGGCCAGATGCGCAGCGCGTTCGGCAAGGCTGCGGTCCGCACCGATCAAATCGGCAATGGCGCCAGCAATCTTCACCACGCGCTGCATGCGTTCGAACTGGCTGCCAAGCTTGTTGTGATACACCACGTGACGCAGACCGTCGACGCGGCTTTCAAGGGTATGCTGACGATCCTGGTCATAGAAGAACTTCGCGTCGGCAAGGCGTGCGCGGACAACGCGGGCATTGCCTTCGGAAATCGCCTTGCCGCCGTCGGTCGCTTCGAGCTGCGAAACGAGCAGGAAGCGATTCATGAGGCGGCCCTGCTCATCGCGAAGAGCAAAGTACTTCTGGTTGAGCTGCATCGTCAGAATGAGGCATTCCTCAGGAACCTGCAGGAATTCTTCCTCAAACTGGCTTTCGTAAACCACAGGCCATTCCGTCAGCGCAGCAACCTCGTCAAGCAGAGCCTCAGGCGCAATCACCTTAGCGCCGAGCTTTTCTGCATGCTCCTCAAGCAGCGCCACAATCTTGGCTCGACGGGCATCGTACGAAGGCTCGACATGAGCCTCTCGCATCGTCTCCGCATAGCTGTCAGCGCAGCAGAGGCTTACCGGCTCCGTCGTATGAAAGCGATGCCCCATGGTGATGCGGCCAGCTTCCAGGCCAAACAGCTTCACCGGCACTACATCCTTGCCATAGAGCGCCACTAAATGACGCACCGGACGCACGAAGGAAACAGTCGTCTCGCCGTCTGCAAGCTGATACGTCATGACCTTCGGAATCGGCAGATGCTTCACCGCATATTCGAGCGCATGCTGCAAGCCCTGAACAAGCTCCATGCCGGGACGCACGCCTTCATACACGAGCTGCTCATTTTTGCCGTCGTTCACGCGCTTGAGCTCAGAGACCGGACATGCGATGCCGAGAGCGGCCATCTTCTTCTTCAAAGCCGGAGTCGGCTGGCCTTCGGCATCCAAGCCGACGCGCACCGGCACGAGCTTCTGGGCAAAGCTTTGCTCAGGGCTCTTGGCTGGAACGCCTTCGATCAGCACAGCCAGGCGGCGCGGCGAACCGTAGGCCGTCACGGCATTCTCGTCCGTAATGAAGTGCGCTTCGGCGAGGCACTTTCTCACGCCATCGGCAAAGGCGTCGGAAAGCTTCTTGAGCGCCTTCGGCGGCAGCTCTTCAGTCTGAAGTTCAACGAGAAGATTCGTCATTTTGTCTTGCCCCCCGTCTCTCAGATCGCTGCGGCCGGCTTCTTCAGCATCGGGAAGCCGAGGCGTTCGCGCGAATTGTAGTAGCTCTGCGCGACGGAGCGGGAAATATTGCGGATGCGAGCGATGTATGCGGCGCGCTCCGTAACGGAAATGGCGCCATGCGCATCAAGCAGATTGAATGTATGACCCGCCTTGAGAACCATCTCATAGGCCGGGATCGCCAGATTGAGATCCATCAGGCGCTTGGCTTCGCCTTCGTAGTAGTCGAAGAGCTTCAGCAACTTGTCGCAGTCGCTGGCCTCAAACGCGTAGATCGATTCTTCGACCTCATTCTGATGGAAGACGTCGCCGTACGTGAGAACGCGGTCAGTGCCATCGGGCTGCTTCCAGCGCGTATAGACGAGATCGAACACGTTGTCGCAGTTCTGCAGATACATCGTCAGGCGCTCAAGGCCGTAGGTAATCTCGCCAGTGATGGGCTTGCACTCAAGACCGCCGACTTGCTGGAAATACGTGAACTGCGTCACTTCCATGCCGTTCATCCAGATTTCCCAGCCAAGGCCCCAAGCGCCAAGCGTCGGATTCTCCCAGTTGTCTTCAACGAAACGAATGTCGTTCACCGTCGTATCAACACCGAGCGCTCGCAGACTGCCCAGGTAAAGGTCGACGATGTTCGTCGGCGCGGGCTTGAGCACCACCTGAAATTGATGATGCTGCTGCAGGCGGTTGGGATTTTCGCCGTAGCGTCCGTCTTTCGGACGGCGAGAAGGCTGCACGTAGGCGGCGCGCCAGGGTTCCGGGCCGAGCGCGCGCAGGAACGTCGCGGTGTGGGAGGTGCCAGCACCGACTTCCGTGTCGATCGGCTGCATGATGGCGCAGCCCTGGCGGTTCCAATAATCCTGCAGACGCAGGATCACTTCCTGAAAGGTAATCATGTCGGCTATGCGCTGTCAGCCTTGCCGGCAGCGCCTTCGATGGGAATGACAGATCCGGCTTAAATGCCGGAGAAACAAAGCGTCGATTATAAGGGCCCTGAATTTGCGGCGTTTTGAATCGGCGGAATGAAGCTGCTGCACCAGCCCCATTCAGCTCCGACGTGATGTGCGTCCAAAAAACGACAACAGCACAAGAACCACCAGAGAAAGCGCAGCAGCCGGAACATCTCCGATCCGCACATAGGGAGTGGGCTTCCCCTGAGCGCTCTCGATTTGCACGTCAAGCACAGCGCGGCCTGACGCAGGCGCTTTCTGCACGATCTCGCCCTTGGCGTTCACAACGGCGGATAGGCCATTCATATTGACGCTCGCTGCTGGCCGTGCCGACTCCATCGCGCGGAGCCTCGTCATGTCGAGGTGCTGCGGAATAATTTGCGGCGAAAACCAGCCTAGATTTGCCGTAACGAAAAGCATGCCGGGACTGCCTTCAGGATCCTTCCAGAGCGTTCGAAGCACCTCGCCATCCAAATTTTCGTAGCAAATCAAAACGCCTGCGCGCACATTGCCCAAGTCTAAATTGGACTGATCTGCAGGCCCCGCGGTCAGATCTGCCAGCGGCACGCCGAGCAGATTGACGAACCAACGAAAGCCAGCCGGCACATATTCGCCGAACGGCACCAGCTTGCGCTTGTCGACATAGGCAACAGCGCGTCCATCTTCAAGCAGAAAAGCGGCATTGCGCCAGTCCTGCGGCGCCGGATGCCTGAATGCATTGAAAAGCACTGGCGCTCGAGCTTCGTCCAAAAACTCTCCGAGTGCCGCCATCACACGCGGTTCGAAACCGCTCAGCGTGCCGTTCAGCAGCCCCTCCGGCGCAAGAAGAATTCGGGATGGGCCGTACGCACTCTCAGGCCAAGGCCGACGGATCAGTTTCGTAGCAGCGGCAAGCCGTTCCGCCGGATCTGCGTGCGTAAAAGCGTCCACAACAGGCAAATCAGCCTGCACCATGCGAACAGCAACGCTTGGCCCCAACGAAGACCAGGCGTGCGTTGAAAGGCCAGCTCCTGCCGCCCAAATGGCGGCAGCAATCGCCAGCGCTCCAACCGCAGGCCGCAGGCGCCGCTCGGCCGCCCAAAAGACGCCTCCGGCAACAAAGCCTGCAGAAAGCAGCCCCGTCAGATTGACAAGATGGCCTCCTCCGACCGGCGCATAGCCAGACAGCGGCAGCTCCAAGAAAGCCAGTGCCGGCGTGCTCCATCCAAAATCGACAAAGCCCGCGCCGCGGAGATATTCGGCAAAGGCCATGCCGCAGGCCATAGCCACTGGACGAAGGGGCTTCCTGAGCGGCAGCTTCGCAGTAAGCCAAACAGCCGCGGCGGAAAAGAGAGCGCAAATGAAGGCAAGCGCCCCAACGCCTGCCGCGGCAAGAGCTTCAGGAAGACGGCCGTGCTCCGTCATGGATGCTGCCGTCCATGTCAGGGAGCTGGCAAACCACGACAGAGCAAAGGCCAGCATGACAAAGGCCGAAGAACGGGGGGCCTTCTGCACAGCCGCAAGGGCCAGTGCAGCTGCCAAGGCTGCCCATGCGGCTCCAGAAAGGCTGATTGGCGCAAAGCCGCAGGAAAAGACCAGCCCGAGCAGCAGCGCAGCGGCATAAGGCGCAAGCGTTAGAGAAAGCCGTCGAGCAACAGAGCAATGCATCGCTGCACAAGCATCTTGCGCGCAGGCGCCCATCGAATCTCTCCTGCTTTAATTCAGCGTTTCAGCCGCCTTCGACTGCACCTTCAAGCGCTCAACGTCAAGCAGCTGCGCCTGACGATCGTCGGCGCGAACAATCTTGAAGCGGAAGCCGCCTTCTTCAATCACCTCTCCCGCATGAGGCACGTGCTCGAATCGATCGGTGACAAGCCCGCCTATCGTCTCGCAGTAATGATCCTCAAGCGCTGCGCTGAAGAATTCATTGAACTGATCAATGGGCGTCAGAGCCTTGACACGCCAGTGTCCGCCACCCGCGTCAACGATATTTGCCGCCTTGTCTTCGTGATCGAACTCATCGGAGATGTCGCCCACGATCTGTTCCAGGACGTCTTCAATAGTGATGAGGCCAGAAACGCTGCCGAACTCGTCAATGACGAGCGCCATATGGCTTCGCGTCGACTTAAAGTCCCGCAGCAGCACATTCGTCGGCTGGCTTTCTGGAATAAAGCGCGCCGGCCGGATGAACGTCCTCACATCCGTCTTGGGATCGAGAATCAGATGCAGCAGATCCTTGGCATGAACCATGCCGAGTACGTTGTCGAGATCGCCTTCCACAGCAGGGAAGCGTGAATGTCCCGACTCAATCACCGTTCGGATCCAGACATCAGGCGTCTCCGAAAGATCCACCGCATGGATCTGGGAGCGAGGAACCATCAGATCTGAAGCGCGCAGCTCAGACACTTTGAGCGCGCCTTCAATCATGGAGTAGGTATCTGCGCCGATCAAATTGATGCGGCGCGCTTCATGCAGAATTTCCTGCAAGTCATTGCGGTCGCTGATGGGTTCGTCGTGAAATGCGGCCGCAAGTCTGTCCAAAAAACCGCGAGGTTTCGGACTGGGAGGTTCGCTTGACATAAAAAATGGGTGGATGAAAACAATCTTTCAAGCATACACAAAGGCGCGGCCAAGCGGCAAAGCTGAACTGACCCTGCTTGTATTCAGGGGCAGCTCAAACTTTCAGCCGCAGCGCGCTCAGTCGTGAACGCGCCCCTCAGCATCGCTGTAGGGCGGCTCGAAGCCTAGCCCTGTAATCACCTCGGTCTCGCGTGCCTCCATGATCTCGGCTTCCGCCTCATTCAGATGATCATAGCCATGGGCATGAAGAACGCCGTGCACGAGAAGGTGGGCAAGATGCTCTTCGAATGTCTTATTCTGCGCCTTGGCTTCCCGCACGAGCACAGGCACGCAGAGGGCGATGTCCGCCGTTACAACGGGCTCGTGCGTGTAATCCCAAGTAATGACATTAGTTGCAGACTGACGATGACGATAAGTCTCGTTAAGCTGGCGGCCCTCGTCTTCATCGACAAAACGTACAGCAATTTCCGCTGGACGTTCGCAGGCTGCCGCCATCCAATGCGCCATGACGGCCTTGTCCGGCAGCTGCGGGAATCGTTCACGTTGCTGAAAGTCCACATTGAGAAGACCGTCCGCCACCTCTTCGTCGATGTCGCCCTGCCCTTCCTGCGCATTGATCGCGGCAGGCTTGCCGCAGACCGGCACCGCCTCCGCGCAGGCAGATGGCTTCAAAGCTTTCGGCGCATCCATATCAGGCTCAAGCTCATTGCGGCCAAAAACCACTTTGGTTTTCGTTTCAAGCCAGCCATAGACACGTCGATTGCTGTCGGCAAGGTACTGACGGTCCGGCTTCCTGAACGCTTTGGCTTCTGCTTCGTTCAGTGTCGTGAGCATCTTTCTTCTCTCCTTTGAGACCCGCTTGGCAGCTCCGCTGACTCTGCGACCGCCGCTCAAGCGCCAATGTCTAAGCGAGCAGCGCGCCGCGCCTCCCGCTCCGCCGCTTTGAGAGCGGCTTTTTCTGCGCGCTCGGCTTCTTGAGCCTGCGCTGCCGCATCATAAGCCTCAACGATGCGCGCAACGAGCGGATGGCGAACAATGTCTCCGGAGTTGAAGCGCGTGAATGCAATGCCGCGCACGCCATCGAGGATGCTCGACGCTTCCTTCAGCCCAGACAGCACGCCGCGCGGCAGGTCAATCTGCGTGATGTCGCCGGTAATGACCGCTTTGGAGCCAAAGCCGATGCGCGTGAGAAACATCTTCATTTGCTCCGAAGTAGTGTTCTGTGCTTCATCCAGAATGACGAAGGCATTATTGAGCGTGCGGCCGCGCATGTAGGCAAGGGGCGCCACCTCTATGGCCTGCCTCTCCATCAAGCGTTGCGACTTTTCAAAGCCCATGAGATCGAAAAGCGCATCATAGAGCGGCCGCAGATACGGATCGACCTTCTGAGCCAAATCGCCCGGCAGAAAGCCAAGCCGTTCGCCGGCTTCAACTGCAGGACGCGTGAGAACGATGCGCTCCACTGTGCCGCGCTCGTAAGCATCAACGGCTGCGGCAACTGCCAGATACGTCTTGCCCGTGCCTGCCGGTCCGATGCCGAAGCTGATGTCGTGCTCGAGAATTGCCTTAAGGTACTCGCGCTGATTAGGCGTGCGGCCGCGAAGATCGCGCCGGCGCGTCTTGAGGCGAATTTCACTCGCTGCTTCTTCCGGATGCGCAGCCTGCTCAGCGCGATATTCGTCGTCACTGCCGACAAAATGCCACTGGACGTCATCAACGGACAGCGCCGCGCCCGTCCGCTTGACGCGGTCGAGCAGCACCTCGAACGCCCGAACGGCGCGGCGAGCTTCTTTAATGGGCCCTGAGACGCTGAACGCATTGCCTCGACGTGCGATTTGCACGCCGAGAATTGTCTCCATCTGTCTCAGATTCTCATCAAGCGGTCCGCAGAGCCGAGCCAGATCATCGTTGCCGGCATCAGCAGCAAACGTCAGGCGCTCTTCAGCTCCGCCGCTCTGCGCGGCCTCCATCTTTGCTTCCTTCATCGGTTCCTCCACAGCGCAAGTCCTTCAGATCTGCTCAGCGCTCGCTGCAACCTTTGACCAGTTCTCCGCCGAGCGTATGCGGAAACACATCGGTGATCTTCACTTGCACCATCTGATTGATGAGCGACTTGTCGCCGATGAAGTTGACGATGCGATTGTTGTCCGTCCGAGCCGCAAGGAACCCTTCGCCGCGGCGCGCCTCGCTGAGCACCAGTACGCGCTGCACACTGCCGACCATGGATTCGCTGATGGCCGTGGCGTTCGCGTCAATCTTGGCCTGCAGCCGCTTCAGCCGGTCCAGCTTCACCTCATAAGGCGTTGGATCAGGCATGCGCGCCGCTGGCGTGCCGGGACGAGGGCTGTAGATGAAGCTGAAGCTCGCATCAAAGCCCACATCGTCTATGAGCTTCATCGTTTGATCAAAGTCCTCATCCGTTTCGCCGGGAAAGCCCACGATAAAGTCTGTCGCAATTGAAATACCAGGACGCGCGGCTTTAAGGCGGCGAATGATCGACTTGTATTCAAGCGCCGTGTAACCTCGTTTCATGGCAGCAAGAATGCGATCCGACCCCGCTTGAACCGGAAGATGTACATGGCTCACCAGCTTGGGCAGACGCGTATAAGCATCGATCAGTCGCTGCGTGAATTCACGCGGATGGCTGGTCGTATAGCGGATGCGCTCAATGCCGTCGAGCTCGCTGACGTAGTCGAGAAGCATGGCGAAATCCGCTTCGCCGCCATCGGGCGTCCGGCCACGGTAGGCATTGACGTTCTGACCGAGAAGCGTCACTTCCTTCACGCCTTGGTCGGCGAGCTGAGCTACTTCAACAAGCACATCGGCAAGCGGACGCGAAATTTCTTCACCTCGCGTATAAGGCACGACACAGTAGGTGCAGTACTTAGAGCAGCCCTCCATGATAGAAACGAAGGCCGCCGCCCCATGCGCATGCGGCTTAGGAAGCGCATCGAATTTCTCAATTTCTGGGAAGCTCACATCAACTTGAGGGCGCCCAGTGCGCAGGCGTCTCTCAAGAAGCGCAGGCAGTCGATGCAGCGTCTGCGGCCCGAAGACCGCATCCACCCACGGCGCACGCTTGATAACGGCTTCCCCTTCCTGACTCGCCACGCAGCCGCCGACAGCAATCAGCATGCCGGGCCTGCCCTTTTTCGCTTCGCGGATTCGGCCCAGGTCAGAGAAAACTTTTTCCTGCGCCTTTTCACGAATGGAACACGTATTGAGCACGACGAAGTCGGCTTCTTCGAGATTGTCGGTCTTCACGCACCCGAACTTTTCTTCAAGAAGATCGGCGATGCGGCCCGAGTCGTAGTCGTTCATCTGGCAGCCAAAGCTGCGGAGATAGAGTTTCTTGGCTTGATTCGCTGGCACGGTTTACATCCGGTGGCGGATAACTGAAAAGGAACGCAGTGCAGATTGCACTGCGTTCTTTCCGAGCATAAGAAAAAATCCCGCACTGCGGCGTCATGCTTCAGTGCGGGATTTGGAATTTGGTGGCGCATCACGGATTCGAACCGCGGACACAAGGATTATGATTCCTCTGCTCTAACCGACTGAGCTAATGCGCCGAGAGGTCAAATTTTGCCTGAGGAACTCTCATTCGTCAAGAGATTTACATGAGATAGTTACATTTTGTTTCAATTAGACGGCCATAATGCCCAAAAATGGTTCGTCGGGCCATGACCCGAACCGACATCAAGATCATCGGCATGGGCGATAGCACCAGCAATATAAGCTTTTGCCTCTCGGCAGGCCTCCGGCACAGAGCTGCACTGCGGCAGGAGCGCCGCCAGCGCAGAAGACAGCGTGCACCCTGTGCCATGCGTATTCTTCGTCGCCACCCTTCGCCCAGGCAGCCAGCCTCCGAAATCTGCCCCCTCAAGCCAATCGTCTGCCGCATCGCCTTCAAGGTGGCCGCCCTTCAGAAGCACCCAGCCTTGCGGCCCCATAAGAGCATGCAGCTTCGCTGCCTGCCTCTGCATTTCAATCTTCGTCCTAGCTTCCTCCTCGCCAAGGAGATCCGCCGCTTCCGGCAGATTGGGCGTAATCACCGTAGCAAGAGGTAAAAGCTCCTGCACGAGCGCAGATACGGCTGCTTCTTCAAGAAGTCGATCGCCGCTCTTGCCGACCATGACAGGATCAAGCACCACAAAAGCCGGCCGCCATCTTTGCAAGCCGGCCGCAACAGCCTGAATGATTTCAGCGTTGCCAAGCATGCCGATCTTGACCGCATCAATGCGAACGTCTTCAAAAAGACGATCCATCTGTGCCGAAATATCTTCCCCGGAAAGCGCCGTTACGCCGAAAACGCCGCGCGTATTCTGCATCGTTACGGCTGTCAGTACGCCGCAGGCATAAGCGCCATTGGCGCTCATTGCTTTGACATCCGCAAGCAGGCCGGCTCCGCCAGACGGATCCAGCCCGGCGATCGTCAAGGCATTCGGAATTCGTTTTTGCGCGCGCCTTGCCATAACCCCTCCAAAATAGCCATCATGCGGCCCGTAGCACCAGCATAGGTCTGAGCAAATTGTCTAGCTGCCTCTGCCGCACAGCCGCAAGCAGCCGGATCATTCAGCCAGCGCTCAAATACGTCCAGCGCCTCGGCAGGCGTCTGCACTTGCACCATTGCGCCTGCCGCCAGGCCATCGCGAATAATCTTGTCGAAATTGAAAATGGAAGGCCCGACAACGACAGGGGATCCCGCCATAGCAGGCTCAATGACGTTCTGAGAGCCGAAGTTCTCAAAAGAGCCTCCCATGGCAGTCATAGAAGCCAGAGCACAGTAGAAGCTCATCTCGCCCATACTGTCGCCGAGGAGCACATCGGCATCGCAGGGAATGTCTTCAGGATTGCGAATTTCGCTACGCAAACATACTTTGAAGCCCTCAGCTTCAAGCGTCATCTTGGCATCGCCAAACCGCTGCGGGTGACGCGGCACGAGCAGCACGAGACTGCGCCGACAGAGCTCTCGACGCTCGGCGAGCGCCTTCGCGAACCGCATTTCCTCACCCTCTCGGGTCGAGGCGATGAAAAGAACGGGCCGGGAAAGCCGAGCGCGCCAGTCGGCCGCTGCCGCGACCTGCGATGCATCCGGTCGGATATCGAATTTGAGGCTGCCAGTCACCGTCACATTTTTGGCGCCCAGACTTTCGAGCCGAACCTTATCTTCCTGACTCTGCGCCAGAACGGCAGAAAAAGCGCCGAAGGCCGGCGCCATCAATTCAATGACGCGCTGCGCCTGCACGCGAGACTTTTCGCTCTCACGAGCATTGGCAAGCACCATGGGAATTTCCAGCCGGCTCGCCTCTCGCATCAGATTTGGCCAAACCTCTGTCTCCATGATCACGCCAAGCGTCGGTCTTGTCTGGCGGAAAAACTTCTCCACGGCATAAGGCGCGTCATACGGGAGATAGCATTGATGGATGCGCCCCGGCGAAAGCTCAACCAGCTTTTCGCCTGCATCGCGCCCTGTAGGCGTCATGTGCGTCAACAGTACATCGCACTCTGGCCAGGCGCGGAGCATGGCTTCAAGGAGCGGTCGCGCCGCATTGGTTTCGCCCACGCTCACAGCATGGATCCAAACACGCGGCCGGTCTGGCCGGCGCAGCGGATAAGTGCCCCAAGCGAAGCGCTCATCCCAAAATTCGCGGTACGCAGGCTGCTTGCGCGAGCGCCACATGAGGTAAAGACTCGCAAGCGGCAGCGCCACCATCGTCACGATGCGGTAAAGACCGGGAGTGATCTTCATGATGCTTTCAATCCGTTGAATCGTCCTGACGCGCCGCGTCCATCACTTGGACAAGAGCAGCATCCACTTCATCGACCGTCGGCACACGGCCGACGCCGCCAAGCGAGCGCACCGGCCCGTCTCCCACCAGCTTCAGAATTTCCGTAGGGGTTGATACATATATGCCAACGCTAGGACGCCCGAGCGCCGCCGCAAGATGCGCAAGTCCCGTATCGACACCGACGACGCCTGCGGCGCAGCTGAGGTTTGCAGCCACCTGCGACAGCGGCGCACGCGGCGCCACCACAGCGCCTGGAATGCCCTCCGCAATGCGGCGGCAGCGTCTTTCCTCCTCTGGGCCTCCCCAGTAAAGCACGCTGACGAAGCCGCGCGCTTGGAGGCGTCTGCCGAACGCCCGCCAGTTTTCCTCCGGCCATAGCTTTTCATCACGGCTGGTATTGGGACAGAGCGCCACGCTCTTTGGAGGGATGTCAAAGGAAGGCACCGCCTCAGGTTTGAGCCCGAACACGGGATGCTCCTCGTCTATCTCATAGCCGAAGGCGCGCGCCGCCGCCATTCGGTAGCGTCGCACAGCGCCGAGAGACGCCGGCAAATCAAGCTTTGTCTTATAAAAAAAGCTCGCTATCGGTTCGCGCACGGTTTGCCTGCTGTAGCCAATCGAGGGCACCCCCGTCCAATGCGCAACGACTGCCGATCGAATGAGGCCTTGGATGTCCAGCACAGCGTCGTAACGCTCTTCGCGAAGCGCTCGTCGAAGCGATGCAATTTCAGCCCTAGTCTGCGAAGAGAAAAGGGCTTTACGCCACCGTCGAAATGCCGTGCAGTAAATCTTGTCCACATCAGGTGCAAGTCGCGGGATATCGCGGAAGCTTTCCTCCGCGACCCAATCGATGCGAGCGTCGGGAAGCGCCTTCCGGATGTCGCGCGCAACCGGCAGAGCATGAATGATGTCGCCCATAGAGGACGACTTGATCACGAGAATCTTCACAAGTTCCGCGCCTCTTCTTCAAGAACGCTGCGCACATCAGCCCCAGACTCCGCACGCTTGGAAAGCCGCTTGCCGAGCTCAACGCCGGGCTGATCGAAAGGATTGATGCCGAAAAGCGTGCCAAGCATCGTCGTCTTGTGCTCATACATTGCCATGAAGGCGCCCAGGCGCCGGGGCGTAATGGCGTCTAGCACAATGGCAGATACGGCATTGAAGTAGGGACTGTCGGCCTCGCGCATGATGAGCGTCTCAGCCTGAGCGCGCGCATTGGCTAACAACACGCGGTAATGCGTTGCATAGCGATGCCCCGGCATTTCGCTCCAAACGATGTCGATGCTCGTGCGGCCCGTGCCTTCGCGAAGCCACTGATAGAAGCTGTGCTGCGCCTCATCGCCGTTGGCTCCCCAGACGCCCAACCCTGTGTGCCCCAAAATCCGCTCGCCGGTCGGCGAATGATTCTTTCCGAGAGATTCCATCTCAAGCTGCTGCAACCAAGGCACCATGCGGCGAAGCCGCTCATCGTACGGCAGCAGGCAGTGCGAAGAGATCTCCAGCCTCGTTGCATTCCAGAAGTCGATCATGGCAAGCAGTGCCGGAAGATTTTCTTCAAGCGGCGCTGAGCTCGCATGGCGGTCCATTTCGCTGGCACCCTGCAGAAATTCGAGGAAGGCATCGGGCCCAAGCGCAATAGCAAGCGGCAAGCCGATGGCGCCCCAAACGGAAAAACGGCCGCCTACCCAGTTCCAAATATGGAAGAAATTTTCCGGCGGCAGACACATCGTTTCCGCCGCTTGAGGATTGGCAGACACGACGACGAGATGCCTGGTTCGGTCTGCACCGACGATGCCATTGTCGAGAAGCCATTGATCAACTGCAGCGGCATTCACCTGCGTCTCGCGCGTTGTGAAACTCTTGGATGACACCACAATGAGGGTTGACTTCGGATTGCACTGCGCCAGAATGCGCTCGAGCAATACGCCGTCTACACTCGAGAGAAAGTGCAGCCGAATATCAGGCTGCGGAGCACGGAGCGCATGCCAGACAGCATGCGGTCCGATTTCCGAGCCTCCAATGCCGATGTTGATGACGCTCGTAATGCGATCGCCGCGGCAACCTCGCCAACGGCCTTCACGCACCTGACGAGCAAAGGAGAGAACTCGCCGACGCTCGCGGTCGACATCCTTGAAATGCGGTGCAGACGGCGCAAAGGCTCGAAGCGCCGTATGAAGCGCCGCCCGATTCTCGGAGACATTGACGATCTCGCCCGAAACCATGCGGCCAAACTCGCGCTCCAAACCGCGGCTTCGAGCATAGCGGCAGAGCGCTTTCAGATCCTCGCCTGAAAAGCGCTGCCGAGATATGTCGAGCTTGATGCCGCAGGCGGCAAAAAGCGTCTGCACGCCGGTGCTATCACGAAGGAACGGCAGGAGGGTATTGCTAGAATAGTTGATCATGTGCTCTTTCCCGACGCTTCAGCCCAAAGCAGCAGCCTACTGCGGCAGCGCCAGTGAGGGCTCCACGCGCAGCATTTCAGCCGTAAAGACTTTCTCAATTCGTGCGAGCGCTTCAGGCGTATCGCCTTCAAAGCGGACAACGATTACTGGCGTCGTATTCGACGCGCGCGCGAGCGCGAAGCCATCGCGCCATTCGACTCGAACTCCGTCGACCTTGATCACATCGCTAGCATCTTCAAAGCGGCTTTGCGCACTGAAGCGCTCGATGAATGTCTTGTTTTCGCCCTCTGCCGTCGGAATTTGCAGCTCGGGCGTATTCACCGCATTGGGCAGCGAAGAAAGAGCCGCCGAAGGATCCGGCGTGCGCGAGAGAATCTCGAGAAGGCGCAGCGCAGCGTACATGCCGTCGTCAAAGCCCGTCCAGCGCTCGTCGTTAAAGAAGAGATGACCGGACATTTCACCGGCAAAGGGGGCTTTGCTCTCACGGAGCTTCGCCTTCACGAGCGAATGCCCCGTCGGACTGATGACAGGCACGCCGCCCTTGCTGCGAATCCACTCGACGAGCTTGCGCGAGCATTTCACATCGTAGACGATCTGCGCGCCTGGATGCTTCTCGAGAATATCGGCAGCGAACAGCATCATCAGACGATCCGGATAAATAATTTCGCCGCGATTCGTCACTACGCCGAGACGGTCGCCGTCGCCATCAAGCGCAAAGCCATAGTCAGCTCCCGTTTCCTTCACCTTAACAATGAGATCCTGCAGATTCTTGGGCTTGGAGGGATCAGGATGATGATGCGGGAAATGACCGTCCGGCTCGCAGTACAAAGGCACAGCTTCAACGTCGAGCGCTTTGAGAAGCCTCAGCATTACCGGGCCAGCAATGCCGTTGCCTGCATCGCAGACGACCTTAAGTCGACGGCCGATCTGAATGCCGTCAAGCGCTTTTTGAATATAAGCAGGCAGCACGTCCGCCTTGTCGACTTGAGCCGGCGCAGCCGAGCTCAACCAGCGGCCCTCTTCGATGCGCTTGCGAATGCCCTGAATCTCTTCGCCCGAGAGCGTGATCCCCGCAACCATCATCTTGAGTCCGTTGTATTCCGGCGGATTGTGAGAACCGGTCACGGCACAGCCTGTTCCGTTCCCGAAATGCTTCGTTGCAAAATACAAAACTGGAGTCGGCACCGCGCCGATGTCGATCACACGGATGCCCGCACCGGAAATCCCGCGAATAAGCGCCGCCTCCAGGGACGCCCCCGTCAAACGGCCGTCGCGTCCAACGCAGAACGAATCAGCGCCGCGCTCTATTGCCATTGAGCCTAAAACGCGCCCAACTGCGCAGACGGCCTCTTCGGTCAGGGTCTGGCCTACGATACCCCGTATGTCATAGGCTTTGAAAATCGACGCATCCAGCTGCATCACTCACACCTTGCTCAAGCTTGGCGGCCGCTTCAGAGCTCAGCCGCTTTTTAGACAATTTGCCTATTTTAATGGGCGGGTCTTCCAACGCGCCTATTACAATCTGCGGATAACAACCTGCCGGCCGCCAGCGCCTTCGGCGCCAGCGGACGGCCGCTCAAGGCAATCATGGACAAATCCACAATTCAGAAGGCGCGAGTGCTTGTCACAGGCGACGCCATGCTTGACCGCTACTGGTTTGGCGACGCCGAGCGCATTTCTCCCGAAGCCCCCGTGCCGGTCGTGCGCATCACGCGGCAGGAAGCCCGTCTCGGCGGCGCTGCGAACGTTGCACGCAACATTGCCAGCATCGGCGCTCACTCGACACTGCTCTCCGTCGTCGGCGATGACGAACCTGGCCGGCTCATTGAAAAGCTACTGAAGGAAGCAGGCATTACGCCGTGCCTGGAATTCGATCCGTCCCTCGATACCACAGTCAAGCTGCGTGTTGTCGCTCGCCAGCAGCAGATGGTGCGATGCGATTTCGAGGCCATTCCTGCAGAAGAATCGCTAAAGCGGCACTTAGGCGCCTTTGCGAAGCTTCTTGAAGACTCGGATGTCCTGGTGCTCTCCGACTACGGCAAAGGCGGCCTCTCGCATATTGAAGCCATGATCGAGCTTGCCCGCAAGGCCGCTCTCCCCATTCTCGTCGACCCCAAAGGAGACGACTACAGCCGCTACCGCGGCGCTACGGTCATTACGCCCAACCGCGCCGAGCTGAAACAGGTTGTCGGCGCCTGGCATTCCGAAGAGGACCTCTCGAATCGAGCTCAGCGCCTGCGCGAAGAGCTCGGCCTTGACTACATCCTCCTCACGCGTTCTGAAGAAGGCATGACGCTCTTCAGCCGGCAGGGTGCCTGCTCGGTCGCAGCTCAGGCCCGAGAGGTCTTTGACGTCTCAGGCGCCGGCGACACGGTCATTGCCATCCTCGCGGCCATGCTGGCCACCAACATGCCGATTGAAGAGGCCATTCGCATCGCCAATCGCGCCGGCGGCATCGTCGTTGGCAAACTCGGCACGGCTGCAGTCTCTTTTGAAGAGCTATTCGGCTGACCGGACGCACTGCGTTCGGCCTTACTTACACTCAGCATCGGAATTCCATCATGAGCATCCTCGTCACCGGCGCAGCCGGCTTCATCGGCAGCAACAACGTGCTCGCTCTCAATGCGCGCGGCATCACCGACATCATCGCCGTCGACAACCTTGAAAAAAGCGAAAAGTTCGCCAATCTAGCGAAATGCCGCATTTCGGACTACTTCGACAAGCGCGACTTCATCGCCCGCGTGCGCGCAGGCACCGCGCCCAAACCAGAAGCCATCTTTCATCAGGGCGCCTGCTCTGACACGATGGAAACTGACGGCCGCTACATGATGGAGAACAACTACCGCTACACGCTTGAGCTCTATCGCTGGGCGCAGGAGCTGCGCATCCCCTTCATCTATGCTTCGTCGGCCGCTACGTATGGCGGCCATACCGAGTTCGTTGAAGACGTCCGCTTTGAAGGCCCTCTCAATGTCTACGGCTATTCCAAGTACCTCTTTGACCAGGTGCTGCGCCGCGAAATGGATTTCCTTCGCGCTCCGGTTGTCGGCTTGCGCTATTTCAACGTCTACGGCCCTCGCGAGCAGCACAAGGGACGCATGGCTTCCGTCGCATTCCATCAGTTCTTCCAATACCGCCGCGACGGCCGAGTGAAGCTCTTTGAAGGCTGCCTGGGCTACGGCAACGGCGAGCAGAAGCGCGACTTCGTCTATGTCGAAGACGTTTGCAAGGTGCTCATGCACTTCCTCGACAAGCCCGTTTCAGGCATCTACAACTGCGGCACAGGCCGTGCGCAGCCCTTCAACGACGTCGCACTCTCTGTCGTCAACGCCATTCGCGAAAGCGAAGGTCGCGAAGCGCTGACGCTTGAAGGCGCCGTCAAGTCCGGAGAAATTGAGTACATTCCGTTCCCCGAAGCACTCAAGGGCAAATACCAAGCCTATACGCAAGCCAATCTGGAAAACCTGCGCAAAGCCGGCTGCGACGTCGTCTTCCGCAGCGTACAGGAAGGCACCCGCGACTACATGATGAAGCTTCTTAAGGAGTACCCGGACGTTGCCTGAGGCTGACTGCTGCCGTCGCGCCGCCTTCCTCGACCGCGACGGCGTTCTCAACCGCGACTTCGCGTATGTGCACACGCGCGCCGACTTTCAATGGGTGCCCGGCGCGCTTGAAGGCGCGCGCCGTCTTGCCGAAGCCGGATTTCTGCTGGTTGTCGTCACAAATCAGTCCGGCATCGGCCGCGGCTACTACACGGAAAACGATTTCTTCGCACTCACGGAATGGATGAAGGCAGAGATGGCTCGGGCAGGCGCGCCGGTAGCCGGCGTTTATTTCTGTCCGCATCATCCGGAGAAGGCGCTCCCGCGTTACCGCATCGACTGCAATTGCCGCAAGCCCAAACCCGGCATGCTGCTTCAAGCCGCTGCTGATCTAGCCCTTGATCTCGGCAGCAGCATTCTCTTCGGCGACAAGCCCAGCGACTGCACGGCCGGACGGCTTGCCGGCTGCCCTGAGCGGATCATCCTCGGCACGGATGGCTGCAAAATGCCTGAAGCGGCGCCTGACGCCACCCATGCAGCATCCTCGCTTCTTGACGCCGTCTGTTCGGATTGGTTCACCGCCTTTGCCAAGCAGAGCCGTTCACCTTTTTAGTCATTCAGCAATACATGAGCCAGCATTTCCCGCCGCCAGCGTTTGAGCAGAAGATCTGCTCAATGGATGAGCTTGCTGAACGCGCCCGCGCGCTTCCGCATCCCGTCGTCTTCACCAACGGCGTCTTCGACATCCTGCACCGCGGACATGTGACATATCTCGCGCAGGCCCGCGCCCTAGGCGCCAGCCTTGTCGTCGCCGTCAACAGCGACGCATCCGTAAAGCTCCTCGGCAAAGGAGATGACAGACCGATCAATGCAGAAGCAGATCGAGCGGCAGTCGTCGCAGCGCTCGCGTCCGTAGATCTCGTCGTCATTTTTCCAGACAAAGTGCCGCTCGAAGCCGTCCGGCGAGCCCGCCCAGATCTCTATGTCAAAGGCGGAGACTATGAAGTCGAGAATCTGACGGAGGCGAAGCTTGCCGCCTCCTGGGGAGGACGAGCCGTAACAATCGCCTTTGAACATCAGCGTTCGACTACAGCCCTTCTGAAGAAGGTCCGCGGCTGCTGAAATTCCTTAAAAAATAAAGAGCCAGACTTCATCAATCTGGCTCTTCTTTCATTCTGAAAACGCGAGGGTTCTCCGCCAGACGCAGTCAAGCTCAGGCTATGCGGAAGCCGCGCTTTCTCGCAAAATGGACCGTTGCATCAAGGAAGCCCTGCTTGCTGCCGCAGTCAAAGCGCGTACCCTCGAAGCGGTGTGAGTAGCAGGGCGCATGCTCCAGCATGGCAGCGATGCCGTCCGTAAGCTGAATTTCACCGCCAACGCCTGGCGCCTGCTGTTCAAGCTCTTTGAAAATTGCAGGTTCAAAGACATAGCGGCCGATTACAGCGAGACGCGAAGGCGCCACAGCCGGATCCGGCTTTTCGACAATGCCGTGCATAAGTGATGTGTCGCGCGCTGCATCGTCTACGCTCACAATGCCGTACTTCTTCGTTTCTTCAGGAGCTACATCCTGAACGGCTACCACAGAGCCGCCGCCCATGGCTGTGCGGGCATCAAGCAGTTGCTGCAAACAGGGGCGTTTCGCATCAACGAGATCGTCGGCCAAAACCACCGCGAAAGGCTCATCGCCCACCACAGGACGTGCGCAGAGCACAGCGTGTCCAAGGCCCAGCGGCACAGGCTGACGGATGTAGATGCAGTGCACGCCGGCAGGCACGATGTCCTGCACAATGGCAAGCAGCTCAGTCTTGCCTTTGCTCTTAAGATCACGCTCGAGTTCAGGATAGCTGTCGAAGTGATCTTCAATGGCGCGCTTGTTGCGGCCGGTGACAAAAATCATCTCCGTAATCCCTGCGGCAGCTGCCTCCTCAACGGCGTATTGAATGAGGGGCTTGTCCACAATCGGGAGCATCTCCTTAGGCATTGCTTTAGTAGCAGGCAGAAAACGAGTGCCGAGACCATTGACAGGGAAAACGACTTTGCGGACGGGCTTCATAGCAATAGCGAAGAGAAAACAACAAAAATGCGGTCGAGCCGTCCGACCGCAAAGAGACTGTCGGACGGCTACGCTTAAAATGAGCGGCCAGTCTGAACGGGCCGAGAGAGCTTAATGCCTGCAGCAGACTGCGGCAAACCTCAGGAGGAGAAAAGAATGAAGCCGGATGAATCGGAGGACAGCGGCAGCATTTATGCCATCGGCGATCTTCAGGGCTGCTACGAAAGCCTGGAAGGGTTGATGGACCAGCTTCCTGCGCAAGCCAGGCTCGTTTTTGTGGGCGACATCGTCAATCGCGGCCCTCAGTCGCTCAAAACCCTGCGCTTTGTAAAGTCGCTCGGCAATCGCGCCCGCATGACGCTCGGCAATCATGACCTGCATCTGCTCGCTGTTGCCGCAGGCGCTGGCGAAGCCCATCGCAAAGACACCATTCAGGAAGTTCTTGAAGCGCCGGATGCTGCAGAACTCATTGACTGGCTGCGCGCGCAGCCGCTCCTCATTGAAGAGGCTGGCGTCGTCTTCGTACACGCCGGCATTCATCCGCTTTGGTCGCTTGAGCTCGCTCGATCACTCGCTGCCGAAGCGCACGAAGCGCTCTCCGGCCCGCATTGGAAAAGCTGGCTCCAAGGCATGTACGGCAATACACAATGGCGCAGCGACCTGGTCGGTCCGGAGCGCATGAGAGCCATACTGAACGGCTTTACACGCATGCGCTTTGTCCG
>CAJKSP010000016.1 GCA_905202595.1 uncultured Sutterella sp.
TCCCCCTTGCTTCGTGTCAGATCCTACCACAGCAGGTGACGGTCTCGATTGACGGCTTTTGCGAAGTGCCGCACGACGAATCGGCGGAAGATTTGCGTCCCCTCGCCGTGCTTGCCCGGCGAGGGTCTGGTTGGATTATGACGCGCTGCTAGTCGCGGCTTTCAACATCCAGTTCCAGCTCAAACATTCGCCAGAGGCGAACGACAAGCCGAAATCGGAAGCGTACTCGTGTTAACATAGCAGCAAAGCGATTGAATTTAGATCTCATCGCTTTACCTCAACGGCCGCTACAGTTTGAAGGATGGAGCGGCCGTTTTCTATTGGCAGCTTTGGTTATCAACATCGCCGCGGTGCGGCGATGCGACTCGGCGAACCCTGCCGAACGCCGAATCCGTCATCGTGCAGCCGCCCTCGGTACGGCTGCGCTGGGACGACAGGATTTTAACGAACAAGGCTGCGTTTTTTTGATGCCTATCCGCGCCAGCCAAAGGTAGGCGTCATGGTGCAGGCTGCGGATAGGTCCCCGAAAGGGGTGCAGAAACGACAAAGCCCGTGCGGGTAACACGGGCTGAGTCAATGACGCAAGGTACGGAAATGAGCAACATCCCCCTTGCTTCGTATCAGATCCTACCACAGCAACTATCGGTCTCGATTGACAGCGGTGTCCTTCGGGGCGGCCCCTCTTGCGTCAGGGCTGGCCTCTGCAAGCCTCTCCGACACATTAGGGCGGGGAGATTGTCGGGGCCTATGCAATAATATGCGGCAGCACGAAGCGCGGGATGATCTCATTCCCGCCTGCCTATCCATACCTACCGGTGGCCAAGGAAAGGATTCATGGCGCAAGCCGTGGATAGGTCCCCGAAAGGGGTGCAGAAACGACAAAGCCCGTGCTGGTAACACGGGCTGAGTCAATGATGCAAGGTGGTCAAAATGAATAGCAATCCCCTTGCTTCGTGTCAGATCATACCACAACAGGTATCGGTCTCGATTGACGGCGGCGTCCATTTCGATGGACTCACCGTCGTCATTGTGATCGTGCTGTGGATCATGGTCCGCAAGAAGCTATAAAGTCCAGGGGTCGTCCTTCGGGGCGGCCCCTCTTGCGTTGTGGCGACTCCTGTCCGCGTTGCTTTTTGGGCCCTTTCAAGATCGGCTTCGTCGGATCTATCTCGACAAAACGCCTGTGCCAAGCACAGAATGGCGAAAAAGAATGTTCTCTGCAAACGACGAGCATGCAGGCCGATGTTTCGGACGAACAGTTAACGCTTTGATAAGCGTCATTTGACAGATTGGCAGATAAATGTCCCTCCTTGTCAGGAGAGACTTGAACAATCGGAGCTGAAAGGCGAACTATAAAGCAGACGTCGCTAGCCGCATGGAAACGACGTGGTCTACGGTAGTTCGACTCGAAATCAAGGCGCTTTAAGCGATCTTTTCACTATCGGGCGGCCCGCACTCTGTTTGGAACAGACTGTTTTTTTGATCTTGGCTTGGCTCTTCACCGAACCATCATTTCTTGATCCGAGCTGCGCTTCTCGCCTGCATTGCAGACTGCTTTGAGAAGAGCTCTTGCCAAAGAGAGCGCAATCAGGCATCATTGCCGCCACTTCGCAAGAAGCCGGAGCGCGCATATTCCGGAGGCCCAGGCCTAAAGCATGCGCGATCAAGAATGAACCAGCCCCGGAGGCGTTCGCCTCCGGATGAAGTTGTCTGACAGCTGATGCGAGGGCGCTGCGCTCTCGGGACATGGCTTGCCTTTTCCCCTTAGCTGGAGAACATCTCATGTCCAACAACGCTTCAGACGCCGCCGAGGCCTTTGCGCCCTGGCGCTTCATCCCGGCAGCCGATTTCGGCGCGCACCTTGCTGCGCTGCCGCCTGTCAGGGTCCATGCCGAGGAATGGCGCACGCCGCAAGCGAAGGCGCGCCTTCCTCATCGCAATCCGAACTATGTCTTCCCCGAAGCCGCCTTCCGGCGCTTTGCCCTCTGGTGGCATCGCGGCGGATGCGCGCCGCTCTATCTGAGCGGTCCGACCGGCGCCGGGAAAACCTCGCTCGTCCGTCAGTGGTGCAGCTGCACCGGGACGCCGCTCGTCTGCGTGACGGCGCGTCCCAGGATGGATCGCCGCGAGCTTCTCGGCCGCTGGATCGTCAAGCCTTCCGGCGGCATGCAGTGGATCGACGGTCCGGCCGCGCTCGCCTGGCGCTACGGCTGGCTGCTTTTGGTGAACGAGTTCTCGGCTGCGCCCGCAGAGATGTGGGTTTCAGCCAACGATCTCCTCGAAGGGCTGCCGCTTGAAGTCGATCAGACCGGGGAAGTGATTCCTCGGCATCCGAGAGCCCGCATCGTCGTCACGGACAACACCCGGGGCTGCGAAAGCGAAGCGCCGTCGGGCTATCTCGGCCGCCATGCGCAGGATCGATCCGTTCTGGATCGGTTCTGGCACATGCGGCTCGAGGGGCCGGACGAGGCGGAGGAAGCAGCGGCGCTTGTCCGCTGCCTTCCGCCGGATCTTCAGCGGCTGCCTCCAGCTCTCCTGCAGGAAGCGGCCCGCATTGCTGCAGGCGCTGCGCACGAAAGCCGTCTGGCGCCGACTGCGGCGCCGCTCGGCCTTCGAAGCGCTCCTATGGCTTTGAGCCGGCGGACGACGCAGCGCTTCTTCGAACTTCTTCTCTGCTGGATGACCGGCGAGGCGGAGATCGGAGATGCCGATCCTGTCGCCTGGGCGGCCGATGCGGCGGCTGCCGAATCCTTCGGCCGTTCCGCGAGAGCGGCGCTTTTGACGCTGCTTCAGGCGCACTGGGGCGACAAGCCCCGCGAGCTGAAGGCGGCGCTCGAAGCGTGGCGGCAGTCGCTGCCGAACGTCAAGTGCCGGGCCAGACCGCAGGATTCGGGGATGCTTTTCGAAAAGAAAATTTCGGGGCCGAAGGCCAAGCGTCCGCTCGAGCGCGCTGCCGCCCGAGCGGACGACGACAGCTGGCCCTGCATGGAAGAGGCGAGTCTCTTCAGCTGAAGCGATGCGCGCCTTCCGCATTCTTTTCATTCGGAGCCGATCCCGGCGGACCTGCGCTGCGCGCAGGCGCCGCCGCGGGCATTCTGCGGCTTTTCCGCAAGCCTGCGCCGAAGCGCGCCGTTCTGACGCCTGCCTCTTCTTTCAAAGGGCGGCAGGAGAGGCGGCGCGCTTCCCGCAGGCTTTTTTCTTAAGGGTCCACTGAAGGAGAGTCCCGCAGCATGCACATTTCGTCTGAAGAACGCCGCACAGCCGGCTGGTCCCCATCGGCGGCAAGGGAAGAGGCCAGAAGGTGCGCCGAGAAGCGGATGGCCGAGCTGGAAGCGCGGCTTGCCGGCTTCAAAAGCCCGCGCGCCCGAGGCGCGCAGCCTCTTCGTGCGGCGCTTGCGCGAGAGCGCGAAAAAGCCGCAGCGGCTGAAGAGGCCGCTCGGCTCGAAGCAGCGGCTGCAGCGTTTCTTGCCCGGCGGCTGCCGGCGGGCGTGCTCGCCGCCGGTCCGGAAGCCGCCATGACCGTGCTGCCGGCGCTCTGCCGGCAGGAGTCGATCGCCGTGCGGTTCGAGGGGCGTCCATCAACCGACATGCGCACGATCTGGCTCGGGCCGGTCGACTTCACGAGCCCGCTCGCGCCGGTTTATGTCTGGGGACACGGCATTCATGAGCGCAATCATGTCCGCTATTCCGACATGGCGGCGCTCTCCTGCGGCGCTTCCGTCCGCGTTCGGCGTCTGGCCAATATCTTTGAGGACGCCCGAGTGGATGCGCTCGGCCTCGCCGACTATCCAGGATGGCGGATCTGGCGCGAAACGCTCGTTCATGTCCTGACGGCATCGGGACGGTGTCTTTTCGGGCGCCGCAGAAGCGAGTCCCTGCCGGCGCTCTTTTCGGGCTGGCTTCTCATGCGCCTCCTGCGGGATGCGCTCGCGCTCGACTTGCCCGAAGAGCCCTGCCGGGAGACGGAGGCGGCGGCAGAAGCCGCCTTCGGGAGCCTGCTCGAGAAAATGCGTTCGCTCGTGAGTGCCAGGCTGCCGCTTGCGGATTCGGCCGATGCGCGGGCGCTCGCTGAGGAAGCGGCTGAGCTTCTCGACGCCGAAGCGGTTTCGGCGGAGCTTGACGAGCGCGAAGCGCGTCTTCGGACGGCCGAGCGTCCGCAGGATGAGGCGGCGCAGGCAGCCTGGCGGCGCACGGAAGCGCGCCGGCAGGCGCTTCAAGCGCTTTCCGAGGAGGGCAGGTGGTCCATCCGGCCCGAGGCCGGCGCGGCGGAAACGGTGCGGAGAAGCCGGAAGGATGCCGGCCTTTGTGCGCCGGAGGACGACTGGAGCGAGGGACTCCATGGACTGCGGCGGCTTCTGGCCGTGCCGGAAGGCTTCCCGGCGGCCGCGCAGGCCGTTGGCTCGCTCGAAAGGACGCTGCGCGCGTCTGCGGCAGCAGACGCCTGGCAGCGCGGCGAAGCCTCGCCCGAGATTGCGGCGGCGGCTGAAGAATCCGGCTTCGAACTCGCAAACGGCGCGAGCTGGGCGCTGGCTCAGAGCGCGGCGCAGGCGTTTGACGCGGTGTGGGCGGCGTCTTCCGCCTTCGGCGCCGCTGTCGGCGAAGCGCTCAGGCGGCCGGGGTTCGAGCCGGAAGCCTGGTCGGAGGCGGGCTTCGATCTTGACCACGATCGGCTTGATCTGCTCGCCGCTGGCGACGCTCGCATTTTCCGCGCCGAAGCCGAGGTCCTTCGGTGCGCGCCTGTCGTGCAGATCCTTCTCGATCTTTCGGCGTCGGTAGGCGACAGCGAGGCGGCGGTGCTTAAGACCGCCGCGCTGCGGCTTGAAGAGGCGCTGAAGCGCGAAGTGCGGGCCCGCTGCCGCATTGCGGTCTTTCCCGATGCGGGCGGCGAGGGCGTGTTCCTCGCGTCCGACTGGACGTCCCCCTCGGGAACGGCCTTGACAGCGCTTCGGCCCCTGGCGGGCCGCGGGCCGACGCCGCTTGTCCGCGCGATGCTCTGGGGCGCGATGTCGCTCGCCGAAGCGGGGGCAGCCTTGAGCGCCTCGTCGCGCCACCTCGTGGTTCTCACGGACGGACGCGTGCGCTTTGAGGATTTGGAGCGCCCGCTCAGTCTTCTGGCCGCCATGGGCGCTGAAGCCGCGCTCCTCTTTGTGAGGCGGCCTGACGCCGATGCGGCGGCGCTCGGCGACGGAACGGAGGCGTTCTTTATGGATGAGCGCGAAGAGGCGGAAGCGTCGAAGCGCCTCTGCGGCGCGAGCTGGCGCGTCGCCTCCGGCTGGGAGGCGGTGCCGGAAGCGCTCCTCGCGCTCCTTACCGAGATGCGGCTGCCTCGATCGGAATGAGACGGCCGGCGGCGCCGGGAGGGGCGCTGCGCGCATGGCAGGTTCATTCGCTTCAAGCGGCGCAGGTTCACTCTTCGAGCCTGCGCCGCTCGCTTTTCCAAAGGCCGGCCGCCGGCAGGGAGCCGCTCTCCGGCTGGCCTTTTGAAAAACGTTATGAGAGCTGCGCTATGAATTCTTCTTCACATCGCTTTTCTTCATCCATTGCGCCTGCAGCGAGCCGTCCGCGCTTTGAGCGCCGGCTTGCCGGCGCGCTCGCCGCTCGGCTCGGCGGCCATTGGGCGGATTCAGAAAGAGCGTCCGGGAAGCCGGCGCCGAGGGCGAGTGCGTCCTCGGCATCGATCCCGGCGCAAATCCCTGAGCCGGCGGCCGCTTCGCCGGATCTGCTCCGGCAGCGAACGCGCGATCTCGCCTGGCGGGCGTCTCCCTCGGGTGCGGCGCCGATCCGCTTCGCCGGCTCGCTCAAAGTCCCGGCAGAGGCCGGCGAGGAGCGCCTGCGCCGGGCGCTTGAACGAGGCGCCGAGGCCGCACGGGGCGGTGCGGCTGCTTTGGCGGCCAAGCGCCCCTGGTGGCGGCTCGCGCCTGAGCGGGCCGCGGATCTCACGGCAGGGCCGAGCGCGCTCGCGATGCCGGCAGCCATGCCCGGACTGCTGCCGGCCGATGCGCTCCTGAGCGGGCTGGGCGAGCCGCCGAGGCTCGTGCAGAGCCCCGTTGATCCCGGCGCTCTCCTGAGGCGGCACCGCAGCTGGGCCGTGCGCATTCGGACCGCGCTCGGCAGCGAGCGGCTCTTTGAAGCGCATGCGCTGCCGGCCATGCTTCGCTGGGCCGCAGCCGTGCAGGGGCTGCCGCGTGCGCCGAAGGGCCTTTTTGCAGAGACCGACGGCCTTTTTTCCTGCGGCCTCATGCTCGCGGCGGCGGCGCTATCTCAGATCGATCGGCGGCCGATCGGCCTCGAGCGGCCCCCTCGGGAGCGGCGGGCCTATGAAGAGCGGCTCCGCATGGCGGCCTGTCTTGCCGGGCTCTTCTGCGGCCTCGGCGCGCTTGACGGACTCTGCGTGGAGGCGGGCGCGCCCGACGAGACCTTCGGGGGCTTTCGCGCCGAGGGGCGCTGGGAGCCTGCGGCCGAACTCCTTCTCGACTTTTCGCTGCGCCACGCCGGACGGACGCTGCGGCTTTCGTGGCGGACTCAGGCGGGGCGGGAAGCGCCTTGGCGCGGCGCCGGCGGACTGCCGCCGCCGGCCTTTCCGGGCCGAAGCGCCGTGCTGCATGCACTGGCTCGAGCGCTTCCTGCAGAAACGGCGGCATGGCTTCGGGAGGACCCCGAGTGCTATGCCGCCTTTGAAGGCGCTGCGTCCGGCGCCCTCATGGCGAGCGAGGCCGGGAAGCTCGTTGCCGACGCTCTTCTTCGCGCCAAAGTGCAGGTCTTCAATGCGCGGGCCGTCGAGCGCGCGAAGCGCGACGCCTCGCATCCGGCGCTTCTCGGCTGGGCTGAAGCAGCCGTCCATGCCGCGAAGACGCTCGTTCTCGAAGGCCGGTGGGTCGTGAATCCGTCGGCGTCAGGCGGCGGATCGCCGAGCGCATTCCTCGCTGAAGACTCCGGCGCCGGGGTCCCGCGCGCGCCGCTCTGGTGGGCCGCAGACGGCCTCTATGTGCCTTGGCCGCTCGGCGCGCTGTCGATTGCGGCGCTGCTGCGCGATGCCTGGGGCTTTGACCGAGCCCCGACGGATCCCTGGATCCTGGCGGCGCTTCTGGTGGAAGCGGGGTTTGCGGCGCCCGCCGAGGGCGGCGCGCTGCTCCACGAGGCGGCGCTGCCGCCGGGACTTGCGTCCTGGGCGGCCGTCTCTGCGCCGCCCGCTGCGGAGGACGAGGACGCCGAGAGCGATGAAGAGCGTCTTGAAGGCGAGCGCGAGTCTGAAGAGCCCGGCGTCTTTTCTGCGCTTTTGATCGAAGAGCCGCAGGCGCTTGTCGACCTCGCCGCATCGTGGGCGCAAACGCAGGGAGAAAGGCTTCGGCCGCTCGATCTGAAGCTGCGCCGCCGCTGCTCTCAGCCGGTGCCGGGCCTCCTCGAGGCGCACGGGCGCGCGGCGCCGGCTGCCGCCTTCTTCTGGGCGCCTGCGGCGGCGGGAGACATGCCTCGGCTCGCAGTGGAAGTGCTCTTTCGCGCCGTCGAGGCGGCGTCGCGGCGAAGCGACGCGGCGGCGCTTGCCATGAAGAGCGGCCTCTTTCTGCCGGCAGACGCGTTTCCGCCGGGGCGGCTTCTCGAGTCGGCGGAGCTCCTTGCCGCAGCAGGCGCGCTCGCGAGGCAGGCCGACGGCCGCTATCTCGTGCGGACCCGTCCGGCGTCGCCAGAGAGCGGCTTCGCAGAGTCTGAAGAAGGCGTTGTGCTTCATCCGCTCTGGGTGCGGCCCCGCCTCGCGTGGCCCAACGGGGAGGAAGAGGATGCGCCGTGGCCTCGGCCCGGCCGCATCGCCTGCTGAGGCGCTTCGGCGTCCAGCGATCATCTGACGGACTTCAAAAGGAAGGTTATGAACGATTCTTTTCGGCGCTCCGCTCGCGAAGCGCTCTCTCATTGGCTTTTCGGAAGCGGCGCGCCGGATCCGTCGGCCGCATCCGGCCGCGCGCTCGCCAGGTGGCGCCCGGCCTACGAGGCGGCGCCCGCCGGGCTTTCTGCCGCGACGGCCGCTGCGGCGGCGCTGCTTTCGCTCGAAGGGTCGGCCCCGGGCTGGTGGAGCGCGGCGGCGGCAGGGGCCTTCGGGCTCCTCAGCGCCGCCAGAGGCTTCGGCGTCTGGACCAACTGGCGGCGCCGCGCGATGCTCGGCGGCTGCGCGCCGCTCTTCATGGGCGCGGGCGACGTGGCGGCAAGGCTTCGCGCCATGGCCGGCGAACCGTCTTCGTCGGGGCTTTCGCGCACGGGGCGCGGTCCGGCCGACGTCTGGCGCGATCTGGAGAATGCGGGCGAAGACGTGCTCTTCGATCCGAGGCGCGAGCCGCTGCCGAAGAGCCTCTGGTTCGGGCTCGGCTTCGAGTGGCGTCCGCAGCATGCGCAGCGCCTCTATGAGCTTGCTCGAAGCGACTGGCAGCGCCTGCTGCCGCCAGCTTTCATTCGGCGCCGCGTCGCCGCCGATCCGGGTCTGTCGCCGGAGAGCATCGGGCTGCCGCTTCTTCACGGCGCCGCCTCCCGGGGCGAAGAAGCCCCTATCGAAGTGCCGCTTTCAGCGCTTGGCGGCGGCACGGTCGTCATCGGCACGACGCAGTCGGGAAAGGGCGTGATGTTTGCGTCTCTTGTGACGCAGATCCTTGCCCGGGGCGAGCCGGTGATCGTGATCGACCCCAAGAATTCCGGGCGGCTTCGCGAGGCGGTGGCGCAAGGGTGCAGGCATGCTGGGCGGCCGCAGCCTCTCGTGCTCGACTCCGCTTCGCCGCAGACGAGCGTGCGCTTCAATCCGATTGCGGCCTACAGCGGCTCTGCGCAGATCGCCTCGCGCATCCGCATGGCGCTTTCGGGCGCGTCGAACGACGTCTTTGCGGACTTTGCCTGGGGCGCCGTCGACGTTGCGGCGGGCGCTCTGATGCATCTCGGGCGCTCCCCCACCTTTGCCGACATCGAGGCGTCGCTCGGCGCCGGCCTCGAGCCGCTCCTCTGCCGCACGATCGAGCGCGAGCTCGCACCGCGCTTCGGCAGCGCAGAAGCCGTCCGGACGGCTGCTCGGCTGTCGGCGCCGCCCGAGATCGAGCCCGCGTGGAGAAGAGCGAACGGCGGCACCTCCGACGCCGCCCGCCTCGTGTGGCTTTGGGAAAGCGCCATGCCGGAAGCCAGCCGCAGCCGCGCCGTTTCCGCGCTGGTGCGCGTCTGGCGGCAGGATCCGAAGCACTATGCAAAGCTCACGGCCTCGCTGGGTCCGCTTCTCGCGAAGCTCTGCGCGCCGGGGATCCGCGAGCTCCTCTCTCCTGATCCGGACGACACGGCTGACGACCGTCCCATTGCGACGCTCGAGCGCATCGTGAAGGGCCGGGAAGTCTTCTACCTCGCGCTCAATTCGCTGTCCGACCCCGATGTGGCCTCCGCCGTCGGCTCGGCGCTCCTCGCCGACGCGGCGGCTTTAGCCGGCCGGCTCTACGCCGAAGGTGCGTCCGGCACCGGCGCCGGACGCATCTGGCTCTTTATCGACGAGGCGGCCAACATCATGAACGACTCGGCGATCGAACTCCTCAACAAAGGGATGGAAGCTGGCATCAACGTCGTCGCCGCCATGCAGACCGCGGCCGACCTCGAAGTGCGCCTCGGCTCAGCGGCCAAAGCGCGGCAGGCGCTCGGCAACTTCAACAACGCGGTGATTCTGCGCACGAAGGATATGGAGACGGCCCGCCTCATGTCGGAAGCCTTCGGCCGCGCGTCAATTGCCGAAGCGTCGGGCGCCGTGTCGGATTCGGCCGACGGCTCGCTCCTGCCGAGCTTTTCGTCGGGCGTCTCGAGGCGGATCGCCCGCACGTCGGAGGATGCCGTGCCGCTCGACATGCTCGGGAAGCTCCCCAATGCCGAATTCTTTGCGCTTCTCGCCGGCGGCCGCCTCGTGAAGGGGCGCATGCCGATTCTCATTCCGAAGGATCCCGGGCGGCGGATCTTTGATGAGGAGGGGCGGCTGCTTCCGCTTCGGGCGCAGCGCGCACGCGGGGCCTTTTCGCCTGCGATTCCGGAGCGCGCGCGATGAGCCGCGGGATTTTCGGCGCGCTGTGGACGGCGGCGCTTGCACTCGAAGTCTTGGCGGCGCCGGCCGTTCTCGGGCCGGCTCAGCTTGAAGCGGTGCTTGTCCGCGAGACCTATGCGGCGGAAGCGGTCTTTGCGCCAGAAAGCCGAGCGCATGCGGCGCTTGCTGCCGTGCGGGCAGGGCTTCTCTCGCTCGCCGGCGAGCCGCCGCTGCCTCGCAAGCCCGCGCCCGGCACGGCGGCGGGCGCGGAGCTTCGACGCGGGGGCTTCCGTCCGTCGGCGGAGAAAGACGCCCACGCAGGCGCGCTGTCGGCGCTTCGCCCGCAAGGACGCGAAGCGCTTGAATGCGGGCCGCATGACCCGGTTCGAAGGCTCGACTTTGCGCTCGGCAGGGCTGGGGCGAGCGCTGCGGCGGCGCCTTACTTCGTGAGCCTCAGGCTTCTCGGGCGCTTGGCGGCCGGCCGTCTGGCGCTTGCCGCCGCCTTCTCGCTGATTTCTCTCCTGCTCCTCCCCGCAGCGGTGCTCGACGCTCGCGCTGCGGCTCGGATCCGCGGCGCGACGCTTGAGCCTGGCCGGCCCCTCGCGGCGCGGGCTGCAGGCAGCGCGCCGGGGCTTCTTCTGGCTGCGGCGCTTCTTGCCGCAGCGGCGCCCTGCGAGGTGCCGCCCGTCTTCTGGGCGGCGCTGCCTTTCGGCGCGCTCATGGCGCTCTGGGCCTTCATTGCGATGAAGCCTGCATGGCGGTAGAAAAGGCCTGAGGATGCTTCGCTTCCGCAGACTCGGAGATAATGCAGGCTTCGGCGCTATGCGCATTTCCTCCTCATACCTAACGCTCAGCACGCTTCATGCCCAATGCCTTTGCCCGAGAGGGCTATGAAATCATGGCGCCGGCCGGCGGCCTCGACGCGGTCGCAGCGGCGCTCGCCGGCGGCGCCGATGCCGTCTACTTCGGCGCCGGCGCCCTCAATATGCGCTCGCGCACGGCGTCGAGCATCACGATGGACGATCTCCCGGAGATCGTCCGGCGCTGCCGCGATGCGGGTGCGAAGGCCTATCTGACGCTCAATGCTATTGTCTACGAGAAGGAGCTTGCGCTCATGGACCGCATGCTCGAGCGGGCGGCCGAAGCGGGCGTCTCTGCGGTGATCGCTTCGGATCCTGCGGCGATTCTGAAGGCGCGCTCGCTCGGACTCTCGGTGCATCTCTCGACGCAGCTGAGCCTCTCGAATGCCCGAGCGCTTGCCTTCTACGCGCAGTATGCGGATGTGGCCGTGCTCGCGCGCGAAGTGCCGCTCGAAGACGTGCAGGCGATTGCCGACGAAGTGAAGCGGCTGCGCCTCTGCGGACCGAGCGGCCGGCCCTTCCGCCTCGAGTGCTTCTGCCACGGCGCGCTCTGCATGGCCGTGAGCGGGCAGTGCAATCTCAGCTACTTCCTGCGCGGCAAAAGCGGGAATCGCGGCGAGTGCCAGCACATCTGCCGGCGAAAGTACCGCCTGACGGATGTCGAGCGCGGCGACGAGATCGATTTCGACGGCGCGCGCTTCCTGTCGCCCAAGGATCTGAAGACGATCGGCATCATGGACCGCATGGTCGCGGCCGGCATTCAGATCTTCAAGATCGAGGGCCGCGCCAGAAGCCCCGAATATGTGCGGACGACGGTCGAGTGCTACCGCGAGGCGCTCGAGGCCGTCCTCTCGGGGCGCTGGACCGAGGCGTCCCGGACGGCCTGGGACGAGCGGCTCGCTGAAGTCTTCAACCGCGGCTACTGGGAGGGCTGGTACCTCGGCGCGAAGTCGATCGAGCATGCGCTCGGCACAGGCTCTCAGGCGACGATGCGAAAGGTCTACTGCGGGCGCTGCCTCAACTACTACCCGAAGGCAGGCGTCGCCTGCTTCCGCATCGAAACGCAGTCGATTGCCGAGGGCGATCGCTTCGTCATCACGGGGCAGACGACGGGTGCGGTCGAGGGCCGCGTAGCCGGTCTTCTCGTCGACGATCTGCCTCAGCCGAGCGCCGGGAAGGGGACGGAGCCCACCTTCGCCGTTCCGGAGCGGATCCGCGAAGGCGACCGCCTCTACAAGCTCGTGACGGCGATTCGTCCGCTTGAGGTGCGCGAAGCGGGCGAGGGCGCTGCGGGAGAGGCGATTCTGTGAGGTCTGCACCGCACTGGGCAGATCTGCCTAGGGCCTTCAGCTCAGAGCGTCCTCTGAGAAATGCCTTAGATCCCCTGCCTCATGTCAGCCGATTCTCTTTTTCCTGAGGATTGGCGCGGCTGCCGGCGACACAAGAAGCCTCGTCCGTTGCATAGTTGACTTGCCGAAGTTGATAGAGGCGCGGCGCGAAAGAGTACCGGTTCAGAGGCGGCAGCCGATGACGAACCGGGAAAGGTCAAGCCGCCGAAACGGCTCGTCCGGCAGGACGAGCAGGTTGGGCGCAGAAGAAATACTCCTGCGACTCCCGCCGGCAAAACTCGACTCAGCCTGTTCGAAAGAGCGGCCGGGCGAGCGGCGGAGGAGCTGTCGATGGTGGCGGAGCTTTTTCCGCATTGCCGCAGCGCCTCCCGCATCTCAAGCGTAGAGCAGAGGCTGCGGGAGGGAAGCGACCGTCAGAGCGAGGGAGCGAAGCCGCATCGATATTTGATGCGGCTTCGGCGTTTTCAAGCAACGCATTCCTTACTCTGAAGGCATTCAAAATGACGGAATTCCGACGCGAAATAGGCCTCTTCGGCGGCATTTCGGTGCTCGCGGGCATCATGATCGGCTCGGGCATCTTCTACATCGGCGGCATTGTTCTCGAGCGAAGCGGCATGAGCCTCGGGCTCTCGCTCCTCGTCTGGCTCGTCGGCGGCCTCATCACCCTCATGTGCGGCGTCTGCTACGCCGAGCTCGGCGCCATGATGCCGAAGGCCGGCGGCAGCTACGTCTATCTTCGCGAAGCCTACGGCGAGCGCACGGCGTTCGTGAGCGGCTTCTCGAGCTTCATTCTGTCCTCGTCGGCCTCCATCGCCGCGCTTGCGCTCGCCTTTGCCGGCGCGCTGTCGACCGTCATTCCGATGGGGCCGGCGGTGCAGAAGACTGTGGCGATCGCCTCGATCCTCGCCCTCACGTACATCAATCTGCGCGGCGTGCGCCTCGGCGCTGCGGTTCAGAACATCTTCATGGTGCTGAAGCTCCTGCCGATCGGCCTCATCATGGTCGCCGGCCTCTTCTTCGGCCACGAGTCGCCCGACCTTCTCGCAATGCCGCAGAACATGCCGAGCCTCGGCTCCTTCATCCCGGTGATTGCGTTCGGCGTCGTCGCCACGCTCTGGGCCTACGAAGGCTGGACGAACCTCAACAGCGTCGCTGAAGAGATGCGCAACCCGCGCCGCAACATTCCGCTCGCCATCATCGGCTCGATCCTCGGCGTGACGCTTCTCTACGTGGTCTTCAACTTCTCGATCTTCCGCGTTCTGCCTGCCGAAACGATCGCTTCGATGGTCTCCTCGGGCAACTTCTACCTCGGCACGGCTGCGGCGGAATCGCTCTTCGGCTCCTACGGCGGCATCCTCGTCGGCAGCGCCATGATTCTCGCGATCTTCAATTCGCTCAACGGCTGCGTGATGGTCTTCCCCCGCGTCTACTACGCCATGGCCCGCGACGGCGCGATGGTCCGCGCGCTCGGCACGCTTCACCCGACCTACCGCACGCCGGTGAACGCCATCCTCGCCTCCGCCGCCATCTCCTGCGCGCTGGTCCTTGTGCGCGACCTCTCCAGCCTGACGAACCTCGTGGCCGTCTCGGGCATCATCTTCAACTCTCTCACGCTCTACTCGGTCGTGGTGCTTCGCCGCCGCATGCCGAGCCTCGAGCGCCCCTACAAGGTCTGGCTCTACCCGTGGCTCATCTATGCCGTCCTTGCCGTGATGGCTGCGCTCTTCGCGAGCACGGTGATCGCCGACCCGGTCACGGCCGTCCTCAACCTCATCGTTCCGGCGGCGAGCCTCGTGATCTACCAGATCTTCTTCCGCCGCAGCGCCGAAGCGGTGCGCGCGAACCGAGAGGCGCTCGCTGAAGGCTGATGCTTCGCCTTCTTTCTCTCCGGCCGGCAGCGACGCCGGCCGAAGAGGAGCAGCAGACAGCGCTTGGAGCCGCCGCGCGGCGGCTCCCGAAGACCCAGACTTCCATTCCCCGAATTTCATGACGGCGCGTGCTGAGCGCAGCTCGGCAGAGGCGCGCCGCCCAAGCTAGACAAAAGGACGATTCCCCCATGACCGCAGTCCGCAATCTCTTCATCAAGAACGCCCGCATCTACCTCTCTCGCGGCCGCTATGCCGAAGCGCTTCTCGCCGTCGACGGCATCATCCGCGCCGTCGGCGCCAACGCCGCCGTTGCCGCCTGCGTGCCGGCGGGCGCTGAAACGATCGACGCCGAAGGGCGCACCATCGTTCCGGGCTTCAACGACAGCCACTGCCATCTGATGACGCTCGGCCAGAATCTCGAAGAAATTCAGCTCCACGGCGCCTCGAGCATCGCCGAAGTGATCGAGCGCGTGCGCCGCTACATTGCCGAGCGCCGGCCGGCGCCGGGCACCGTGCTTCACGGCATGGGCTGGAATCAGGACTACTTCACGGACGAGCGCCGCCTTCTGACGGCGGCCGACATTGACCGCGCTGCGCCTGAAAATCCGGTGATTCTCGATCGCGCCTGCGGCCACATTCTTGTGGCGAACACGCTCGCGATGGCGCGCGCCGGCATCACGAACGACACCGCGCCGCTTCCCGGCGGCGCCATCGACCGTGATGCCGAAGGGCGCGCCACGGGCATTTTCCGCGAGAATGCGCAGGCGCAGGTGACGAAGATCATCGGCGAACCGAGCCGCGCCGAGCAGCGCACGCAGCTCCTGTCGGCCATGCGCCATTGCGCGGCATTGGGCGTGACGTCCGTGCAGACGATGGACGTGCGCGGCGCCAACTGGCGCGACATGCTCTCGCTCTACGCGGACGTTTTGGGCGAGGCGCCGCTTCTGCGCGCAGGCCATCAGTGCTGCTTCATGAATCCCGATGATCCGCAGGGCCTGCCGAGCTTTCTCGCTGCGGGCTATCACACGGGTGCATGCGCCGGCCATCCGATGAACCGCGTCGGCCCTCTCAAGGCCTTCGTCGACGGCAGCCTCGGCGCCCGCACGGCGCTCCTTCGCGCGCCTTATGCCGACGATCCGAGCACGTCGGGCATTGCGACGCTCGAACCCGAAGCGCTTGCGGCGCTCGTTGGCGCCGCCGTGCGCGGCGGCATGCAGACGACGATTCATGCGATCGGCGACGGCGCCATCTCCCGCGTGCTCGATGCGTACGAGCCCTACTGCCGCGGCGGCGAAAATCCGATGCGCCTCGGCATCGTGCATGTGCAGATTACGGATCGGGCGCTGCTCGAGCGCATGGCGGCGATGAAGGTCCTCGCGCACATTCAGCCGATCTTCCTGCATTACGACATGCATGTGGTTGAGGATCGCGTCGGCGCAGCGCTCGCCGCCACGAGCTACGCCTTCCGCACCATGCTCGATCTCGGCATTCCGACGAGCCTCGGCACGGACTGCCCGGTCGAGGACATCAATCCGATCGACAACCTCTACTGCGCGGTCACGCGCCGCGACCTCTCGGGCGGCTCGATGGGCGAGCCTGACGGCTGGCATGCGTCCGAACGCATGACGATCGAGCAGGCGGTCGATGCCTATACGCTCGGGAGCGCCTACGCCACGTTTGAAGAAAATCGCAAGGGCAGGCTCCTTCCCGGCTATGCGGCCGACATGGCGTTCCTCAGCCGGAACATTTTCGACATGGATCCGCTCGATCTTCGCACCGTGCAGGTCGACCGCACCGTCGTGGATGGCCGCACCGTCTATCAGCGCAGCTGAGCGGCAGCCGGGGCGGATGCCGGCTTTGGCCTGGGCCTGCCCCGCAGGATCTTTCAATCAACTTCACCCTTTAATTCAGGGCGGCGTCCGTACGGGGAAATGACGGAAGCCGCTCTCTTTTTGTCAGCGTGCGGCGCTTTTCTGCGTTTCGAAAGCCTCGCCGGAGGCGCGAAGAGCATCAAGGAGAAGCGTCGAGGCGCGCGTGACGCTTGAGCGGTCCGTGCGCGTCCAGACGCGAAGCGTCCGATCGGCCCAGGAGTCTTCAAGGACTGCCATCCGCAGCCGGCTGTCGCGGCTGAAGAGCCGTTCGAAGATCGCCTGCGTGGCAAAGCCGATGCCGACGCCGGCGTAGACGTAGCGCGCCATGATGGAGAGGCTCGAGACGGCGACGCGAACTTCAATTTCGCGGCCCTCCGCGCGGCTTCGGTCGAGTAGAAACGCCTGCATGGATGAATTGTCGTTGAGTCCCACGAAGGGGAAGCCGAGCGCGTCGCGAAGCCGCAGCGAGCGCGCGTTGGCAAACGGATGATCCTGCGGCAGCAGCAGCACGAGGCGATCCGTCCGGTAGGGAAAGCTTTCAAGTCCATGAACAGGCTCAAGCCATGCGGAGATGCCGACATCGGCCTTGCCTTCGACGAGAAGCTTCGAGACCTCGAGCGAGGCGACGACCTGCTGCTCGATGCGGCAGTCAGGATGATCCTTCAGAAACGCCGCGACATCTTCAGGCAGAAACGTCATGGCGCCGTTGTAGTTCGTCGCGAGCCTGGCGACGGATTCTGCGCCCGTTCGAAAAGGCGCCACGCTTTTTTCCATAACGCGAAGCTGCCAGAAGACTTTGCGCGCTTCTTCCGCAAAGCGCATGCCCGCCGGCGTGAGGGCGAGGCCCCGAGCCGTGCGCACGAAGAGGGCGCATCCGGCTTCCTCTTCCAGGCGCTTCAGGCGGACGGAGGCAGCGGAAACGGCTGTGGCGCAGCGGTCAGCCGCTCGGCTGAGGCTTCCCTCATCCACAACGGCGAGGAAAATGCGCAGATCCTGAAAATTGAAGTGCATGCTCTGGGCCTTTTAGCAGTTTGAAATTCGGGCATTTTCGCAAAATGCGAAAACATTCTTTCTGAACCAATAATTCTATTCTGTCGAACGCACTGCTAGAGTCCCCACGACGCAGCGCCCCTGAGCGGCATTCTCACCCTTGGCGCTTGGGCGGGTCGCGCGATTAAAGGAGAAACAAAATGAAGCGAGAAGCGAATAAATTCTCGATGATTTCGGCCGCCGTTTTTGCTGCTGCGCTGGCGGGTGCTTCGGCCTCTGCCTTTGCGGCGTCGAGCTATGACACCGAGCTTGCGGGCTTCCATCAGAAGAACGGCCAGACTTGCCAGAGCTGCCACGCGAACGGCATGGAGGTGAGCGATTCGGAAACCGAAATCAACAAGCAGTGCGTTTCGTGCCACGGCCCGCTTGAAAAGCTTGCGAGCGGCAAGAAGCCCGATCCCCACGCGAGCCATCTTGGCACCATTCAGTGCACGACTTGCCATTCCGGCCACGCTCCCTCGCAGTCCTACTGCCTTTCGTGCCATGACTTCGACATGAAGATCCCCTTCGGCGCGCAGAAGAAGACCTCGTTCTCGTGGAAGGATCTGGCGAGCTACAAGGATGCGGCGCCGGTGCGCACCGAAATGGCTGACATCGTCGTCGTGGGCTCTGGCGCAGCGGGCTTCACTGCGGCCATGGAGGCTCATGCGCGCGGCGTGAAAAACATCGTCATTCTCGAGAAGATGCCGATTCCGGGCGGCAATTCGCAGCTTGCTGCCGGCGGCATGAACGCAGCGGGCTCCGTTTATCAAAAGGCGAAGGGCATTCAGGATTCGCCCGAGCTCATGGCCAAGGACACGATGAAGGGCGGCAAGAACATCTCCAACCCCGACCTCGTGAAGATCTTTGCAGAAGACTCCGCCGAATCGATCCAGTGGCTCAAGGATCGCGGCGCCGAGCTTGAAAACGTCGCTCAGGGCGGCGGTGCGTCGGCGCCTCGCATGCACGGCCCGAAGGGCGGCAAGGCGGTCGGTCCCTATCTCTCGGCCTTCTTCCGCAAAGAAATCGAAAAGCTGCCGGGCGTGGATCTTCGCCTCAACAGCCGCCTCGTGAAGCTCATCACGGGGCCTGACGGCAGCGTCACGGGAGTGCTTGTCGAAGGCAAGCACTCCGGCATCTACCAGATCAATGCCAAGGCGGTGGTGCTTGCAACGGGCGGCCTCGGCGCGAACAAGGAGCTCGTGCACAAGTACCTCCCGAAGCTTGATCCGGCGACGAAGACGTCGAATCAGCCGGGCACGACGGGCGACGGCATGTACCTCGCTGAACAGGCTGGCGCGGCGCTCGTGGACATGAAGGAAATCCAGCTTAATCCGACGCTGCTCGTCGGCTCGCCGGTCATCATTTCCGAAACTGTTCGCGGTCAGGGCGCGATCTTTGTGAACCGCGAAGGCAAGCGCTTCATCTCCGAGCTCACGACGCGCGACGTCACGTCGGCGGCCGTTTCGAAGCAGACGGGCGGCACGGCGTTCGAAATCTTTGACGACGGCACGCGCAGCCGCGTTGCTCAGCTGCAGGCCTGCTTCGAGCTCGGCCTGGTGAAGGAAGGCAATTCGCCGCAGGAGCTCGGCAAGGCGGCCGGCATTGACGGCGAGGCGCTTGCGGCGACGATCAAGCGCTTCAACGGCTACGTCGACGGCGGGAAGGACCCCGACTTCGGCCATCCGAAGCCCACCTTCAAGCTGACGGGCCCGAAGTTCTACGCGATCGAGATCACCCCGGCGATTCACTACGCCATGGGCGGCATCAAGTTCAACGGCAAGACGGAAGTCATCGACGTCAACGGCAAGGTCATCAAGGGCCTCTATGCTGCGGGCGAGACGACGGGCGGCCTGCACGGCAAGAACCGCCTCGGCGGCAACTCCGTGTCCGAGACGATCACCTTCGGCCGCATCGCGGGCGACGCAGCTGCTTCGGCTGTGCTCGGGAAGTAAGTCCTTTTCTCTCAGTCCCCCGCATGGCGCTGATCTGACGCCATGACATTGCGGGCCGCCGGTTCGAAAGAGCCGGCGGTCTTTTTTTGGGGGAGGGGGAGCTTCTGGAAGGGAATGGGCGTCTGACGAGGGCGCTGCGCTCAGCGCCCGCCGCCCCAATCTCTTGAAGTCGGATCAGGGCGCTCGCCCGAGGCTTCCGGCTTGAGCGAGAAGTCGAAGTCGAGCTCGCCGTAGCGCACTTCGGGCCAGCTTGCTGCGGCGGCATTGAAGGCGCGAAGCGGGTTGTCGTGCAGGATCGGCCATTGCGCGATCACGGCTTCGGCGGCAAGATCCACGAGCTGCACGGCGCGTTCCGTGCGCTCGGCGTCGATCGAGAGCCAGCGCGAGAGCGCCGTTCGGATTTCTGAGGGGTCTTCTGCGCCGTAGGTCGTGCGCACCCAGTCGACGAGAGGCTCGAGGCTGCCGGCGATGAAGCCTGCGCTCAGAAGCCCCCAGTCGGGCGCATCGCCCGAGTCGGGGAGCGCATCGGGCGGAGAGACGAAGACGGTGCGCCCGTCGGAGCTAGGCACCGGCGAGCGCCAGATTCGAAGGAGCTCGTCTTCATCGAGCTCGCGGAATTCGCGGCTGCGGATGTTCATGACCTCGGGCGGCACAGGATCGAGGCCAAGCCGCGCCGCAAGCACGGGATCCCAGACGACGATTTCGCCAGGGAGCTGCTGCAGCGCTTCGCGCCGCGAAAGCGGCCCCACGGTAAGCATGAGCGTGCGCTTGGCGTCGTAGAAGACGAAGCGTTCCGGATCAAACATAGCGCGTAGCGGCTGGAATGCGCCCGGCCAGCCTGCCTGGCAGCCGGGCGCAGCGTATGGTAAGTCGCCTCAGCAGCCGAGCGCTGCGCGAAGCTTCTCGAGGTCGACTTCCACGCGGCCGTCGACCGCGATGGGCTCGCCCGTGCGGTCGCTCACCATGAGCGGGTTGATGTCGAGCTCCTTCACGCAGGGCCAGTCGGCGACGAGCTGCGAAATGCGAAGGAGCGTCTCTTCGGTCTTGCCCTCAATCGCAGGAGCCGTGCCGCGAGCGCCCTTGAGAAGCGCTGAAGCCTTGACGCCGGCGACGAGGTCCTTCGCGTCTTCGTCCGTGAGCGGCGCGAGACGGAAGGCGACGTCCTTGAGAACTTCGACGAAGACGCCGCCGAGGCCGAACATGATCATCGGGCCGTACTGCGGATCGGTGGCGAGGCCGCAGACCATTTCGCGGCGGCTCTTCACCATCTCCTGAATCAGCACGCCTTCAAGGCCGTCCTCAAGTCCCTTTTCGCGGAGCTTCGCGAGGAGGTCTTGGTATTCGGCCCGAAGCTCGCCGGCGGATTCAATGCCGACGCGCACGCCGCCGACGTCCGTCTTGTGGCTCGTGGTCTTCGAGGTCATCTTCATGACGATCGGATAGCCCATGGCATCGGCGGCGGCGACGGCCTCCTCCTCGCTCTTCGCCATGACGCTGCGGCAGACGCGCACGCCGTAGGCGTCGAGCAGCGAAAGGCTCTCCCGCGTCGTGAGCTGCGAGCGGCCCTCAGAGGCCGCCTGCGAGAAGATGGCGCGCGCCTTCTCTTCGTCCACGGTCCAGTGCGGGATCTTGCCCTCGGGACGCTCGCGCCAGCGGCGCTGCTCGTCGAGGCGCTTGAGCGCATCGGCCGCTTCTTCGGCGTACATGTAGAAGGGCACGCCGCAGTCGGCAGGGAGCGCCGTGAAGAAGCTCATCTTCGTCATGAAGACGCCGACGACGGGCTTTTCCGGATGCGCGGCTCGAATGTCGCAGACGGCTTTCGCGACGTCGACGTCGGCCAGCCCGAGGAACGGGAGGTAGATCACCATGGCCATGTCGACGTTCGGGTCGGCAAGCACCGTCTCGAGCGTGCGCCGGTAGTGGTCAAGCGGCGCCGAGGCAATCATGTCGACCGGGTTCTTGACGGAGGCGGCCGCCGGCAGGAAGCTCCTGAGCGCCGCCTTCGTTTCATCGGAGAGCTGCGCCATTTCGAGGCCGTAGCTGCAGACGGCGTCCGTCGCCATGATGCCCGGACCGCCCGAGTTCGTGACGATCGCGACGCGGCGGCCGCGCGGAATGGGGCAGTTCGAAAAGGCCTTTGCCGTGCTGAAAAGCTCCTTCAGGCCGAGTTCGCGGATGACGCCCGACTGCTTCAGGAGCGCGTCTGCTGCGCGGTCGGCGCCGGCGAGCGACCCGGTGTGCGAGCTTGCCGCCGAGGCGCCGGCGGCGCTGCGGCCGGCCTTGAGCGCGAGGATGGGCTTCTTCTTGGAGATGCGGCTCGCGAGGCGGCGGAAGTTCTGCGGATTGGCGATCGACTCCATGTAGAGGAGGATCTGCTTCACGTCGTCGTCGTTCTCCCAGTATTCAAGCGCCGTTTCGGCGTTGACGTCCGCCTGGTTGCCGATCGAGATGAACTGCGCAAAGCCGAGGTTGAGGTCCTTCAGGATGTTGAGGATGCCGCCGCCGAGCGCGCCCGACTGCGAGACGAAGCCGATGCTGCCGCGCTGCGGAAGGCTTTCGGCAAAGCACGCGTCGAGCCGGCAGTCCGGATGCGTATTGACGACGCCGAGGCAGTTCGGCCCCACCATGCGCATGCCGTATTCGTCGACCTTGGCCTTGAGCGCCGCTTCAAGCTCGGCGCCGGCGGCGCCCGTTTCCTTGAAGCCGGCGGAAATGACGACGAGGCCCTTCACGCCCTTGGCATGGCATTCGTCGACGACCGAGAGCACGCGCGAGGAGTTGACGATCACCACCGCCAGGTCGGGCGTCTCCGGCAGCGAGCCGACGTCCGTCCAGGCCTGCAGCCCCTCAATGACGCCGCCTTTGGGATTCACGGGATAGATGCGGCCCTTGAAGCCATATTCGAGCATGCGCTTCAGCAGGTCGTTGCCGATGGTGTGTGGGCGTGCCGATGCGCCGACGACGGCGACGGCATGCGGCTTCATGATGGAATCAAGCGTCATGAATAAATCCTGAAGATTGGCGGCGGCGGTGGCGAAGCGCGCACGCGCCGCGCGCCGAAATGGAGCAATAGAAAAAAGTAGCATAGCCGGAGCGCTTTACAGCGGCCTGCAACCAAGTAATTGCCCGTAGACGAGCGGGGCAGCCGTGCGGACGGCCGCGTAGAATTTCTCGTCTGCCGTCTGCGCTCGGGCGCTCAGCGGGCGGTGCAAGACTGGGGCAGCCGAAAGGCTGAAGACGCGCCCTCCAGCCGGCTTCAAGCTGGCTCTGCGCATAGGCTACGGTCCATGACTGACAATTATTACGGCAATATCGGCGAAGACGGCTTTGCGAAGCTGCCCGACCTTCTCAAGCGCTTCCTTTCCTACACGCGCTGGGAGACGACATCCGACCCCTCGAGCGGAAAGGCGCCTTCCACGGAGGCGCAGCGGCTCTTTGCCGAGCATCTCGTCGACGAATTCATGGCGGCGGGCGCGTCTGAAGCGGCCATCACGCCCGAGGGCATCGTCATGGCCGGACTTCCGGCGACGCCCGGCTGCGAAGCGGCGCCTGCCATCGGCTTCATCGCCCATATGGACACGTCTCCGGAGGCGCCGGGCCGCGATGTGAAGTGGCAGATTGTGCACTACCAGGGCGGCGACATTGAGCTCAACCGCGAGAAGGGCATCGCGCTG
The DNA here is from genome assembly GCA_905202595.1 of uncultured Sutterella sp. GTDB lineage: Bacteria > Pseudomonadota > Gammaproteobacteria > Burkholderiales > Burkholderiaceae_F > Sutterella. The sequence continues at coordinate 22,628 of CAJKSP010000016.1, forward strand.
CGCCTCGAGCGCTTCCCCGAAGTGGCGAAGTATGCTGGAGACGATCTCGTCGTGACGGACGGCACGACGCTTCTCGGCGCCGACGACAAGGCGGGCGTTGCGGTTCTCGTCGAGCTCGTGCGCTGGTTCTCCGCCCGGCCCGATGTGCCTCATGCACGGCTCTGCTTTGCCGTGACGCCCGATGAGGAGATCGGCCACGGCGCCGATCATTTCGATCCAGAGGCTTTCGGCGCCGACTACGCCTACACGATCGACGGCGGCGAAGCGGGGGGACTCGACAGCGAAACCTTCAATGCGGCGATGGCGTCCGTGCGCTGCCGCGGCCTCAATGTCCATCCGGGTTCGGCCAAGGGCAAGATGATGAATGCGATCCGCATCGCCGAAGACTTTCTCTCGCGGTTCCCTGCCGACGAAACGCCGGAGACGACGGAAATGTACGAAGGGTTCTTCCACCCGGTGCATATCGAAGGCGGCGTCGGCGGCTGCCGGATCGCCATGCTCATCCGCGACCACAGCCGCGAGCGCTTTGAAGCGCGCAAGGCGGAAGTGCGCCGGATAGCAGCGGAAGTCTGCCGCGACTGGGGCGAGGGCGCCGTCGAGGTCGAGATTGAGGATCAGTACCGCAACCTGATCGAGTATCTGAAGGATGCCCCCAAGGTGCTCGAGCTGGCCCGCGAGGCCATCCGCCGCTGCGGCCTCACGCTGGTCGAGCTTCCCGTGCGAGGCGGCACCGACGGCTGCGTGATTTCTTCGAAGGGCCTGCCGACGGCAAATCTCTTCACGGGCGGCCTCAACTTCCACGGCGTCTATGAATGCCTCCCCGTGAAGTCTCTGGCTGCATCGTTCGATGTCGCGCGCACGCTCTGCGAGATGTCAGCAGCGGTAAAGTCGATCAAGGATTGATGAACGGCGGATTGGTCAGCCAGACATAAAAAACGCCCGGACAGCTTTCGTCCGGGCGTTTTGGTCAGGAGAACTGTGATGGAGAGCTTCTCCTCTGACGAAAGGCTAGGAGCGGCTACCCGTCGGACTTGAAGCCTTTACAGTAGCTTCTGCGGAGAGCTGCGACAGCGACTCTTCAACCTTGCGCCGCATGGCGGGATCGAGAATGCTGGCGTCAGAAAGGGCGCGCTTGTAATAGAAGGCTGCCTTCTTGAGGTCGTAGAAGCCGCTCTGAGGATTGGCATAGATGCTGCCGAGGCCCGCATCGGCAAACCCAGTGGCCAGCTCCGCGCGTTCTGCGCGCTCGAAGTAGCGGATGGCCTGCGCATAGTCGAGCGCTTCAAAGCGCGGGGTCGACAGCACATAGCCGTACCATGCCCAGGCTTCCGGCACGGCGTCTTCGCGCTCTGCCGCCGTTTTCGCCCACTTGACGGCTTCAGCCATGTCGGGACGTCCGCCCGCTCGCATGCCGTGGCTGGCTTCAATGGAATACTGAAGCTGCTCGCGCGACGAAGCTGTGCTGAGCGCGTCGCTCGCGGCTTCTCGCATCGCAGCCAGAAGCGCCGCTTCTTCGCGTTCGCGTCGGTCGCGCGCTTCGCGGGCTGCTTCAATTTGAGCCGCTTCGGCATCGCTTTCCGGCTCGGCCGCATTCACTGGACGAAAGCCCTTGGCTTTGGCAAAGCGCATCCAGCGCAGATCTTTTTCCGTGGCGTCGGCTGCCGGCGCGGCGACGATGATGGCAGCAGCATGCGTCTTGCCGCTGCAGGTGGCGCCTTCAGCTTCAGTCTCGGCCGCGTAGAAGAGGGGAAAGATTCCCGTGCGCACGTCGGTGCACCAGCCGTCCCGCATTTCGCCGCCGAGCGTGCCGCAGAGCGTCGTCATCGCGGTCTCGAAGGACTCTTCTCGGCCGCTCGAGCACCAGGCCGCCCGAAGCTCTCGGCGGCTGCCGTAGTCGGCCGAAAGCGGCTCCGCATCGCCGAAGGCGCCCGCATCGGCTCGCTGCCAGCTTCCTGCAAACTGGATGGGATCATGGGGCGCAGCGGGATTGGGCGGCGCGGCGCAGCCTCCAAGAAGCAGGGCGGAAGCAAGCGCAGCGCTCAGCGCAAGAGCGGATCGGCGGAGAAAAACCGGGCGGAGCATAGAGGAAACAGCAGAAATGGGGCGGCGGGAGGCCTGGCGCGCCGCCAAATCCCGATCCGAAACGCCAGATCAGGAAAGACAGCGCATCTTAAGCGCTAATTGCACACAAATGCATTATTTTAGTCGCGAACGCTTGCCGCGCCGCATTTCCCGGCCGGGATTTTTTTTTCGGCATCCTGCAGCGCTAACGGCTCCAAATCCAGGCTTCGGGTTTTCCCTCTCAGGCAAAGAACTAGACACTTTTCCTGAGGGGTTCTCTGCTTAGGCGACGGGGCAGTGAGTCAGCTTTCAGGGAATGCGGCAGGCTTGCGGCTTTCGCCGCTGCCGTTCCGGCGGTAGTGTGCAGGGTAGCGGATGGCGACTTCCATGCGCTGCCGCCTTCGATTCCGCAGAAAGGGCGGGCGTCTGATCGCGTCCTTTCTTGAGGAGCCAGAAGTTTTCCACTGACAGGATTACAAGAACAACTATGACTAACCGCTTTACCGCTTGTGCCGCCGCTCTCGCAGCCGCCGGCTTCATCGCCTGCGCTGCGCCGGCTTCGGCCGCTGAACTGACTGTGGCGCTTTCCTCCGCCTTTTCGACGATGGATCCGTGGGACTCCACGGACAATGTGTCGCTCACGGCCGCCAAGTCTTTCTATGAAGGCCTCTACGGATTCGACCGCAATATGAAGGTCCGTCCGGTGCTCGCAGAAAGCGCCGAGCCTTCGGCCGACGGCCTCGTCTATACGGTGAAGCTGCGCCGCGGCGTGATGTTCCATGACGGCACGGAATTCAAGGCCGATGCCGTGAAGGCGAACTTCGACCGCGTGCTCAATCCGGAAAATCATCTGAAGCGCTTCGGCCTCTATTCGAACGTCGCCAAGGTGGACGTCGTCGACGACTACACGGTGAAGTTCACGCTGAAGAAGCCCTTCTCCGCCTTCATCAATCAGCTCGCTCATCCGAGCGGAGCCATGATCTGCCCGTCGGCGCTCAAGACCCTCTCCAATAAGGAGCTTGCCTTCAAGGCATGCGGCACCGGCCCGTTCACGATGGACAAGTACAGCCCCGTCGACGGACTGCGCGTCGTGAAGAACCCGAACTACTGGCAGAAGGGCCTGCCGAAGGTGGACGCCATCATGTGGAAGCCCGTGGTCGAGAACAGCACTCGCGTGGCGATGCTCAAGACCGGCGAAGCGCAGTTTGCGTTCCCGCTCCCGCCGGAGCAGGCCGCGCAGCTCAAGTCCGAGGGCGATCTTGTGGTCGTCGACTCGCCGTCGATCATTCTGCGTTACGTCTCGATCAACCAGTCGAAGAAGCCCTTTGACAATCTGAAGGTCCGCGAAGCGCTCAACTACGCCGTCAACAAGAACGCCTTCATCAAGGTGGCCTTCAACGGCTTCGGCGACCCGGCCGACGGCGTGGCGCCGAAGGATGTGGCTTATTCCGTTCAGACCGGTCCCTGGCCCTACGATCCGAAGAAGGCTTGCGAGCTGCTGAAGGAGGCGGGCTATCCGAACGGCTTTGAAACGACGCTCTTGTCGGGCTACAACGACTCGACCTCCATCAAGGCCATTCAGTTCCTGCAGCAGCAGCTGGCTCAGGTCGGCATCAAGGCCAAGGTTCAGGCGCTTGAAGTCGGCCAGCGCACCGCGATGATCGACAACGCGAAGGGCCCTGCCGGCTCGAAGCATCAGCTCTACTACATCGGCTGGTCGAGCTCGACGGGCGAAATCGACTGGGCCATTCGTCCGCTTCTTGCGACGGAATCCTTCACGCCGAACAACTCGAACGACGCCTACTACTCGAACAAGAACGTCGACCAGTGGCTGCAGGATGCGCTCGGCACGACCGACGATGCGAAGAAGGCTGAAATCTATGCCCGCATTCAGAAGCAGATTTGGGCTGATGCGCCGTGGATCTTCCTCGGCACGCAGCGCAACATCTCCGGTTCTGCGAAGAATCTGTCCGGCCTCTACGTGATGCCGGATTCGAACTTGGACTTCTACGGCGCCGAGCTGAAGTAAGCCAGCTCGTTTCGCCGCTGAGGCGGCGCCTGCTTGAAAGCGACTGCGCTGAGCAGGCGCCTCCCCGGCGCAGCCTGAAGGCGCCTGCGGGCAGGCGGCCTTCAGGGCTTCACAAAATTCGCTGTGCGCATTCGCGATGCGCGCCGCCGATTCAGGATTTTTTTGGGGAGAGAACATGAAAGGCTTTCGCCTCGCTGCCGCTGCTGCGCTCATGAGCGCTGCTGCCGCCGCCTCGATGCCTGCCGCCGCCGCCGAACTGACGGTGGCCATTGCCGCAGCCTTTACGACGATGGATCCGTGGGACTGCACCGATACGTATTCGCAGGCCGTTTCGAAGTCCTTCTACGAAGGGCTCTACGGCTTCGACAAGGACATGAAGCGCATTCCGGTGCTGGCGGAAAGCGCCGACGTCTCGGCCGACGGCCTTGTTTATACGATTCATCTGCGCCGCGGTGTGATGTTCCATGACGGCACGGAGTTCAAGGCAGACGCTGTGAAGGCGAATTTTGACCGCGTGCTCGATCCGAAGAATCAGCTGAAGCGCTACACCCTCTATTCGAACATTGCGAAGGTCGAGCCCGTTGACGACTACACGGTGAAGTTCACGCTGAAGAAGCCCTTCTCCGCGTTCCTCAATCAGCTCGCGCATCCGAGCGGCGGGATGATCTGCCCCTCGGCGCTCGCGAAGTACCCCGGCCGCCAGATGGGCTTTCATGCCTGCGGCACCGGCGCCTTCATCATGGACAAGTACAACCCGGCGGATGTGCTCCGGGTGGTGAAGAATCCCCATTACTGGCAGAAGGGCCTTCCCAAGCTTGATGCCATCACGTGGAAGCCCGTGGTTGAGGACAGCACCCGCATCGCCATGCTGAAGACGGGCGAGGCGCAGTTTGCCAATCCCATTCCGCCGGAGCAGGCCAAGCTCCTTGAGGCTTCCGACGGAATTCAGGTGCTCAATACGCCCTCGATCATCAACCGCTACCTCTCGATGAACGTCATGAAGAAGCCCTTCGACAATCCGAAGGTTCGTCAGGCGGTCAACTACGCCATCAACAAGAAGGCGCTCGCGAAGGTGGCTTTCAACGGCTATGCCGATGAATCGACCGGCCCCGCGCCGATGGGCGTGCAGTATGCCGAGAAGCTCGGTCCCTGGCCCTACGATCCGCAGAAGGCGCGCGAGCTCCTGAAGGAAGCGGGCTATCCGAACGGCTTTGAAGCGACGCTGTGGTCCGCCTACAACCACTCGACGGCCATGAAGGCCGCGCAGTTCCTGCAGCAGCAGCTCCGCCAGGTGGGCATCAAAGTGAAGGTGCAGGGCCTCGAGGCCGGCCAGCGCAATGCGCTCGTCGAGGGCGTCCGCGATCCCAAGGATGCCAAGGTGCAGATGTACTACATCGGCTGGTCGAGCTCGACGGGCGAAATCGACTGGGCGATCCGGCCGCTCCTGGCAACGGAAGCCTTCCCGCCCAACGCGAGCAATACGGCCTACTACTCGAATCCGACGGTTGACCAGGGCCTCGCCGAAGCGCTCGCGACAACCGACGAAGCGAAGAAGCAGGAAATCTACAGCCGCGTCCAGAAGCAGATCTGGGCGGATGCGCCCTGGGCCTTCCTTGTGACGGAGCGCAATGTTTCCGGCGCTGCGAAGAATCTGTCCGGCTTCTATGTCATGCCGGACGGCAACTACGATTTCTACAGCGCGGAGCTCAAATAAGCGCCGTGCCTGCTGTTTCCGCCCCGGCGCTTCGGAACGCCGGGCGGAAGGGGACTCACAAGCGGCTTCCCGCCGCAAAGAGCCGCTCAGAAGCGGCCGGGCAGGGAAGCCACGGATAGTTTTTTCAACCCGCAAATCTCGCGAATGATCGCACGCAAGAGGAAATCATCATGAATCATCGCTTTGCTCCCGCGGCCTGCGCCGCGCTTGCCGCCTTTGCCTGCTTCGGGGCTCTTGCCTCGGCCCAGGCCTCCGAGATCACGGTCGCCGTCGCCTCGACCTTTACGACGATGGACCCGTACGATGCGGCCGACACGCTTTCTCAGGGCGTGGCCAAGTCCTTCTACGAAGGCCTTTTCGGCTTCGACAAGGACATGAAGCGCATTCCGGTGCTCGCTGAAAGCGCAGAAGCCTCGGCCGACGGCCTCACCTACACGATCAAGCTTCGCCGCGGCGTCAAGTTCCAGGACGGCACCGACTTCAAGGCTGACGCCGTCAAGGCCAACTTCGACCGCGTCACGGATCCGAAGAACCAGCTCAAGCGCTACACGCTCTACGCCAACATCGCTTCGACGGAAGTCGTCGACGACTACACGGTGAACTTCCACCTGAAGCAGCCGTTCTCCGCCTTCCTCAATCAGCTCGCGCATCCGAGCGGCGTGATGATCTGCCCGTCGGCCCTCAAGAAGTATCCGGGCAAGCAGATGGGCTTCCACGCCTGCGGCACGGGCCCCTTCATGATGGAGTCGTACAACCCGACTGAAGGCCTGCGCGTGGTGAAGAACCCGAACTACTGGCAGAAGGGCCTGCCGAAGCTTGATGCGATCAACTGGAAGCCTGTGGTCGAGAACAGCACGCGCGTCGCGATGCTCAAGACCGGCGAAGCGCAGGTCGCCTTCCCGCTGCCGACCGAGCAGGCTGAGAAGGTTCGCTCCGAGGGCCTGGTGAACGTGATCGACACCCCGTCCATCATTCAGCGCTACATGTCGATGAACGTTCTCGCGAAGCCCTTCGACAATCCGAAGGTCCGCCAGGCGGTGAACTACGCCATCAACAAGCAGGCGCTCGCCAAGGTGGCCTTCAACGGCTTTGCCGACCCGGCCACCGGCATCGCCCCGATGGGCGTGGAGTACGCCGTCAAGCTCGGCCCGTGGCCCTATGATCCGAAGAAGGCCCGCGAGCTTCTGAAGGAAGCGGGCTACCCGAACGGCTTCGAGACCACGCTCTGGTCCGCCTACAACCACACGACCGCCGTCAAGGTGATTCAGTTCCTGCAGCAGCAGCTCGCTCAGGTGGGCATCAAGGCCAAGGTTCAGGCGCTTGAAGCCGGCCAGCGCTCGACGATCGTCGAAAGCGCTGCTGATCCGAAGAAGGCGCCGGTGCGCCTCTACTACATCGGCTGGTCGAGCTCGACGGGCGAAATCGACTGGGCCATTCGTCCGCTGCTCGCGACGGAATCCTTCCCGCCGCGCTCCGGCAACACCGCCTACTACTCCAACAAGGCGGTGGACGACGGCCTCTACGAAGCGCTCGGCACGACCGACGAAGCGAAGAAGCAGGAGATCTACACCAAGGTTCAGAAGCAGCTGTGGGACGATGCGCCTTGGGCGCCGCTCGTCACCGAGCGCAACATTCTCGGCACGGCGAAGAACGTTTCGGGCTTCTACATCATGCCTGACGCGAGCTTCAGCTTCTACGGCGCTGAGGTGAAGTAATCGGCAGAACCAGGCCGGCGCTTGGCGCCGGCTTCGGTGCAGCGCCGATGGTGCTTCCGAGCGGTCGAGCCGCTTGCGGCGCGTCGAGGGCGAAAGCCCGCAGGCGCAGCTTCGAGCGGACGGCCGCTTTTTCTTTTTTTCCCTCATGAGCCGCTTCGGCCGGTGCGCTTCTTGCGAATGCAAGATTGCTGACGCAGGCTTTTTCGTCTAAGGGATCGAGCCTAAGCGCATCAAGAAGAAGCGTCCGCACAATGGATGAAAAGCGCTTTGCCTGCCGCCGCCGGCTCTTTCGGAGGCGATGGCGGACAAGAGGGCGCTTAAGCCGAAGAAGCGCGCGCCGGCGGCATGTCCGGCAGAGCGCACGGCATACATAAGCATGCCCCTGGGCTTTGGCCCTCGTCGGACGGGCTTGCTCGATCTCGGAAGTCGAAGCAAGCTCCGATCCGCTCCAAGCAAAAAATCTCGCTCCTGTCCATGCACGCCTGAATAAAGGAGAAAACATGTTCAAGAGTCGCTTTGCGCCTGCGGCCTGCGCTGCTGCTGCGCTTTCTTTTGCGATCGCTCTCGCGCCTGCCGCTGAAGCCTCTGAAATTACGGTCGCCATCGCCTCGACCTTCACGACGATGGACCCGTACGATGCGGGCGATACGCTTTCGCAGGCCGCCGCAAAGTCGTTCTACGAAGGGCTTTTCGGCTTTGACAAGGATATGAAGCGCATTCCGGTGCTCGCTGAAAGCGCCGAAGCGTCTCCCGACGGCCTGGTCTATATGGTCAAGCTCCGCCATGGCGTGAAGTTTCAGGACGGCACAGAGTTCAAGGCCGACGCCGTGAAGGCCAACTTCGACCGCGTCACCGATCCGAAGAATCAGCTTCGCCGCTACACGCTCTATTCGAACATTGCGTCGACCGAGGTCGTGGACGACTACACGGTGAAGTTCACGCTGAAGAAGCCCTTCTCGGCCTTTCTCAATCAGCTCGCGCATCCGGCCGGCGTGATGATTTGCCCCTCGGCGCTTAAGAAGTATCCGGGCAAGCAGATCGCCTTCCACCCCTGCGGTACCGGGCCGTATCTGATGGACAAGTACAACCCGAGCGAAGTGCTCCGCGTCGTCAAGAATCCGAACTACTGGCGCAAGGGGCTCCCGAAGCTCGACGCTATCACGTGGAAGCCTGTGCCCGAGAACAGCACCCGCGTCGCGATGCTGAAGACGGGCGAAGCGCAGTTCGCCTATCCGCTTCCCTTCGAGCAGGCCAAGCAGGTGAGTGAGGAGGGCAAGGTCAACGTGGTGGCTGCGCCTTCCATCATCCTGCGCTACCTGTCGATGAACTGCATGAAGAAGCCTTTCGACAATCCGAAGGTGCGCCAGGCCATCAACTATGCGATCAACCGCGATGCGCTCGCGAAGGTGGCCTTCAACGGCTATGCAGATCCGGCAGAAGGCGTGGCGCCGGCCGGCGTGCAGTTCGCCGAGAAGATCGGCCGCTGGCCCTATGATCCGAAGAAGGCCCGCGAGCTTCTGAAGGAAGCGGGCTATCCGAACGGCTTCGAGACGACGATCTGGTCGAACTACAACCATTCCACGGCGCTTAAGATCATTCAGTTCGTGCAGCAGCAGCTCGCTCAGGTGGGCATCAAGGCTTCAGTGCTCGCGCTCGAGGCGGGCCAGCGGTCGGCCTACATGAACGTGCCTGCAAAGGACGCGAAGGTCCAGATCTACTACACGGGCTGGTCGAGCTCGACGGGCGAATTCGACTGGGCGATTCGGCCGCTTCTTGCGACTGAAAGCATGCCGCCTGTGGCGAGCAACACCGCCTACTATTCGAACAAGATCGTCGACGAGGGGCTCGCTCAAGCGCTTTCAACGACGGATGAGGCGAAGAAGCAGGAGATCTACAGCCGCGTGCAGCATCAGATTTGGAACGATGCGCCGTGGGTGCCGCTCGTCACCGAGCGCAACGTTTCCGGCGCAGCAAAGGGCCTGACGGGCTTCTACATCCTTCCGGACGGCAACTTCGACTTCTATCAGGCGTCGTACACCCCGGAAAAGTGAGGGCGTCGCGACTGCCGGGCCAGCGCTGCCGCCGATTAGGCGGCGCGCCGGCCATGAGCGAGCCTTCGGAGAAGGGATAGAGAGGCGGCTGCCGGCTTGGGCGCGTTCATTTCCGGCTTTGCGGGCCAAGCCGGCGTGCTGAGGCACCATTTGGCGCGCGCCGCCGCTACACTGCGCTCTATGTCTTTGAGTCCTTTTGCACGCGCCCGCGCGGCCTGCGCCTACTTCTTCATCTGTCCCGGTCTTGTCTACGGCATCTTTACCGCCCGTATGCCGGCCTTCAAGGCCCAGACGCAGGCGAGCGACGCCGAAGTGGGCCTCATTCTCCTCTGCGTTGGCGTCTCGAGTCTTGTCACGCTCCTTTTGAGCGGCAAGCTCATGCAGCGCTTCGGCAGCCGCCGGGCTGCCGCCTTCGCCACGATCGTCATGCCCATTTCGCTCGTTGCGGCGGGCTTCGCTTCAGCGCCCTGGATGCTCGGCGCATGCTGCGCGCTCATGGGCCTCTCGATGGGCATCTGCGACGTGGCGATGAATGCCGAGGGCATTCTCGTCGAGCGGCGCTGGGCCAGGCCTGTCATGTCGAGCATGCACGGCGCCTACAGCTTCGGCGGCGTTGCAGGCGCTGTTTCGGGCTCGATCTTTGCGGCGTTCGGCCTCGGACCGGAAGCCAATGCGCTCGTCATGGTGGCGCTCTACATGCCGTGGCGGCGTCCTGCGATGCGGAATCTGCCCGAACCCGGCGAGCCGCATGATGCCGCTGCGGCAGCAGACGCGGGCGATGCCGCGCCGGAGCGCGAAGCGCGAAATCGTCGGCGGCAGTCGCGGATCCCGGGCTTCATCATCCTCTGCGGCATTCTTTCCACTTGCGCCTATGCGGCCGAAGGCGCCGTCGCCGAGTGGGGCGGCTTGCTGCTGCATGAGGAGAAGGGCGCTTCCGAAGGCCTCGCGGCGCTCGTTTATGCCGTCTTCTGCACGGTGACGGCCGTCTGCCGCCTCGGGGGCGACTGGCTTCGTGCGCGTGCAGGCGACTTTGCGCTCTTGGCCGTCGGCTCAGCGCTCGCCGCCGCCGCGATGGCCGGCGTGCTCCTCTCGCCGGCTCCGGAGCCGGCGCTTTTCTGCTATGCGCTCATGGGCGTGGGGCTTGCGCTGCCGGCGCCGATACTTTTCAGTCAGGCGGGCGCCTATCCCGGGATCGATCCGGTTCGCGCCAGCGCCGTCGTGGCCATCCTCGCCTACAGCGGCCTTCTTTTCGTGCCGCCCTTCCTCGGCTTTGCCGCTGAGCACTGGTCGATCAGCGCGGCTCAGCGTCTGGTGATTCTTCTCTGCCTCGTCATCGCAGGCGGCGCGATCCTTTTGAAAGGGCTCCGCCGCAAGGCGCCTGCTGCTTAGCGATCGGTTCGGGCCTCGATCTGCAGCGGGCAGAGCTTGCTTGTTTAAATAATAGGAAAGCAATAGTTCAAATAATTTTTAGAGTATTGGAATTATTAGCTGGGCAATCCTAGACTTTCGAACTAAGCCGAACGGCGGAATCGCGCAGCGGAATCAAGTTTTGCGCGGCTGGTTCGGCAGCTTCTCTCAAGAGACCCGAGGAGAGTCCCACCATGACCCAGACTGAACTGTGCAGCCGCTTCACCGACGTGATGGCGCGCTTCACGGCCTACTTCGGCAAGCATCTGCCTGACGACGTCCTGAAGCGGCTGAGCGAAATGCGCGAAGTGCAGGATTCGCCGCTCGCGAAGCTCATCTACGATTCGATGTTCACCGACCTCGACATGGCGGCGAAGAACAATGTGCCGTTCTGCCAGGATACGGGCGTCATTCAATATTTCATCAAGCTCGGCGCGGACTTTCCGATTCGCAGCGAGCTTGAAGCCTGCCTCAAGGAGGCGGTGCGCCGCGCGACGAAGGCAGCGCCCTTGCGCCACAACGCCGTGCAGATTTTTGACGAGCGCAACACGGGCGACAACACCGGCGTGCGCATTCCCTGGACTGACATCGAAATCGTGCCGAATTCCGATGAGGCTGTGATCTACGGCTATATGGCCGGCGGCGGCTGCTCGCTTCCTGGAACGGCCAAGGTGCTGATGCCGGTCGAAGGCTACGAAGCGATCGTTCAATATGTCTTCGACGTCATCTGCGACCGCGGCGTCAATGCCTGTCCGCCGCTTCTCGTCGGCGTCGGCATCGCCGGTTCCGTTGAAGTCGCGGCAACGCTTTCAAAGAAGGCGCTCATGCGCCCTGTGGGCTCGCACAATCCCAACGAGCGCGCCGCCGGCTTTGAACGGATGATCGAAGAGGGCCTCAACAAGATCAACATCGGTCCGGGCGGCCTCACGGGCCGGCTCTCCGTCATGGGCGTGAATGTCGAGCAGGCCGCCCGCCATCCGTCGTGCCTTGCCGTCGGCGTATCGGTGGGCTGCTGGGGCCACCGCCGCGCGGCGATCCGCATCGGCGCCGACATGTCCTACGAAATGCTTTCTCACAAAGGGGTGACGCTGTGAAAACGAAGACCCTCACTACGCCGATTCGTCCCGAAGATCTGGAGGACATTCACATTGGCGACATCATCTACCTCACGGGCTATCTCGTCACCTCGCGCGACGATGTGCACATGCGGCTCGTGAAGCAGGGCCGCGCGCTGCCGGTCGATCTGGCCGGAAAGGCCATCTTCCATGCGGGTCCCATCATGGTTCCCTGCGGCAGCGAGTCGAAGAGCGGCTACAAGGTCGTCTCCATCGGTCCCACGACCTCCATGCGCATGGAAAAGTACGAGCGCGAATTCATTCGCGACACCGGCGTGAAGCTTATTGTCGGCAAGGGCGGCATGGGCCCGAACACCGTTGCAGGCTGCCGCGACTACAAGGCGCTGCACTGCGTCTTCCCGGGCGGCTGCGCCGTGCTGGCGGCGAGCAAGGTCGAGGAAGTCGAAGCGCACGAGTGGCCCGAGCTCGGCATGCCGGAGTCGATCTGGGTGATGCGCGTAAAGGACTTCGGCCCCCTCATTGTGTCGATCGACACGCATGGCGGCAATCTTTTTGAAGAAAATAAGAAGCGCTTCAACGAAAGAAAGCAGCCGATCGTCGACGACATCAATCAGCACGTCGACTACTTTGATTGATTCGACGGCGGAGCGGACGCGCATTTGAATGCGTCCCGCTTCGCGATTGAATGACAGACAAAGCGCCCGCTGCCGGCCGAAGAGCCGAAACGGGCGCTTTGCCTTTTTAATGGGCCGACGAGGCTCAGCCCCGCAGGAATTTTTCGCGGGCGACGCGCTGCATGGTCTTTACGAGGAGACGCGCCGCTTTGGAGAGGTAGCGGTTTTCATGGTAGGCCGCGACGATGACGCGGGGCGGCACGTCGGGACGGATCGAAAAGAACCGCACCGCTTCGGCGGAGGGCGATCGGCGAGCAAGCGTCTCGGTAGAGAGCGCGGCGCCGAGGCCTGCGCCCACGAGCGCCAGGGCGGCGCCGAGGGATTCGCTGCCGAGAAGCACGCGCGGCTTCGTCTTCGTCGCTTCGCAGAGCTCTCTGAAGAGCGTGTTGAACTGCTGGCCCTTCTTCATCACGATGAAGGGGCGGTCGTGAAGCCGCGAGAAGTCGAGCGGCGGAAATTCTTCGCCGGGCGCTGCGGCGGCGGCCTCAATGGCGAGCGGATCGTCCTTCGCGAGCGCGAGCAGGATCCGCTCCGAATAAATGTCGATTTCAGCGAGGCCTTTGGCGGCAACCGGCGAAACGACGAGCGCCAGATCGGCGCGGCCTTCGGCAACGTAATCCTCGAGCTCGCGGGTTGTGCCTTCCTCGAGGGAGAGGTCGACGTCGGGATGCGCCGCGCGAAAGAACGGGAGCACTTCCGTGAGAAAATACGTTTCGCGGTATTCGGAAGCGCCGATGACGACGCGGCCCTTGTCGCCGCGGGCAATGTCGTTGATGCGCTTTCGGCAGTCCTCCCGAAGCGTCTGGACGGCGCGCTCGGCTTCGAGGAACGCTTCGCCTGCTTCAGTCGGACGCAGGGGCTTTGCCGTTCGGTCGACGAGCTCCGCGCCGAGCTCGCGCTCCAGGCGCTGCACGAACTGCGAGAGCGACGGCTGCGAGATGCCGAGCGACTGAGCGGCGCGCGAGAAGCTGCCGGCAGAAAAGAGCGCTTCGAGATAGCGGCAAGGCTGTTCAGACATGGAAGAGGGCGGCAAGGCGCTGGCAAGGGATAAGAAAGCGGCGGGGAGCGCGATGGGAAGCCGGCCGAAAGAGGCCCTTCATCACGGCGTTCGCCCGCCTGTATTTCAAGCTGGCGCAGTCCGCACCTCAGCCTTGGGCTGGTGGGCGGCTGCGCTCTGCGCACTCGTCAATCCGGCACGTACGCCTTGACGGCCGCCATTTCGGCCTGAAGGTTCTCGATGTTCTTCTGGATGCGGGCCTTCATGATGTCCGAGAGCTCAAGACCCTGGACGATCGAGTATTCGCCGCCGCCCGTTGCAAGGCACGGGAAGCCGAAGACGATGCCTTCGGGAACGCCGTAGCTGCCGTCGGAGGGCACGCCCATCGTGACCCAGTCGTCGGCGCCGAGCGCCCAATCGCGGATATGGTCGATTGCAGCCGAGGCGGCCGAAGCGGCAGAGCTCGCGCCGCGCGCCTGAATGATGGCCGAGCCGCGCTTGCCCACGGTCGGAATGAAATAGTCGCTGATCCAGGCGTCGTCGACGAGCTTCGCCGCGCATCCGCCCTTCACTTCGGCATTCCAGATGTCCGGCGCCATGGAGGGCGCGTGGTTGCCCCAGACGGCCATGTGGCGGATGTCGGTGACGTCGCAGCCCACTTTGGCGGCCAGCTGCGCCATCGCGCGGTTCTGGTCGAGGCGCAGCATCGCAGAGAAGCACTTCGGCGAGAGGTCGGGCGCATTCTTCATGGCGATCCAGGCGTTCGTGTTGCAGGGATTGCCGACGACGAGCACTTTGACGCTGCGGGAAGCGGACTCGTTGAGCGCGCGGCCCTGATCGCGGAAGATCGCCGCATTGGCTTCAAGGAGGTCGCTGCGCTCCATGCCGGCGCTGCGGGGCTGTGCGCCGATGAGGAGCGCATAGTCGGCGCCGTCGAATGCTTCGGCGGGATCGTCCGTGCGCTTCATCGACTTCAGGAGCGGGAAGGCGCAGTCGTCAAGCTCCATCATCACGCCCTTCAGGCGCGCAGCGCTCTGCGGATTCGGGCGCTCGAGAAGCGACAGCTCCACGGGCTGGTCAAGGCCGAGCATGCCGCCCGAAGCGATGCGAAAGAGGATGGAATAGCCGATGTGGCCGGCTGGACCGGTGACGGCGATGCGAACGGGCTTCTTCATGATGTTTCTCCAGACGGGCCGCGCCGGGAGCGCTGGGCTTCATCCGGCGCGGCGTTGAGCAGTTGCAAGGTTCAGTTGAATCAGAGGGCGCCACTTTAGCGCGATCAGCGCTAGACGATTTCAAGCGCCGCTTCAATGCGGCGGAAAGTCGGCGCGGGCTTCGCCTGCTGACGGTCTTCGTAGGAGCAGTGCAGCAGCTTATGCGCAAGGCCGCTTCCGGGTTCGCCGAGAAAGCGCTCGTAGAGCCGGATCACATCCGGATTCTCATGCGAGCACCGGATGGGGAGGCGCCGGTCGATGCGGTAGACCGCCTGCTGCCGTTCCGGAAGCGTCGAGCGGAACTGCCCGCGAGCTGTGCCGCCGCCGCCGATGCAGCCGCCGGGACAGGCCATCACTTCAATGAAATGGTAGGGCGAGCGGCCGCTGCGCACAGCCTCTAGGAAGGGCTGCACATGGCGGATGCCGTAGACGACTGCGACGCGAAGCGCGCCGAATTCGGCCGTTTCGACCGTCGCTTCCTTGGCATTGGCGAGTCCGCGGATCGGCGTGTAGACGAGGTTCGGCGGCTGGACGCCGCCCGAGAGGGCGCAGACGGTTCGGAGCGCCGCCTCCATGACGCCGCCCGTTGTAGCAAAGAGCTGCGCCGCGCCTGAAGCCGCCGTCATGAAGGGCGAATCGAAGGGCTGCGGCTCGATCGAGCGGACGTCAATGCCGAGGCGCCTGAAGAGGCGCGCGAGTTCGCGCACCGTCAGGACGAGGTCCGTGTCGGGAGCGTCCGAGCCTTCGCGGCGCAGCAGCGGGCGGTCTGCTTCGTCCTTCTTCGCCGTGCAGGGCATGATCGAAATCACGCGGATGCGCTTGGCGTCGAGTCCGAGCTCCTGGGGGAGATAGGTCTTGGCGAGCGCGGAGAAGATCGCCTGCGGAGAGCGCGTCGTCGAGACGTGAGGGATCATGTCGGGCGCAGACTTTTCAACATGGTTGATCCATCCCGGACAGCAGGACGTGAACATCGTGTCCGGATGATCGAGCATGCCTGCCGCTTTCTGGCGGCGCAGCCGTCCGAGGAGCTCCGTGCCTTCTTCCATGATGGTGACGTCGGCCGACCATCGCGTGTCCATGACGAAGTCGGCGCCGGCGGCCTTGAGGCCCGCAACGATCTGGCCCTCAAGATCGGCGCCGGGCTCGAGGCCGAGGACCTCGGCGAGCGCGAGGCGCGAGGCCGGCGCAATCTGAAAGATCGTCAGCGCCGAGTCATCTTCCAGGAAGTCCATGGCGGCATCAGTCTGATCGCGCTCGGCGAGCGCGCCGGTCGGGCAGACGAGCGTGCACTGGCCGCATTGGATGCACCGGTCGGAATCCGCCCAAGGGCGGCCGTCGAAGCCGATGGCTGCATGGGCGCCGGCGCCTTCGAACGTAATGGCGCCTACGCCCTGGACTTCACGGCAGGCTTCGACGCATCGCAGGCAGCGCATGCATTTGTCGGGCGCATAGCAGAGCGCCTTCGTCTGATCGACCAGGCTTGGGCGGTCGAGGAGCTTTCCCGAAAGCGCGGCGAGGTCGAGTCCTGCATCGGCCGCTGCGGCCTGGAGCTCGCAGCTGCCGTGGCGCGCGCAGCCCGAGCAGGTCTCGCAGTGGTCGGCGAAGAGGAGCTCCGCCTGCAGGCGCCGCGCATCGCGCACCATCCGCACGTTGGTGCGGACCGCCATGCCGGCTTCAAGCCGCGTATCGCAGGCTGTGGTGAGATGCGCCTCGCTTTCGCCCGCCTTTTTCACGGCCACGAGGCACATGCGGCAGGTGCCCGGCCGGTGGCCGAGCGCGGCAAATTCGCACAAGGTCGGCACATGCGCGCCGATGCGGCGGGCCGCTTCCAAAATGGTGTCGCCATCGGCGAACTCGACGGAGCGGCCGTCGATGAATGCATTCAAGCAGTTCTTGTCAGTCATGGCCGGTCCTCGGTCAAAGCTCTTCAAGGCTGGTTTTGCCGGGAATGGGACGCAGCGTCGACACGGCGAAGATTCTGAGGCAGCGCATGCAGCGCGTGGCTTCTTCTTCGGCGGCGTCAGTCGAAAGTCCCGCTTCGACTTCGCTCCAGCTCTTTACGCGCTCTGCGGCGGGAATCTCCGGACGCTTTGCGCGGGCAATCTTGACGACGGCGCGAGGCGGCTTCACGGCCTTGAGCGCCTTCGTTGCGGCAATCATTTCCGTCATGCGGCGGCGTGCAATGAAGCCTGTGCCGTTGGTCATCAGATACTCATGGATCGAGGAGGCGGCCCGCTGGCCGTCTGCCATGCCCCAGATGAGGCTCGTGGGGCCGGCAGCGGCGTCGCCGCCCGCGAAGACGCCGGGCCTCGAGGTCTGGAGCGCCTCGTCGACAGCGATCGTGCCGCGGCGCGTGAATTCGATCTTGTCGGCTTCGCAGAAGATCGAGCGGTCGAGGCGCTGTCCGATGGCGGCGATGACATGCCGGCACGGAATCACGAATTCGCTGCCGGGGACGGGCTTCACTGAGCGGCGGCCGCTCGCATCGGGTTCGCCCTCAGCCATGCGCACGAGCTCGACGCCGACGACGCGGCCGTTCTCGATCAGAATGCGCTTCGGCGCCGACAGGAACTCAAAGCGGATGCCTTCGTCCATGGCAGCCTGAATCTCTTCGGGGTCGGCCGGCGCCGAGGCGCGCGTGCGCCGATACGAGACTGTGATCATCGGATCCGTTGCGCCGTCCTTGACGAGGCGGCGCGCCGAGCGGCAGCAGTCCATGGCGACGTTGCCGCAGCCGACGACGAGCACGCCGCCGTCGAGCTTCTTCAGGTGCTCAAGGTCGTCATGGCGCTCGATGTCGAGCAGGAAGTCGAGGCCCTTGACGTAGCCCTCGGGAATCGGCTGATCCGCTTCGCCTTCTAGGCCGAGGTACTGCCCGAGGCAGCAGCCCACGCCGAGGAAGACTGCTTTGTAGCCTTGGCTGAAGAGATCGTCGATCGAAAAGTCGCGGCCGAGCTTCTTGCCGTAGAAGCAGCGAGCGCCGAGGCGCTCGACCGTTTCGGTTTCCGTTTCAAGCAGATCGTTCGGCAGGCGGTAGGCCGGAATGCCGAGCCGCGCCATGCCGCCGGCATGCGCCTCCATTTCAAAGATGTCGACCTGATGGCCCTTCATGAGAAGGTGATAGGCGCAGCTCAGCCCCGAGGGGCCGGCGCCGACGATGGCGACGCGCTTTGAAACGGGCGTCTGGCGCGGCTTCTCCTCATCGACGAAAAGCTCCTTGATGGGGGCGCCGGCATGATCGGCCGCATAGCGCTTGAGGTCCTTGATGGCTACGGCGCCGTCGACCTGATTGCGCACGCACGCCTTTTCGCAGGGGCGCACGCAGACGCGGCCGCAGGAGCCTACAAGCGGGTAGTGCTTGAGCAGCACCGCTGCAGCGCGTTCGGGATGGCCGTCGCGGATGTAGTCGATGTAGCGGGGCACGTTTACATGCGCCGGGCACGCTTCAATGCAGGGTGCCGTCGCCACCGCATAAAAGTCGCGGCTCGTCTCCGGCATCGCCGGCGCATTCTTGATGAGCTCCGGATAGTGTCTGAGCGCGCCGAGAAGCGGCTCCGGCGAGGAGAGGCCGATGCCGCAGAGGCTCGTTTCGCTCATGAGCTTCGCGACGGCTTCGATCTTTTCCCAGTTGACGGAGGCGCCGTCGCCTCGGGCGGCCTTTTCGAGCGCATCGCGGATGAGGACGGTGCCGGCCCGGCAGGGCGTGCAGCGCCCGCAGGAGAGGCTCGCCGCTTTCTCATAGTAGGCGCGAAGCATTTCCGCGAGCGTCGTGCGCGGATCAAACACAAGAAAGCCCTGCGGTCCGATGAAGCCTGCAACGGCGTTGCCGGGGTTGAAGGCAAGTAGAGAGTCGAGCTCGGCATTCTCCGGCACCGGAGACGGCAGAAGGCTTCGCCGACGGTCGTAGGCAACGCCTTCCCAATAGCCGTAGAAGAGCTGGTCCATGACAGTGTTTTCTCCTGGCTGCTGGCGGGATGCGGACCTTCGAGGGAGAGGCTGCGGGAAAGTGCAGAAAAATTTATCTCTCCAAAGCTCGAAAGCGCTGCGCACCCTTGCAGAAGAGCGCAAGTCTGCAGGCATTGCAGGCTTGCGCAGAGGTAACGAGTTCTCGCATCTCCTTGAAACTGCAAGGATTTGCCGATTTTTGACAGTGTTAAGCCAACCGTCGGAGGCTCGGCCATCGGATGCAGTTCTTTGGGAGGAAGCAGATGTATAAAATTTTATATACAATTTTTCCCATCGGCGCAATTTCTTTTTCAGGCCTTTCCCCAAAATGGTTCGTCCTGCTCTCGCTCCTTACATTCCGGTGGCGGATCTCATCGCCAAAACTTTCGGAGACGACTGCGAAGTGGTGCTGCACGACTTCGCCGAGCCGCGGCATTCCGTCGTCTACGTGGCCAACGGCTTGGTTACCGGCCGGCAGGTCGGCGAAAGCTTCCGCCACCTGATTGCAAAGGCGGTTGAAGCCAAGGAGGATGAGGACGGCGTCATCGCCAACTATTGCTTTCGCGAGAACGGGAAGCTCATTCGCTCTTCATCGCTTCTGATCCGCGGCGGGCAGCGCGAGCTTGTGGGCGCGCTTTGCGTCAATGTCGACATGTCGAAGGCGGAGGCGGCGGCCAAGTGGCTGCAGGGGCTGCTGCCCGCCGCCGAGCAGAGCCGGATGCCGCAGGAAAGCGCGGCAGCGGGCTCGGATGCCGGCAGCGCTCGGGCAAGCCGCTCGATGACGGAGCTTGCCAGCGAGCTGATCGACCGCATCGTCGCCGAAGAGCCTGCCGGCCGCCTCACGCGCGAGCGGCGCCTTGAACTCATCCGCTTCATGGATTCGAAGGACGTCTTCCTCGTGAAGGGGGCGATCGAGCGCGTGGCCGAGCGCCTCGGGATTTCCAAGGTGACGGTCTACAGCGACCTCGACGAGGTGCGCGGCAAGCGTTGAAAGGCTTAGCATTCGTTTTTTGCCTTTTCCTTCAGCCCGCAGGCTCATCATCATGGAACTCGATCTCGCTACGCTTCTCATCGTCTGTCCGCTCGTTTTTCTCGGCGGACTCGTCGACTCCATCGCGGGCGGCGGCGGCCTCATTACGCTGCCGGCTTATCTGATGGCGGGCGTGCCGCCGCATCTTGCCATCGGCACGAACAAGCTTTCGAGCGCCATGGGCATGGCGGTGTCGACCGTGCGCCTCTACCGGGCAGGCTTCATCGACCTCAAGCTTTCCGTGTTTCCGGTGATTCTGGCCTTTGTCGGCAGCATCATCGGCGCGGAGATTGCGCTTCTCGTACCGGAAGACGTCTTTCAGCTGATCCTCGTCTTCTGCCTCCCTGTCGCGGCATTCTTCATTCTGCGCAAGAAGGCGCTTGAGCCTGATCCCGTCGAGATGAGCTTTCGGCGGCGTTCGGCAATCCTAGGCGCCTGCGCCTTCGTCTGCGGCGCCTACGACGGCTTTTACGGCCCCGGCGCCGGCACGTTCATGCTCATCGCCTTTTCGATGATCGGACATCTCCAGGTCCGCGATGCCGCGGGGCAGATGAAGATGGCGAACTTCACGTCAGGGATCGCTGCGCTCATCGCCTTTGCGGCGGCGGGCGAGACGAATTGGCTTCTCGGCGGCGTAGCGGGCCTCTTCGGCATCGCCGGCCACTACATCGGCGCCGGACTGGTGCTGAAGAACGGCTCGAAAGTCGTGCGTCCAATCATTATTGCGGTCATGACGATTCTTCTCGTCAAGACTGTCTACGATCTTTGGCTCAAATAGCATTCGGCGCGCTAGGCTTAGAGCCTGCAGACTTCTGACGGGTTCCGGCAGCTTCGTCCGCCGGCATCCCGCCTTGGCTCAATTTTCAGGTCAACATTCACATGATTCAGCCCACTCGTCATCCGATGGCGGACGTCATCGCCCGCTGCGGCTCTCTCGTCATTGACGGCGCTATGTCCACTGCGCTTGAAGCGCTCGGCGCCGATTTGAACGACACGCTTTGGAGCGCCAAGGTGCTTGTCGAAAATCCTGCGCTCATCGAGCAGGTTCACTATGACTATTTCAAGGCCGGCGCTCAGGCGGCGATCACCGCGTCCTATCAGGCGACGGAAGCCGGCTTTGCGAAGAAGGGCGTCGGAAGCGCCAAGGCCGAAGAGCTGATCGGGCTCTCCGTGACGCTGGCGAAGCAGGCCCGCGAGCGCTTCCTCAAGGACTATCCTGAAACCGACGGCCGCAACCTCATCATTGCAGGCGCTGTCGGCCCCTACGGCGCGTATTTGTCAAACGGCGCCGAGTACACGGGCGACTACCATCTCACCCGCGACGAGTACCGCGCATTCCACGCGCTGCGCGTGAAGGCGCTCGTCGAAGCAGGCGCTGATCTTCTCGGCATTGAGACGCAGCCGCGCCTCGACGAAATTGAAGCGGTTCTTTCGCTGATTGAGGATCAGGACATCACGAGCTGGGTCACGATGACGCTCAAGGACAGCGGCCATCTGCCGGACGGCACGCCGCTCGAAGAGGCGGCCCGCGTTCTCGATGCCAATCCGCATGTTGAAGCGATCGGTCTCAATTGTGTGAAGCGCGAGTTCGTTGAGGATGCGCTTGAGGCGCTTCGCCGCGGCACTTCGAAGCCTCTCGTCGTGTATCCGAATGCCGGCCGCGTCTACGATCCGGCCACGAAGACCTGGCACGACGCGCCGGCTCATGCCGGCCATGCACCTCAAAGCTGGGGCGGCTTCGTTCCGCTGTGGCGCCGCACAGGTGCGGTCTGCATTGGCGGCTGCTGCCAGACGTTGCCGAAGGACATCGTGCAGATTGCGCAGCTGATGCAGGGCGCTAAGGCGAAGTAGCCTTTGCTCCTGAGGCGCCCGCCATCAAGTCGGCGGCTCTGTTTTCAGCAGGGCCGCCGTTTTTTTTTTGTCCGAGCTGTTAGTGGAAGACTCGGCGCCACGCAGCTGGACTCACGCCGAACTGCGCCTTGAAGCGCTGTCGAAACGTGACGGGAGAGTCGAACCCGCACCGTCCGGCCACCGCTTCTATGGACAGCGTTGTCTTTTCAAGCAGCTCCTGGGCGCGCTTGAGCCTTGCGGCCGTCAGCCATTGATAGGGCGTCATGCCGGTGGATCGCTCGAAGGCGCGAAAGAAGGTGCGCTCGCTCATGGACGATTCGGCCGCAAGCGCTGAAATGGCGGGCGGTGCGCTGAGTTCCGTGGAGAGCCGTTCGACGGCGCGGTTGATCCGATCGTCCTTTGTGCTCGACGGAACCGCATAGTCGATGAACTGCGCCTGACCGCCTTCGCGAAAGGGCGGCGCCACCATCAGGCGGGCCGTTTCGTTGGCGACTGCCGCGCCTTCAAGACGGCGCAGCACATGAAGACAGCAGTCGATGCCTGCGACGATGCCGGCAGACGTTGCAATGCGGCCGTCGTCAACGTAAAGCGCCTTGGTATTGAGTCTGGCCCGCGGAAAGCATTTTTTGAATGCATCGGCGTCGGCCCAGTGCGTTGCGGCTTCTCGGCCGTCAAGGAGTCCTGCGTAGCCGAGGACGAAGCCGCCGCGGCAGAGTCCGATGATGAAAGCGCCGCGCTCGTATGCGCGCACGAGCTCCGAGAGAAGCGCATCGTCAGGCCGCTCCAGGGGATCGGGCCAGAAAGGGACAATGATGATTGGCGAGCGCTCCAAAAGCTCCAGTCCGGCATCGACGTCTGCGCTGAGGCCGCCTTCGAGCGCAATGCGGCCGGGATGAACCGCGCAGAGCTCGATATGCCGCTTGTGTCCGCGAGCCGGAATCTGCTCGAAGACCATTCGCGGCACGGATAAAAAGAAAGCGCTGATGCCGGGGGTGACGACAAGGGCTGCGTCGCCTTTATAGAGCTCTTTGGGCATGGCAGAAATTCATCGTTATTTGTTCATTATGCCTCTCACGGCAGATTGAGCGCGCCGATTAAGATTTTGAGCATCTTCAGGATCCGCACTTGCTTCAGGCGCAATGCCAGGTTCGCTGCGGCATGCGGGTCATTTCATCTCAGAGGCGACATATGATTTCTCGACGTACTTTCCTTCAGGTGCCGCTTGCCGGCTCTGCTGCGGCGGCATTTGGCGCAGGAGCGGCATCTGCAGCTCAGGCGCAGCGCGCTCAAGCTCTGGAAACAACCGTGCAGCTCATTCGCAGCGCGACCGTCAAAGTGAAGCTTGGCGATGCCGTATTTCTTGTCGATCCGATGCTTGCGGACGAGGGCGCATGGCCGGGCTTTCCGCTTTCTGTCAATTCGCGCACGCGCAATCCGATGCGGCCTCTTCCAATGCCGGCAGCGGAGCTGCTTCAGGATGTCGATGCCGTCATCCTGACCCATCTGCACGAAGACCATTGGGATCAGGCGGCGCGCGACGTCATTCCGAAGGATCTCCCGATCTTCGTCGACAGCGCCGAACATCAAAAGAATGTCCTGGCCGCTGGCTTCAAGCGCGTCGAAGTCCTCGAGCCCGACACCTTCTTCAAGGGCGTTTCGCTCACGCCTGCGATGAGCCAGCACGGAACGGATGAAGTCATGGCTTCCCATCCGCTCGGCGACATGCTCGGCACGACGATGGGCGTTGTGTTCAAGCGTCCCGGCGCCATGAGCGTCTATATCGTGGGCGACAGCATCTGGAAGCCCTTCATTACGGAGCAGATCTGGCGCTTCCGTCCCGATGTGATCGTTCTCAATACCGGCAATGCGATTGTGACGGAGCATCCGGAGTCGATCATCATGGGCACGAAGGACTTCATGCGGGCTTATCGCGAAGCGCCTTGGGCAAAGATTGTGGCCGTGCACATGGATGCGGTGAATCACTGCGTGCTCCATCGCGCCGATCTGCGCGACGTGATCGAGCTCTACAAGCTCGATCCAGCCCGCGCGCTTGTGCCTGAAGACGGAGAAGTGCTCCGCTTCGCATAGAGCATCAGGGATAGGGCGTCTTTAAAGCGGGCGGCAGCGCAATCCGGCCGCTCGCAAAAAAAAAAATCCCGCTGATTTCATCAATCAACGGGATTCAGGATCTTTTTGCCGCAGGCGGTGCTGTTCGTAGGATCAGCTTTCAGCCTGCTTACTTATTATTAAAGATCCTTCGCCTTGGCAGCGTTCGTGCCGACGATGCGGCCGTTCAC
>CAJKSP010000017.1 GCA_905202595.1 uncultured Sutterella sp.
CCCCTTTTCCGTGCCTCTTCCTGCCGCACGCCAGCGGCGCTGTCACTCTCGAAGCCCAGTGCTAAATTCAAGCGTGTTTTCATGCGCTCGCGCGCCGCACGATGCAGCGCTGCAGAGCGAATCTTCCAAGAGGAACCTGCGTATGGACATCCTTCAAATTCTTCAAAGCCGCAGCACCGCCAAGCACTACAGCGGCCGAATCATTCCCCGCGATGACTTCAAGAATCTGCTCGAATCGCTTCGCCTAGCGCCGACGAGCGTCAATTCGCAGCCGACGAAGTTCTTCATCGCATCAAGCGCCGCCGCCAAGGAGAAGCTCCTCGAAGCCATTCCGGGCTTCAATACGGAGCGCATCAAGGGGGCGAGCGACGTCATCGTCTTCGCCATTCCGGACGGACTCTCCGATGCGCATATGCGCCGCATCAACGAAAAGGAACGCGCCGACGGCCGCTTTGCTGAAGAAAAGTTCGCCAAGGCGGAGGACGAAAAGCGCCGCGCCTTTGCCGCGTCAAAATCGCCGACGCTTGAAGATGCGCTTTGCTGGGAAGGCAAGCAGGCCTACATTGCGCTCGGCTTTCTGCTTCTTTCCGCCGCAGCCATGGGCATCGACGCCACGCCGATCGAAGGCGCCGACTTTGCGAAGATGGACGAAATTCTCGGACTTCGCGCCAAGGGGCTGCGCTCCATTGTGGCAGCCAGCGTAGGCTACCGCGCCGAAAACGACGCCAATGCGCGCCGTCCGAAGTCCCGCCTGGCGCCTGAAGAAGTTTTCTTCGAAATTGAATGACGGCACGAGATCTCCGGGGGCGGGTCCCTGCGCTTTTTCTGGCTGCCGGACTCATGCTTGCCGGCTGCGCGGGGCCCGGCGCCCCTGTGCAGCCGCTAGGGCAGTCGAGCTTTGCAGAATATGCAGGCGACACCCGCCGCTGGATTGAAAGCCGCCGCCCGCTTCTCGCTTCGAACGCCGCCGAAGCAGAAGCAGAGATCGACGGCAATGCGCCCTTTGAGAAGAAGCCTGCGCATCCCAACGGCGGCGGCATTCTTCTCATTCACGGCCTCGGCGACTCGCCCTGGACCTGGCGGGACCAAGCTGATGCGCTGGCTGCTGGCGGCTGGCTGGTGCGCACAGTGCTCCTTCCTGGCTGCGGGACGGTGCCGGCCGACATGACCGGCCCCTCTGCAGCGGATTGGCGCAGGGTCGTTGACGAGCAGGCCCGCCTTCTCAAGCGCGACTTGGAAGCGCGCTGGGGCGAGCGCGCGCGCATCTGGCTCGGCGGCTTTTCAACCGGCGGCAATCTAGCGCTTTCGTATGCCCGCAGCCACGATTGGATCGCGGGCCTCGTGCTTTTCTCACCCGCCGTCAAGATCCGCACCAAGCTTGCATTTCTTGCGCCGCTCATCGCACCTTTCAAAACCTGGCTCATCGATCCCGGCGAATCCAAAGAAGGACAGCGGTCGCTCTTTCGCTATGAAAACGTGCCGACGCCGGGGCTTGCCGCCTTCTACAGCACTATGACCGAAGCGCAGGATGCGCTGGAAGCGGGCCCCTACGCCAAGCCCGTAGCTGCCTTCTTGGCCGCACATGATTCGGTTGTGCTGACGAGCGAGCTTCTTGTCGACTTCGACCGAGAGTTCACCCATCCTTCATCGCGATTTTTCTGGTACGGCCCGGCGCCGCAAGCCATGGCGATTCCTGGAGCCGGCTCGCTCTCTGACCGCGTCGTTGCGCTGCCCGATGCACTCCCGCAATGGCGCATTGCGAGCTTCTCGCATATGGCGCTCACCTACCGGCCTGATAATCCGCTCTACGGCTTTCACGGCACGCTGCGCATCTGCCGGACCGGACAGGCGACAGCGCTTGAGGAAGCGTGCCGCCGGCACCCTGAAGCGGTCTGGTTCACCTCGTGGGGCGCGCCGGAAGACGGGCGCGCACATGCCCGGCTCACCTTCAATCCGTGGTTTGACGTGCAGGAAGCCGCAATGCTTGAGGTCATGCGCTCCAGCCTGCCGGCAGATCAGCGAGAAGAAAAGCCGGAGACTCCAGATCAACCAACGGGCGAGCCCTGACGAACGCCAGCGCCCGAACTACCAGTTCGCGCCGAAAACGCTTCGGAAGATTTCTGCGCCGCGCGCCAGATCGAGTCGGTCAGGATGCGTTTCGCTCGCGCGGCGGCGCTCCTCGCGCTCTGGCGACACCGTGCCGCCGAGCATTGCCGTCATCCGCTCGAACACCTCCGCATCAATGCGCCCTCGGCAGAGAAACGTATCGACAAGCTGATTGCCGCGGCCGGCCTCTACAAGCTCGCGCGCCGTTCTCTGCATCCAGGCCTTGGCCGCTTCGTCGTCCGGATTGCCGCCCATGGTGGCAAAGCAGCCGATGCGCTTGCCTTCAAAGCGGGGAGCAATGGCGCGCATGTCCTCCGGCGCCATGCCGCGGTCGCACCAAAAGCCGAGGAGAATCGGGTTGTAGGGCGAAAGATCCTGCGGCAGCTCGTTGGGCTTCACCAGGCGCGCGCCGGGAAGCGCATCGCAGATGGCATGCGCCAGGATGAGCGTATTGCCCGTGCGGGAGCTCACGACAATGAGCGGGCGGAAAGATGCGGCGGCTTCGGTCATGATGAAACGGCTCACAGAGAGAGAGATCGGCCAGGCGCCAAGCGGCCTGAACGCTGACTATGAAGAAAGTTTAGCGGGAAGCCGCCGCGGCGCTCACCCGATCGGCCAGTTGTCCGGATCGCCAATCTTCACGGCATGGCCGTTTCGAATCCGAGGCGCTTCGGACGCAGCGTCGGCCGCGCCGCTCTTGGCGCCTTTGCGGTCGACCTTCGAGCGGATGATCGCCGCACAGATTCCGCGAAGAAGATCCACTTCCGTCTGCGTCATGCCAGCGCGGCTGAAGAGCCTGCGGCAGATGGGCATCAGCAGCTTCGGATGCTTGGGATCATGAATGCCGATGGCAATCATGGCCTGCTCCCAGTGGCGGAAGAAGCCCTCGACGGCGACGGCAGGCGCCGGCGCCTCATGCTCGAAGCGCAGCTGCCAGTCGTAGTAGTCGCCTTCATGGCCTGCTGCGCCGAGAAGCGCCATCTGCATTTCATAGGCCGCCACCTGAACCGCCTGAGACAAGTTGAGGCTCTTGCTCTGCGGATCAGCCGGAATGGCCGCGCAGCCCTGGCAGAGCATGACCTCTTCGTTGAGCAGGCCGCTGCGCTCCGTGCCGAAAACGAAGGCGACGCCTCCCTGCATCTGCTCGAGCCAGGATTCCGACTTCTGAGCCGCTTCGCGCATCAGCGACATCGGCGGACCGTACTCGCGGTCATAGCCCGTCAGCGCCCAGGCGAAGGTGACGCCCTCAAGCGCCTCGGCCAGCGTTTCGTGGGCTCGCGAAGCTTCAAGCACGTCGATCGAACTCGTGGCGTAGGCAATCGCCTCCGGATCCGTCTTGTACTCGGCGATGCGAGGCTTCACGACGCGCAGGTCGCGAAAGCCCATCGTCTTGATGGCTCGAGCTGCCGATCCGATGTTTCCCGGATGAGAAGGCTCGCAGAGAATAAAGCGCACGCGCTGAGAAAGCGGCGAAACGTCCATGGCGTCAAAAAGCTCCGTTCAAATGAGGCAAGGCCTGCGATTTTAGCGGCGCTGCGGTCCTGCGGGCGCAGCATTGCGCTTCAGTGCCCGTCGATTTGTTAGAATCGCGAACGCCTTCGAGAGGGCCATGCCCGCCCTAGGCTGTTCTTTTCGAATTCACATACTTTTTGACTGAGCCAAGCTTTTCAAATGCCCTCGCCGTCTCTCCAAGCTTTCGTCGCCACCGCTGTCAAGGCAGCGCGGCGCGCCGCCCGTGAAATTTCCCGTGCCTCCAACGATCGGGATCTTCTTCGCATTGAAGACAAGTCCGCCAACGACTTCGTCACCTCCGCAGACACGGCGGCCGAAGCGGCGATCATTGAAGAGCTTCACCGCGCTTATCCCGACCATGCAATTCTGGCCGAAGAATCCGGCCGCCATGAGCCGGGCAAGAAGCCGAGCGACTACCTCTGGATCATCGATCCGCTCGACGGCACGACGAACTTCATGCACGGCCTGCCGCAGTATGCCGTGTCGATCGGCCTCACCTACAAGGGCGAGATCATCGCCGGCGTCGTGTATGACGTCGCCAAGAATGAGCTCTTCACGGCCATGAAGGGCGGCGGCGCCTTCCTTGACAACCGCCGCATCCGCGTCTCGGATACGAGCGAGCTCCGCCGCGCCCTCATCGGCACGGGCTTCCCCTTCCGCCGCGGCGACGACTTCGGCAGCTACCTCGAATCCTTCCGCCGCGTCGCTGAACGCGCAGCCGGCCTGCGCCGTCCGGGCTCTGCGGCTCTGGATCTCGCATGGGTGGCCTGCGGCCGCTACGACGGCTTCTGGGAGCACAACCTCAAGCCTTGGGACATGTGCGCCGGCATTCTGCTCGTTCTGGAAGCGGGCGGCCTCGTGACGGACCTCAAGGGCGGCGAATCCTGGTTTGAGGAAGGCAGCATCTGCTGCGGCACCCCCAAGATTTTCGGCAAGCTTCTGCCGCTCGTCGGCTCGCTCGGCGCGACGCAGTCCGAAGGCGAAGAGACGCTCAAGGCTGAAGTGGCCAAGACTGAAAAGACGCTGGCCGATGACAGCCGCAAGCGCCGCACGCTGACGGCCAAGAAGCCGGCGGCCAAGGAAGCCAAGCCTGAGTCGAAGTAAGCGCGCTCAGCTCGACGGCGCCTGCTGCCTGCGCACGTCCGCCGTCACACCCATCCTCAAAGTCCGCCGGGATGTCTCGGCGGACTTTTCTCACTTTTCTGCGCCAGCGTGCGGCAAGAAGGCTCTCTTCGCCGCCTCTTCTGCGCCCCTCCCCGCCATTCCCGTTTTCTTTGATGAGAAGCTCCGCTGCCATGACTGAAAGCGCTCCTGCCGCCAAGCCGATCAGCCTCAACGATGCCGCCTTCATCGACCAGCTCACGCCGGCGATGAAGCAGTTCGTCGACATCAAGAACCGCTACCCGAATACGCTTGTGCTCTACCGCATGGGCGACTTCTACGAAACGTTCTTTGATGATGCCGTCAAGGCCAACCGTCTGATCGGCATCACGCTGACGAAGCGCGGCAAGCTCCTTGACGGCACGCCCATTCCGATGGCGGGCATTCCGATGGTGTCGCTCGATCAGTACATCGCGCGCCTCGTGCGCATGGGCGAAAGCATCGTGATCGTCGAGCAGGTCGGAACGCCCGGCAAGAGCGGCGCCGCGATGGAGCGCCGGGTAAGCCGCATCATTACGCCCGGCACGCTGACTGAAACGGCGCTCCTGCCGGAAAAGAACGATGCCGTGCTGCTCTCGCTGCAGAAGCCCATGGCCAAGAAGGGCGGCGTTTGGGGCTTCGTCTGGCTGACCATGAGCAGCGGCGACTTTCGCTGCGAAGAAGTCGAAGAGGAGCAGTTTGAAAGCGCGCTTGCGCGCATTTCGCCCTCGGAGGTTCTCGCCGACGACGCGCTTCGCTCTGCGCTCCGGGAATCGCATCCTGATCTCACCGTGACGCCGCTTCCTGACTGGCGCTTTGACGCCGAACGCGGCGCCGAGCAGCTCTGCCGCACCTTCGGACTCAGCAATCTCGACGCCTGGGGCGTCTCCAAGAAGGCTGAAATTCTGGCCGCCGCCAATGCGCTGCTCGACTACACGACCGAAACGCAGGTCGACATGGTGCCTTTCATCCTCCCGCTCAAGCTGGTGAGCGAGAGCGAATTCATCGTGATCGATCCGGCCAGCCGCCGCAATCTGGAAATCGCGTCGACCGCGCGCGGCGACGACGGCCCGACGCTCTTTTCTGTGCTCGACGGCTGCAAAACCTCCATGGGCAGCCGCGAGCTCCGCCGCTGGCTGTCGCAGCCGCTGCGCGACCGCAAGGCCGCATCAGCGCGTCATGAGGCCATTGCCTCCTGCCTTGAAGACGGGGAGCTGCTGTCGAGCATCCTCGCCTCGCTCGAAGCCATGCCCGATATTGAGCGCATCACCAGCCGCATTGCGCTCGGCTCCGTGCGGCCGCGCGAACTGGCAGCGCTGCGCGATGCGCTGCCTGAAGTTCAGCCCCTTGCCCAATGCCTGGCATCGCGTCCTGAAGCGCTCTTCTCGCAGATCGGCGCCGCACTAGGTCTTCCGAACGACATTGAAGAGACGCTTCGCCGATCGCTCCTTGAAGAGCCGGCCACGTTCCTGCGCGACGGCGACGTGATGAGCAGCAGCGCAAGCGAAGAGCTCAAGAGCCTTCGCGAGCTGCGCGACAACACCGGCCAGTGCCTCCTGGAAATGGAGCAGCGCGAGCGCGCGGAGACGGGCATCTCGTCGCTGCGCGTGCAATACAACAAAGTGAGCGGCTTCTACATTGAAGTCTCCCGCTCGCTGGCTGATCAGGTGCCGCCGCGCTACCACCGCCGGCAGACGCTCAAGAATGCCGAGCGCTTCATCACGCCGGAGCTCAAGGCCTTTGAAGACCGAGCGCTCTCGGCCAAAGAGCGCGCAGCGGCCCTCGAGCGCGAACTCTATGAGGCGCTCGTCAAGTCTCTGACGCCTTTCGTGCCGCAGCTGATGGCCGCCGCCCATGCGCTCGCCTCATTGGACGTGCTCGCTGCGCTCGCCGCTCATGCGCGCGAGCGCGGCTGGGTGCGGCCTGCGCTCGCCGACCGGCCCGGCATCGCGATCAAAGGCGGCCGGCATCCCGTCGTCGAAACAACGCTCGAAGTCTACGTGCCCAACGACTGCCGTCTTGAAGACGGCCGCCGCATGCTCATCATCACGGGTCCCAACATGGGCGGCAAATCGACCTACATGCGAAGCGTCGCCCTCATTGTGCTGCTCGCCTGGGCGGGCAGCTTTGTGCCGGCTGAAGCCGCCTCCATCGGCCCCGTCGACCGGATTCACACCCGCATCGGCGCCTCAGACGATCTTGCGCGCGGCCGCTCGACCTTCATGGTCGAAATGACGGAAGCCGCCGGGATCCTCTCGCAGGCCACCGATCGAAGCCTTGTCCTCATGGACGAAATCGGACGCGGCACATCGACCTACGACGGCCTTTCGCTTGCGGCCTCGATTGCGCAGGAGCTCGTGCAGCAAGTGCGCTGCCTCACGCTTTTCGCGACGCACT
This sequence comes from uncultured Sutterella sp., assembly GCA_905202595.1. Taxonomy (GTDB): domain Bacteria; phylum Pseudomonadota; class Gammaproteobacteria; order Burkholderiales; family Burkholderiaceae_F; genus Sutterella. The sequence continues at coordinate 7,156 of CAJKSP010000017.1, forward strand.
ATTTCGAACTGACGAGTCTGGCCTCCGAGCTTCGCGAAGTCGCCAACGTTCATGTTTCGGCGGCTCAGGGCAAGCGCAGCGTCGTCTTCCTCCATCAAATCGCCGAAGGACCCGCAAGCCGCAGCTACGGCATTGCCGTCGCTCAGCTTGCCGGCATTCCCGCACCCGTCGTCCGCCGCGCCAAGGCGCTGATGACGAAGCTCGAAGAGCGCGATGCTGCGCGAAGCGCCATTCAGCCCGAACTTTTCGACTCAAGCGGCATCTTCAGAAGCGTGCAGGAAGCGCCTGCAGACGCGGCGTCAGCAGACGCCTCGCACAAGGCCGAGCTGCCGCAGCGCTGCCTCGACGCCTGCGCCTTCCAGAAGCGCGTCGCCGAAATCGATGCTGAAAGCCTCTCCGCAAGGGATGCGCTCTCGCTCATCTTTGAGCTGCAGGCGCAGGCCGCAAAAAATGAAGCGGCTGCTCAAGAAGAAATGGAGAGCGAGTCAGAGGGCTGAGCCGTACGAACTTCGCCTTAATCGAGCAAGAAGAAGCTACAAAGATATCTAACGAAAGCCCTTCAGGCCGATAGACTTCCCAGCGTTTGAATGCGCTCCCGCCCTTGTGCTGCGAGCGCATGGATTTTTTTCTCATCGAGGCACACATGCACTCTTTTGAGCTTCATCTTCCCACTCGCCTGATCTACGGCTCAGACTGCTTGAGCAAGATGGCATCCGTCACTGCCGGCTACGGCAAAAAGGCGCTCTTTGTCTACGGCGGCGGCAGCGTGGTGAGAAGCGGCCTGCTCGCCCGCGTCAAGGCTGCGCTTCCCGATGTGGAAGCCGTCGACTTTCCCGGCATCGAGCCCAACCCCCGCATTGAATCCGTCCGCCGCGCCATCGAGCTTTGCCGCAAAGAAAAGATCGACTTCATCGTCGCGATCGGCGGCGGCAGCGTTCTTGATGCGTCGAAGGCGATTGCAGCAGGCTGCTACTACGAAGGCGACCCGTGGGATCTCGTGCTCGATCACTCGAAGATCGGCCGGGCGCTTCCGATCTTTGCCGTGCTGACGCTCGCCGCCACCGGCAGCGAATATGACAATTCCGGCGTCATCACGAATGCCGCCACGCAGGAAAAGCTCTACCTCGCCGCCACGACGCTCTTCCCGGTCGCCTCTTTCTGCGACCCGGCAGTGAGCTGCTCCGTTCCCGCTTGGCATACGGCCGCAGGCGCCGCAGACATCATGTCTCACGTCTTCGAGCAGTACTTCGTCAAGGACTCGAACGGCATCAGCGACGGCTTCTGCGAAGCGGCGCTTCGCACCGTCATCAAGAACGCGCCCAAGGTGATTGAAAACCCGAACGACGTTGATGCGCGCTCTGAACTCATGCTCGCGAGCTCGTTCGGCTGCTGCGGACTCTACGCCATCGGCAACGCGCCGAGCCCCTGGCCCTGCCACGGCATCGAGCATGAAGTCTCCGCTTTCTACGACATCACGCACGGCGCAGGCCTCGCCATTCTGACGCCCCATTGGATGCGCTACACGCTCAATGACGAAACGGCGCCGAAGTTCGCGCAGTACGGCGTCAACGTCTGGGGCCTCAGCCCGGCCGCCGGCGTGCGCGAAAATGCCGAGAAAGCCATCGAGCTCACAGCCGAATTCTTCAAGAAGATCGGCCTGCCGTCGCGTCTCTCGGAACTCAAGATCGACGACAGCCACTTTGAAGAAATGGCCGACCACGTCATCAAGTTCTGGCATCCGCTTTCCGGCGCCTTCCGTCCGATCGACAAGGCGGGAATCCTCGAGATTCTGCACGCATCACTCTGACGCACCGGCTGCCCACAGCGGACAGCGCGCATGACGCGCTGCCCGCCGGAGGAAACAAGCGCCGCAGAGCTCTCTGCTCTGCGGCGCTTTGCTTTGTCATGCAGAAAGGCCGGTCTTCCCCGAAAGGAAGCCGGCCTCTCTGCGCTCAATTCAAGACCGCTCGTACGAGCGGATGTTCGCCTTGAAGATTACTTGACCTTCAGGTTGAACTTGTGGCAGTCGTTGCACATGAGCTGCGGCTGCTGATGGCCCTTATGGCAGTCCATGCAGTTGACGTTGCCCAGGTGATTGAAGTGCGGATTCGGATTGAGCTTCGAGGTCGCCTTGGCGAGATCCGCATACTTGTGGCAGGTCTGGCACTGATCCTTCGAAACATAAGCGCCGGGCTTCGGGGCGTCCTTATGGCAGGTGGTGCACTGCATGCCAGCAGCGATATGACGGTCCGCAAGGAACTTCTGATCGGCGGCCTGAGCGGAGGACATCCCCGCAGCGATGCCGAACGCGAGCGCCAGAGCGGCAATGATGCTGTTCTTCATTTGTTCAGATCTCCAAAAGGGTCTCAGTGCTGCTTGGCGTGCTTGGCCATTTCAGCGCCGGCGATGCGGCCGAACACCGTGGCTGCGCCGAGCTGCGCGCCGCCCGCATAGTTGTGATAGAAGATGCCGCCCGCAGCATTGCCGACGGCGTAAAGGCCCGGAATGCTCTTGCGGTCGAGGTTCTGCACTTCCGCCTTCGTGTTGATGAGCGGGCCGCCGAACGTAGCGGTCATGCCGCCCTGGAACGGAACAGCGTAGAACGGCGCCTTGGCGATCGGATGCGGCTTCTTGTAGGTGCAGGGCGGATTCATCTGAGCAAGCGTGCCCTTCTCGAGCGCTTCGTTGTAGGCCTTGACGGCGGCAACGACGCGGTCGGCCGGCAGATTCACCTGCTTGCAGAGCTCTTCGATCGTATTGGCCTTGCCGTACGGGCTGTTGAGAGCGTCGAACTTCGGAATCACCTTGTCGAGAACCGAGCAGTCGCTGTCAACGATGACCCAAGCCATGTTGTTGAGCGTCTGCTGAGCAGTCGTGCGCGCCTTGATGACGTAGGTGTTGTTCTCGTCCATGAAGCGCTTGCCGTCGGTGTTGACCTGGATGCCGTAGCCGGAGTTGAGCACGTCAGCCGGGTTCACATGGGTTTCGGCGATGATCGGGCCGGAGTGGAACTGGTCCATGTTCACGAACTTCGTGAAGAGCGGGAGCATCAGGGAGATGTTTTCGCCCGTCGTCGAACGAGAGCCGCGAAGCACCATGCGCGTGGCCCAGCCGCCGATGTAGCGGTCGACCATTTCGGGGTTGGCAGAGAAGCCGCCCGTCGCAACAGCCACGCCGCCGCGGCTGTAGTAGTCCTTCGTGCCGTCGCGCGTCAGAACGCGAACGCCCGTCACAGCAAACTTGTCGTCGTGGAGGAGTTCAACGGCCTTGTGCTCGTACTTGATCTCAATGCCGCGCTTGGCGCAGGCAGCGAGGAGCTTCTGCACGAGAGCCGAACCGCCCGTGGTGCCCTTTTCGGCAACGACGCGGCAGGTGCGGCCGAGACGCGGATACGGCATCGGACGAATCTTGCCGAACTTCACGCCGATGTTGCTTTCCAGCCAGTCAATGCCGGCCGTGATGTTGTCGGTGTAGCAGCGGTTGAGCGCCGGGTCGCCCATGCCCTTCGAGATGTCCATCATCATCTTGTAGAAGTCATCGGCATTGTCTTCAATGCCCTGCTCCTTCTGATGACGCGTGCCCCAGCCGCAGACCGAGCCGAGCGCGTAGATGGCGTTGCCGTCCGGGCGGTCCTTCTTTTCAAAAACGACGACCTTTGCACCAGCGTCATGAGCCGTAATGGCCGTGACGAGGCCGCCAGGACCAGCGCCGAGCACGATGGCGTCATACGTACCGGCAGCGCCCTTGGGCTGCTTCTTGCCAGCAGCTTCAGCAGCGCCAGCTGCGCCGAGAACCGCCGTGCCGGCGGCGCCGAGGAACGACGTCTTCAGGAGGCCGCGGCGGCTGAGATCAATTTTCGACATTGTTTTTTCTCTCCATCCAGAAATGAGCAGACGCCGCGCAACGCTCGGACTCGAGCGCGCGCCGCACCGGCTCTTGGGGATCCATGTGGGAGCTTAGAAAGGGAACGGACTCATTTTCTTCGCGATAAACCGCTAAGTAGTCCGTCAGTGGATCAAGGCTTGCGCAGAAATTCGCCGTCTGCCCGCATGCGGACAGACGGCGAATTTTCTTCAGGCGATGCCGCCTCGGATTTTATGCCGTAGCGGCATCATGCCCGCTTCAGGCCATTAGGCCTTCATGGCGTTGAGGGCCGAGCCAGCGCGGAACCAGGCAAGCTGCTTCTCGTTGTAGGAGTGCTTCGCCTCGAAGCGCTCCTTCGAGCCGTCTTCGTGCGTGAGTTCGATCGTGACATGGCGGCCCGGAGCGAGATCCTTGAGGCCGAGAACCGAAATGCGGTCCTTCTCGCGGATCTTGTCGTAGTCGGCCGGGTTGACGAACGTGAGAGCAAGGATGCCCTGTTTCTTGAGGTTGGACTCGTGAATGCGGGCCAGGCTCTTGGCGAGAACCACGACGACGCCGAGATAGCGCGGCTCCATAGCGGCATGCTCGCGGCTCGAGCCTTCGCCGTAGTTGTCGTCGCCGACGATGACGGAGGCCACATTGTGGTTCTTGTAGTAGCGAGCCACCTTAGCCGGCGTGTCGTAGGACTTCGTCTCGACGTTCCAGACCGCGCCAGCCTTGCCGTTGAAGGCATTCACGGCGCGCTCGAGAAGGTTGTCCGAGATGCGGTCGATGTTGCCGCGATACGGGAGCCACTTGCCGCCCGGGCTGATGTGGTCCGTCGTGCACTTGCCCTTGGCCTTGATGAGGAGGGGCAGCGCAACGAAGTCCTTGCCGTTCCAAGCGGGGAACGGATCGAGCAGGCGGATGCGCTCGGCGTTCGGGCTCACCTTGATCTCGATCTTTTCAAAGGTCGGGATTTCGCAGCCGGACATGGCGGCGACGAAGCCGGCCTTCGGGAGCTCTTCGCCCTTCGGCTCGGAGAGCTTCACATTGATGCCCGTCTTGGAGCGAAGCGGCTCGGCGAGCGGATTGAACATGAGGTCGCCCGCAGCAGCCATCGCCATCACAATTTCAGGGCTGGCGAGGAAGGCGTTCGTCTTCGTGGAGCCGTCATTGCGGCCGGCGAAGTTGCGGTTGAAGGACTCGATGATGGAGTTGGGCTTCGAGAAGTCGCCGATCGTGCGCTTCCACTGGCCGATGCAGGGGCCGCAGGCCGTTGCCATCACCGTCGCGTTGAGGCGGCGGAACACATCGAGAACGCCGTCGCGGTCGAGCGTCTGGTAAATGCGCACGGAGCCCGGCACCACGATGATCGGGGTCTTCACTTCGACGTTCTTGTCGAGGAGTTCCTTAGCGACAGAAGCCGCACGCGTGATGTCTTCGTAGGACGAATTCGTGCAGGAGCCGATGAGCGCGACGTCGAGCTTCTGCGGGCAGCCCTTTTCCTTCACGGTCTTGGCAACCGTCGAAATCGGCATCGCAGCATCCGGGGAGAACGGACCGTTGATGTGCGGCTCGAGCGTCGAGAGGTCGATTTCGATGACGCGGTCGAAGTACTTGGACGGATTGGCGACCACTTCCGGGTCAGCCTGAAGATCCTTGGCCACGGACTGAGCGAGGTCAGCCACAGCAGCGCGGCCCGTCGCCTTGAGGTAGCGGACCATGGAGTCGTCGAACGGGAAGAGCGAGGAGGTCGCACCGACTTCAGCGCCCATATTGCCGATCGTGGCCTTGCCGGTGGCAGACATCGAAGCCGTGCCTTCGCCGAAGTATTCAATAACGCAGTTCGTGCCGCCCTTCGTCGTGAGAATGCCGGCGAGCTTGAGGATGACGTCCTTCGGGGAGGCCCAGCCCTTGAGCTGGCCCGTGAGCTTGACGCCGATGAGCTTCGGCATCTTGAGCTCCCATTCCATGCCCATCAGGGCATCGACGAGGTCAGCGCCGCCGACGCCGACAGCGAGCATGCCGAGGCCGCAGGCCGTCGGCGTGTGGGAGTCGGTGACGAGCATCATGCCGCCCGGGAAGTCGTAGTTCTCGAGGAACACCTGATGGCAGATGCCAGCGCCGGCCGGCCAGAAGTCAAAGCCGTAGCGCTTCGAAACGTCATGCAGGAAGCTGTAGGTTTCGAGGTTGGACTTGTCAGCGATCTTAAGGTCGGGAATGGCGCCTGCATTGGCCTGCACGAGGTGGTCGCACACGAGAGCGGCCGGCAGAGCGATGCGCTCCTTGCCCGAGGAGAGGAACTGAATGATCGCCATCGGGCCGCCGATGTCGTGCGTGCCGGCGCGATCCGGACGCAGCTCGATGTAATCATCGCCGCGCTTGAAGTCGCGCAGGCTCTTCGCGTCATAGAGGTGCGTGAAGAGCACCTTTTCCGTATAGGTCAGCGGACGGCCGAGCTTGGCGCGCACTTCAGCAAGACGCTTCGGATAGTTCTTGTAGAACGCTTCGATCATGTCGAAGTTGCGAATCTTCGACGTGTCGGAGGAAGCAGCAGCTTCAGCCGCCGAAGCGAAGCTCGGAATCGACGGAACGGAAGCCGCAGCAGCGGCAGTGCCCATGGCCTTCAGAACGGAACGGCGGCCAAGGACGGGGTTAAGCTTGGACATGGATTTCTTCTCTCTTGTTGGTGAGCTCCGCTGCGGCCGGCCTTCTGTCAAGCTGAGGCATCTAAGCCGACTGCTGCGCGAGCCAAGATCTCCTGTGTTCAGCTGGCGGCCTGCAGCGGAAGCGCTTGCGCTTTCCTCTTCGGTCCGCCATTGGCTGACAGGGCGAATTCTTGGCCTGAAGCACCACTAAGTAGCCTTTTGAAAAATCAATTCGAAGCCATCTTCTTCATCGGACCGCCTGCAGGCCGCCGAAAATGAAGCTTGTCGCCGCTCTGGCCGGAAGGCGCCTTTGCACTTTCGCCAGTGACATCGCATCCTCTTGATCTTCCAATTCTTTTGCCTTGTCCGCCTTCTTTCACCGACTTCGTCTGCTCTCGCGCCTGATGCCGCTCCTCCTTGCGGTGCAGCTTTCCTGCGCCGCGCGCGCCGACAGCACAGCCTCACCGCCTGCAGCGGCTCCCGGAACCGTGTCGGCTGTCTCGTCCGCATCGCGCTTTGTCGACTGGGCGGCGAACAAGCCGGGAAGCCCCAAGAAGCTTCGCGTCGGCATTGTCGCCTTCGTGCGGCCTGCGCCTAACGAAGAAATTCTGGAAGCAACCGTCGAAACGCTGCGCAAGGATTTCGGCAGCGACTTCGTCGAGGTCAAGCACTACACCCTGCCTCAGCTCGCCTATGCCATCCAGCAGGGGGCGATCGACATCTTCATGAGCTCATCGGGCTTTTATGTGCGCATGACGCCCTACGGCGCGCGCGACCTGGCCACAGCCGTTTCCGCCGACTACCCCAACCCCAATCACAGCGACGGCAGCGCCATCATCGTGCTTGACAGGCGCCGAGATCTGCTCCGGCTTGCAGACTTGAAGGGCAGCGACCTCGTCACGAGCACGCCCACCGCCTTTACGGGTCTGCAGGTTCCGCTCGGCGAATTCATCCGCCACAATATTTCGCCTGACGGCCTCTTCAAGAGCATTCACTATCTGGGCGGCGACGCCGGCATGAATGCGGCGCTGCCGATGCTCAAAAGCGGCGAAGCTGACGTCGGCATCTTCCGGCTTTGCTTTCTGGAAGAATGGCTTGCGAAGCATCCTGAAGACAAAGGCGTCTTCCGCGTTGTCAACCGCATGGACTCTCCCGAGCATCCGGAACGCTGCATGCGCTCGACGTCGCTCTACCCCGCCTGGACAGTCGCTACGACGAAGACGACGGACCCGACTCTATCGAGATGGGTCACGAGATCGCTCCTTCAAATGAAGCCGCTCGGCGACAATCGGCTTGCCTGGGGCGTTGCTACCGACTATTCCAGCGTGAGCGAGCTTTTCAAAGCTCTGAAGATAGGTCCTTACGAATATCTGCAGCATTGGACCGTGCAGCGCATTCTCGACGAATACGGTCCTTTTGTGATGCTCGCTTGCGTCCTCATCATCGGCCTTTTCCTGCATGCAGTGCGCGTCACTCAGCTTGTTCGCAAGCGTACGGCCGACTTGACGGCAGCGCTGGCCAAGCAGAAAGCGCTCGAGCAGGAGGCCAAGCAGGCGGAAACGCGTTTGGAAAACATCAGCCGCATCGGCATCGTCGGGCAGCTTTCGACCATCTTCGCCCATGAGATGCGCCAGCCCCTGGGAGCCATTTCGCTCTACAGCTACGCGCTGAAAAAGCTGGCTTCCGCCGGCGCGGTTCCTGCCGAGAAAGCCCGCACGATCCTCGCCAAGCTCGATCAGCAGACAGAGCGCGCAAATAACATCGTGACGCGCGTGCGCACCTATGCGCGCTCGGAAGCCACGAAAACTGAACGCTTTGCACTCGGCGATGCCGTCGAGCGCGCTGTCGCCGATCTCAAAAGCGCCGGCCGCTACAAAGCATCCGTCGTCTTCGGCCCCATGGAGCGCGCTGAGATCGAAGCGGATCCGCTCGAGATTGAAATTGTTGCCGTGAATCTCATCAAGAATGCGCTTCAGGCCCTCGACGGACAGCCGAGCGGCCGCGTGATCGTATCCGTCACGACCGAAGGCGCGCATGCGCTCCTCTGCGTCATGGACAACGGCTTTCCCATCTCGGACGAAGCTTACGAAGCGCTTGCCGCCGGCCGCGGCGAAAGCACCAAGCACCACGGCCCGGGACTCGGCCTTCTCATTGTGCGCAACATTCTTGAAAAGCTCGGCGGGCGCATCAACTACATCCGCATGCCGGAATCCGGGCTTGCGGCCGTAGCTTCCATCCCGCTCGCCAGAGCAGCCGCCGCGTCTGAATCGGCATCCGCCGGCAGCCAAATGGCTGATGCTCCGTCGCCAACCGGCGCCTCTTCAAAGCAGGAGACATCTTCATGATTCAGCCTCGCATGCGCGAGCTCACCGCTCAAGAGCGAGCGCTCGCCCAAGAAAAATCGCTTGTGCGAATCGTCGACGACGACGATTCGCTTCGGGAAGCGCTGCGGCTCGTTCTCGAAATGGAAGGCTGGCAGGTAGCCGACTACGCCAATGCGCTTGACTACCTGCGCGGCGACGCACCGTCGCAGCCCGGCTGCGCTGTCATTGACGTGCGCATGCCGAAAATGACAGGCATCGAACTGCAGGAGGCCATGAATGAACGCCGCATCCGCACGCCCGTCATCTTCCTCACGGGCCACGGCGACATCGACATGGCAGTGACCGTTCTGCGCGGCGGCGCTTTCGACTTCGTCCAGAAGCCCGTCAACAACGAGCGCCTTCTTGCTTCGATAGCCCTCGCCTGCTTTGAAAGCACAGCCGCCTCCCTCGGTCTTCTTGACGCTGAGGCCGCGCGCGAAAAGGCTTCTTCGCTTACCGATCGAGAAATGGAGGTAGCGCGGCTTGTCGCTCAGGGGCTCACCAACAGCGACATCGCTGAGCGACTAGCCATTGCCGTGCGCACCGTGGAAGTGCATCGAGCAGGCGCGCTTCGCAAGCTAGGCGTCAAAGCGCCTGCGGACGTTGCAGCCATTCTCGACCTCGCTGCACGCGGCGCCGGCGGTTCAAACCGATGAAGAGTCAGGCTCAGCGAGCGCGGCGAAAGCAAGGCAAAACAGCTCTTCCGTTCTGCGCCATCAGGCTTGATTAGGTATAATTTTTGGTTAAGCTCTCGCCATAGACTGCCGGATTGAGGCGATTTTGACGCTCGCGCGGACGGCCGCAGCAGAGCCGAAGCGTTGCGCTTGCGCGTCAATGACGCCTCGCCGCTTCAAGCGCAATCCTCTCTCAGCTGCTCGGCGGCTTCCGCCGACGAGCGCTCTCAGCCCAACCCTCGTTTCAGGATCGGCACATTGGAAAACCAGAACTACTACGCCAGCGCTCCCGTGGATGAGGATGCCCTCTTTCGGGAGATCCACCAGCACATCCTCCGCCAGGCCAAAGCCGGCGGCCGCATCGATACGGAAACGGAGCTTGCGCAGCGCTTCAACGTAACGCGCTACAAAGTTCGCAAGGCGCTTTCTGTGCTCTCTCAGATGGGCATCGTCGACCGCGCCCCCAAGCGCGGCATGACGGTGAATGCACTGGGTCCGAAAAACCTATCCAGTCAGATTCAAGTCCAGATGGACATTGCGAACTTTGACATTCGCGAGTTCATTGAAGCGCGCCTGCTGATTGAAGTGGACATCATTCCGCTTGCCATCCGCCGCATGACGCCTGCGCTGCTCGGCCGGCTTGAAGATGCCATCAACCGCATTGAGGCCAATGCCGCCGATACGAAGGAAGCGGACCGCTGGGACCGTGAATTCCATCTGCTTCTGCTTGAAGCCTGCGGGAACCGCGTGCTGCAGGTCTTCTCCGGAGCGCTCGTCACGTACTTCGAAAAGACGACCGATCAGCTCCCGCAGAATGATCCGGACTTCTTCCTCGATACCGCCCGCAAGGAGCGCGAGCTGCTGACTGCCATCAAGCGCGGCGACGAAGTCCGCGCCAAGTCCCTTCTTTCAAGCCAGCTGCACGAGCAGATCGATTTGCTTCAGTAGCCGCCAAGCGCCGCTTTCAAGCGGCGCTTCTTTTTAGGCTCGGCGCCTCAGCCGCGTTCCTGCGGGAAAAGCGCTGAAATGAAGCCGAAGTGCTTCCAATCCCGAATGCGAGCCGGATAGAGAATGCCGTCAAGGTGGTCGAATTCGTGAAGGACCACCCGGGCGTGCCAGCCTTCAGCCGTCCGCTCAACGGGATGTCCGTCTACATCCCAGCCCTTGTAGCGAATCTTCTTCGGACGGGGCACGCGCCCCCGAAGTCCCGGCAGCGACAGACACCCCTCCCAGTCTTCCTCTTCCTTGGCGTCAAGCACTTCGATCGTCGGATTGACGAGCGCCGTCTGCGGCACCTCCAAAAAGGTAGCCGGACGGCGAACCGTTCTCGGAAGCCCAAAGCAGATAAAGCGCCAGGGAACGCCGATCTGAGGCGCAGCAAGTCCAATGCCGCCCCGCTCGGCAAGCGTATCCCAGAGGTCGGCGGCCAGCGCGCGGAGCCGAGCGCCTCCAAATTCATGGCTCGGCACAGGCAGGGCCCGCTCGGCAAGCACGGACTCTCCCATCAGCATCACTGTTTTCACCATGGCCGCTGCGCCTCCCCAATTCGACGGCTACTGCGCCTGAGACTTATGGGCTTCAAAGCCTTCCAGCGCTTCACGCACCACGGCCACGACGTCAGCCACTGCGCGCTCGACTTCATCCTTGAGGCTCTCGAAATCGATCTTCTCGCTGGAGTCGCCGATGCCTGCCGCATGATTGACGGAAACGCAGATGCCCGAGTAAGCCAGGCCGAGCTCGCGAGCAAGCGCACACTCCGGGTAGAGCGTCATGCCGATCATGTCGGCGCCTGCTCGGCGAAGCCGCTCCACTTCGGCCTTCGTCTCCAGGCGCGGTCCCTGCGTGCATGCATAGACGCCGTCCGGCTTAACGCGACGCCCGATGCGCTCGGCTGCGCGGACGAGCTCCGCGGAGAGCGGCCTGTCGAAGGGATAGGTGAAGTCGATGTGCTTCACGCCCGCTTCCGGAGAGTCGTAATAGGTCACCTCGCGCCCCCAGGTGCAGTCGAGCAGCTGATCAGGCACGGCAATGCCGCCCGGCCCCATGTCGCTTGAAATCCCGCCGACAGTGCCGACAGCGACGACGCCTTCGACATGGAGCCGCGACAGCGCCCAAAGATTTGCCCGCGAGGGAACGAGATGCGGCGCATACTCGTGCCTGCGGCCGTGACGCCGCAGAAAAGCGACCTGCGCGCGGCCGAGCCGGCCGATCACAATGGGCGCCGACGTGCGGCCGTAGGGCGTTTCAATTTCAACTTCTTCGCGATCGGCAATCACATCGTCGCTCGTGAAGCCTGATCCGCCGATAAGGGCATACATGAGTCCTTCTCCTTGCTGCTTGCGTGTCTGTCCGGCTGCCGCTCAGGCTTTGAGCATGTCGAGCAGCGCCGCCTCATCGATCACTTTGACGCCGAGCGCTTCCGCCTTCGCAAGCTTCGAGCCCGCATCGGCGCCTGCGAGCACATAGTCGGTCTTCTTGCTCACTGAGCTCGATACCTTGGCGCCTGCCGCAAGAAGCATGTCCTTGGCCTGATCGCGCGTGAGCGTCGGAAGCGTTCCCGTCAGCACGAAGGTGCGTCCCGCCACGGCGGAAGGCGCCGCCTGCGGCGCGGGCGCCGCAGCGGCCGGCCAATGCACGCCGGCAGCCACGAGCCCCCGAATCACCTCCAGATTGTGCGGCTCGCGGAAGAACGCATGCACGCTCTCTGCAATCACGTCGCCCACGTCCTCGACCTCGAGGAGCGCCTCCGTTTCGGCTGCTTCCAGCCTGTCGAGCGTATGAAAGTGCTGCGCGAGCGAAAGCGCCGTCGCTTCGCCTACGTGCCGGCAGCCCAGCGCAAAGACAAAGCGGGCGAAAGTCGTCGACTTCGAGCGCTCGATGCTCTCGAGCAGATTGGCGGCCTGCTTCGGCCCCATGCGCTTCTCGGGCTCCTGCGTCTGCGCAGTGGCATTCGTCGGCGCCGTCAGCGCTTCAGCTTTGAGCGTATAGAGATCCGCCGGCGTTTTCACGAGACCCTCGTCAACGAGCATCTCTGCAATCTTTTCGCCCAAGCCGTCAATGCCCATGGCTCTGCGGCTCGCAAAGTGGACGAGCGAAAGCTTCACCTGCGCGGGACAGAAGAGTCCGCCCGTGCAGCGGCTGTCCTTTTCCTCTTCGTCGCGAATGACGGCGCTGCCGCAGACCGGACAGGCCTTAGGCATTTCAAAGGGCTTCGTCCCGGCCGGCCGCCGCTCGTGCAGCACGCGAAGCACTTCAGGAATCACATCGCCCGCGCGGCGCACGACCACCGTGTCGCCGACGCGAAGATCGAGTTCGGCAATGTGGTCTTCGTTATGAAGCGTTGCGTTCGATACGGTGACGCCGCCCACATAAACGGGCTTGAGGCGCGCCACCGGCGTGAGCTTCCCGGTGCGCCCGACCTGCACATCGATGCCTTCGACGACCGTGAGCTCCTCTTCAGGCGGATACTTGTGCGCGCAAGCCCAGCGGGGCTCGCGCGCAAGAAAGCCGAGCTCGCTTTCGAGCGCAAGGCTGTTCACCTTGTAGACGACGCCGTCAATCTCGAAGGGCAGGCTGCCGCGCTCGGCGAGTACGTCGCGGTGAAAAGCGGCCAGCGCTTCCGGGCCCGACACGACGCGCCGCATTTTCGCCACAGGAAAGCCGAGCGACTCGAAGCGGTCGAGCACGCCGCTCTGCGTCTCAGCGAAAGGCTCGGACACTTCGCCGAGGCAGTAGGCATAGAAGTGAAGCGGACGGCCCGCCGTCACCTTCGGATCGAGCTGACGCAGCGAGCCGGCGGCGGCATTTCGCGGATTGGCGAAGGTCTTGGCGCCTTCCGCCGCCTGACGCCGGTTGAGCGCCTCAAAGTCGCTGCGGTGCATGATGCATTCCCCGCGCACTTCAAGCACTGCCGGCACATCCGCCGCCTCGATGCGAAGCGGAATCGTGCGGATCGTGCGCACATTCGCCGTCACGTCTTCGCCCGTCTCGCCGTCGCCTCGCGTCGACGCGGCCACGAGCAGGCCGTTTTCATAGCGAAGGCTCAGCGCGAGGCCGTCGAATTTCAGCTCGCAGTCGTATTCCACCGGAGGATCCTCCGGCGCCAGGCCCAAAGCGCTCCGCACGCGCTCGTCAAAAGCGGCGGCGCCTGCATCGGAAAAATCCGTCTCCGTGTGGATCGAGAGCATCGGCACGGCGTGGCGCACCTTTCGGAAGCCGGCCTTGACCTCGCCGCCGACGCGCAGCGTGGGCGACGAAGGACTCTTGAGCGAAGGAAAGCGCGTTTCAAGCTCGACGAGCTCATTAAAGAGACGATCGTACTCAGCGTCCGGCACGCTCGGCTCGTCAAGCACGTAGTACTCGTAGGCATAGCGCTCGACCAGCTTTTCGAGGTCGCGCATGCGCTTTTCCGCTTCGAGCGGCGACATCGGCGCGGCGCCCGCTCCGGCCCGCCCGAAAAATGCCGCTTCGCTTGCTGCGGCTTCGCCTGCCTGAGGGCCGTCGCCCTCGGAAGGAGCGCCGGCCGAAGGCTTGGCCGCCGAGGCGGCTGATGAGTCGGACGCCGGCGCTTCAGGCTCGTCGGCAAAAAGGTCCGAGAAAAGGTTGGCGTTGTCTTCCATAAGAGCGTGCGAATGTGGTGGCTAGGAACAGTCACGGAATGATATCCGCGCGGCGCCCAACGCGTTCTATTGATCCCGCAAGACTTCGCCGATAAGACAAGGGGCCGCGAATCACTGTTCGCAGCCCCTAGCCAGGATGCCTGGCTTTGCGCAAAGCAAGCGCTTCGGCCTCAGGCGCCTCTTGCGAAGAGAAGCTTCGCGCGTTCAGAGCCTGCGCCGACGCCGTTCTTGGCCATGAGCGCATCGTGCGCCGCAACCTGCTCTTCGATCAGAAGCGCACCGCCGGCATCGATCGGCTCGCGCGAGCAGTCGGACCAGGCCGCATGCAGTTCGCAGGCGAGATGATTGGCCAGACGGAAGAAGAGCTGCAGGTCGCCGCGGGAGAGGCTCGCGAGCGGCACATCATAGGAAAGCGTCAAATTCTTCGTGCCTTCCGGACCGAAAGCGAGCGAAATGATCGGATCGTGATCGCCTTCGCATGCGCGCAGCTCCCAGCAGCCAGAGGCCGCCCGGAAGCCCGACGCGCGGGCGATGCCGTCGACAAGCGCCACCGTGAAGGGCGTCTCAGGATCCGTCGGCTCGATCAGAACGTCGACCTGACTGTCGTAGTAGGTGATGAAATCGCGAAGCGACTTCGAGCGCTGCACGGCATCCTGAGGCTCGAGCTCTCGGCGGACTTCCACGTCATTTTGGGCAGCGGACTGCTCGAGCACCTGATAGAAGGCCGAGGCCCGCACCTCGTCAAGAGCGGTCGTGCGGTTCGCCAGCGCAAGCGCCGCCACTACATGCGTCGCGTTGGCCGGCAGCTCGTCAGCCTGATAGTAGAGGCCGTCCTTGGCGCTCTTGGCCCAAATGCGCACGCGAAGCGGCAGTGCGAGACGCTTCACTTCGACGGCTAGGCTCTGAATGCCGCCGACGGAGAAGTGCTTGCCTTCCTTGGGCGAAATGTCAAGCACCCATTCGATCTGCGCATCGACTGGCGGATAGGAGCGGCGGTCTTCCAGACGATCCGCTTCCGGCGCCTGCCGCGCCGAATCGCTCGACGAGCGCCGCTCGGCCTCGGCTTCGGCCTGTGCCTTGCGTTCATTTTCTTCGCGCTCGAGCTCGTCGTAGATCGGCGGCTCTTCCGAGGGCATGAATGAAGGCTTGGCGCCGGCAGCCGCCTTTGCAGACTTGGCACCCTTCTGAGCATCGGCCTTGAGCTCGGGCTCGACGCGGGGGTCCTCGGCGCGCTCCGAATCAAGCACATCGCGCGTCGGACGCGGCAGCGGACTGCGCGGCCGAGCCGCGATTTCCTGACGCTTGCTGCGCCAATAGATGACGGCAATCACCACAACGACGGCGATGACGCCCACAATGATGGTCTCGTACTGCATGAAAAGGAGTCGGTTCGAGAAAACAGAAATCAAAAAGCAAGCGGCGCAGAACCTGCTGCCGCACCCAGGCAGAGCGCGCCCTGCCCGAGCTTCCCGATTTTACGCGCAGGTCGCCGGATGGGCCCACATCTTCTTCTCGATGATGCGGCTAGGCTGTCCGCTCCGTGCCCGCGTACTTCATCGCCTCCTCGATGTCAACGCTCACTACCCGGGAGACGCCCGGCTCGCGCATCGTCACGCCGATGAGCGCCGCCGCAAACTCCATCGTCACGCGGTGATGCGTGATGATGAGAAACTGCGTCGCCTCCGACATCTTGAGGCAGAGTGAAGCGAGGCGCGCCTGGTTGGCCTCGTCAAGCGGCGCATCCACTTCATCGAGCAGGCAGAAGGGCGCCGGATTGAGGCGGAACATGGCAAACACGAGCGCCGTTGCCGTGAGGGCCTGCTCGCCGCCCGAAAGAAGCTTCACGCTTGCGTTGCGCTTGCCGGGCGGCTGCGCGATGACTTCAACGCCGGCATCGAGAATTTCGTCCCCGCTCATAACGAGCTCAGCGCGGCCGCCGCCGAAGAGCCCCTTGAAGGTATCGTCGAAGTTCGCATTGATCTGCCGGAACGTTTCGCGCATTCTCGAGCGCGTCTCGGCATCAATTTTGCGAATGGCCGCTTCAAGCGTCTCCTTGGCCTTCTCGAGGTCGGCAATCTGAGCCGCCGTGGCAGCCATGGCTCTCTCGGCCGCTTCAAGGTGCGCCAGCGCCGCATGATTGACCGGACCGAGCGCAGCAATTTCATTCATGAGGCGGGTCACTTCAGCGCGGACGGCGCCCGCTTTCGCCCCCCGCGCCTGGGCGAGAACCGCCATTGCCGTCCAGTCCGCCCCGAGCTCATCCATGCGCGAGGCAAACTGCGCAAGAAGGCCCGCCTTCTGCTCGGCCTGCACGCGCAGCTCTCCCAACCGTTCGGCAAGCGGCACCATCTGAGACTGCAGCTCGCGCGAAATCCGCGCATTCGCCTCTGCTTCGCGCTTGGCCGCTTCCAGCTTCTCGGCCGCAGCAGCCGCTGCCTTTCCGAGCGCCTCCACTTCCCGAAGGCGCTCCGCCGTTTCGCGCTCCGCCTCCTCATCCGAACCGGCCGCAAGCGCTTCACGCGCTTCGCGCTCCCGCTCGGCTTCGCGCTCGATGTCGGCAAGAAGCTCCTCAGCGCGTTTGGCAAAGGCAGCCGCCTGCTCGCGGCGCTGCTTCAGCTCAAGCCGCTTCATCTGCGCCGCATGGAGCGCCGTCATCTGTTCGCGGCGAACGGTCATGAGGCGATTCTCGGCGCGCTCAGCGGCCGCCGAGGCCGATCCTGCGGCGGCTTCCGCCGCCTCGACGGCGTCGCCGCAGCGATCCGCTTCATCAAGAAGCCCCGCCACCTCTTCGCGCTTGGCCGCCAGTTCGCGGCGAAGCTCTTCAGCGGAGAGCCGCCGGTCGGCTTCGCGCCGAGTCCAGGCATCGGCCTCGGCCTGAGCCTCGCGGCGCGCAATTTCCGCAGCACTCGAGCGCCTCACCGCCTCTTCGCGTGCGCGGCGCCGGCCTTCTGCTTCGGAGCGCGCAGATGCCTCGCGCTCGACCGCCCGGCGGCGCTCGTCGTCTTCAGCCGCCACCTGATTCTCGAGCGCTTCCGCCTCGCTCTCAAGCCGCCGAATGTCCTGCCGGCGGCTGAAGCTGGCGAGCTCCGGATCATCCTGCGCCCAGAAGGCGACTGATGCGCGGGATACCGCATCGCCTTCCTTCGTCACCAGAAGCGCTCCGTCAGGCAGCGCGCTTCGCATGGCCATCGCCTCAGCAAGGCTCTCCGCTGTGCCGACAAGCGCCAGCCATGCAGCGAGCGCATCCGCCGCTGCGGGGCTCTTGGCCTCAATGTGAGAGAGCAGGAGAGGCACTTCGCGCCCGTCAGCAAGCCGAAGCGACTGAGGACGGGAAGCCGCAGGCGCTCTGCCGCCTTCTATGCCTGCTGCGGGCGCAGCAAAGGCAACGCGTCCGGGCGGCCGAGGCTTGGCCAGCGCGGCCGCAGTCCGCAGGTCCCGAAGAAGGTAGGCGCGCGTGCGGCGCTCGAGCACCGCCTCCAGCGCCGGCGTCCATTCGGGGCTGCATGTCATTTCGTCAGCGAGCTCCGGCAGCCCCTCGACGCCCGAATCCTCGGCCCAGCGCCTGAAGGCATCCGAGCCCAGCGCTGCCTCCTCAACGCCGCGCAGGGCATCGAGACGGGCTGTTTTTTCCTTCAGAGCCGAAAGGTCCGCAAAATACGCCGCATTCGCCGCCTCAAGCGCCTCCCGCGCCTCCTCGGCTGCCGCATCGGCTTCTTCCGAAGCGGCGGCCGCCTCTTCGCTCGCCGCTGCGGCTTCTTCAGCTGCCGCCTTGGCCTCCTCCAGCGCTTCCGGACGGGGACGCTCGGCGCTCCGCTCTTCTTCATCAAAGCGGGCCGCCCGCGCTTCAAGCTCCTTCACGCGGGCGCTTTCGCGCGTCACAGCAGCTTCGGCCACCTGCAAGGCCGTGCGCGCCTTCACGAGCTTTTCGCTCGCCTGAGCCAGCGCGGCCTGCGCGGCCTCAGACGATTCCTCTGCCGCAGCAAGCGTTTCTTCGCGAGCGGCATTTTCTTCGTCAGCCTCGTCAATCGACGCTTCCAGCACTTCGAGAGCAGCAGCGGCCTCTTCGGCCGATGCCGCAGCCGCTTCGCGCTGCTCTCGCTTGACCTTGAGGGTCGAGAGCGCTTCCGCGAGTGCGCGCTCGGCGCTGCGGCGCGCCTCAACGACGCGCTTGGCCTCGCCCTCCAGGCGCGCAAGCGCCTTTTCCGCTTCGCGCTCCTGATTGCGCGCGTTCTCATGCGCCGCATCTGCCGAGCGCACTGCCGCTTCGAGCGGTTCTCGAGCAGCGGCGGCCTCTTCGAGCGCTGCCTTCTTTTCAAGCGTCTCCGCTTCGATCCGGGCAGCTTCGGCGCGAAGGCTGTCGACCTCCTTTTTGGCCTCTTCGTGCTGCAGGAAATACCAGAGCGACTCCGACTGCTCCTTCTGCACCGTAAGCGCCTTCCAGCGCGCCGCCGTTTCCGCTTCAGCGCGCAGCCGCTCCGTCTCCTCGGCCTTGACGGCCTGCATGTCGTGCGCGCGGGCGAGGTTGCCGTCCGTGCTCTTGAGAAGCGACTCCGTCTCGCGCCGGCGCTCCTTATAGAGCGAGACGCCCGCCGCTTCCTCGATGTAGCCGCGAAGCTCCTCGGGCTTGGCCTTGATGAACGACGAGATCATCCCCTGAGAGATGATGGCGTAGCTTCTAGCGCCGAGGCCCGTGCCGAGGAAAATTTCCTGCACATCCCGGCGGCGCACCTGCTGCCGGTTGATGTAGTAGGCCGACTGCCCGTCGCGCGTGATGACGCGCTTCACTGACACCTCGGCATACTGGCCCCAAGGCCCCTTGAGCGAGCCGTCCTTGTTGTCGAGCACAAGCTCGACGCTGGCTCGTCCGACAGGCGAGCGGCCTGCAGAGCCCGAAAAGATGAGCTCCGTCATCAGCGAGGAGCCGCGCAGCTCCGAGACGCGCCCCGCGCCGAGCACCCAGCGCACGGCATCGATGATGTTCGACTTGCCGCAGCCGTTCGGCCCCACGATCGCGACAAGAGGATCGTTGAGCTCGATGAGCGTCGGATCAGCGAAGCTTTTGAAGCCGGCAAGCTTGATCTGGCGAAGGCGCAAGGGAGTGGCTTCCTCAGAATGGAAATTGGGAAAAGGCGCGCATCAGGCGCGCAGGGCTGGGATTGTATCGAATGGATTGCACAGAATCGCCTTTGCAGAAGCGAAGACGCCGCCTCCAAGGCGCAGAAAGCACCCGAGGAAGCCCTAAGCCATTGTTTATAATGCGGCGCTTCAGAAAAATTTCCTTAAATCCCTTTCGCTTGACTACGCCAGGGGGCGACACCACAGATGTTCGAAACGGCTCCTCTTCTCGACGATCCGATCCACAATCTCAGAACCATTCGCGATCTGCACCGCTGGGCGGTGACGGAAATGGAAAGCGCGAACCTCTCCTACGGCCACGGCTCGCCTTCCGCGCTTGAAGAAGCGACCTTTCTCATCTGCCGCGCGCTCAAGCTGCCCTTTGAAGCCTTCGATCAGTTCTACGACGCTGCGCTGACGCACAACGAGCTCGTGCGCATCGTGCATCTCATCGACCGCCGCGTGCACGACCGCATTCCGACGGCCTACCTTCTTAAGGAAGCCTGGCTCACCGGACACCGCTTCTACGTGGACGAACGCGCGCTCATTCCCCGCAGCTACATCGCCGAGCTGATCGAGCATGACCTCTACCCTTGGGTCGACGACGTCGAAGCTGTGGACACGGCGCTTGACCTCTGCACGGGCTCGGGCTGCCTCGCCATTCTGCTTAAGGGCATTCTGCCCAACGCCAAGGTGACGGGCTCGGACATTTCAGCCGATGCGCTTGAGGTCGCCAAGATCAATCGGCGCGACTACGACATGGAGGACGAGCTCGAACTCGTGCAGAGCGACCTCTTTGAAAGCCTGCAGGGCCGCCGCTTCAATCTCATCATTTCGAATCCGCCCTACGTAACGGAGCGCT
The DNA here is from genome assembly GCA_905202595.1 of uncultured Sutterella sp. GTDB lineage: Bacteria > Pseudomonadota > Gammaproteobacteria > Burkholderiales > Burkholderiaceae_F > Sutterella. The sequence goes on from CAJKSP010000017.1 coordinate 27,283, forward strand.
CGATGCAGTCGCTGCCGCAGGAATACCGCCACGAGCCCGCTTTGGCGCTCGGCGCCGGCCCGGACGGCATGAATGTCGTTTCTCGCATTGTGCGCGAGGCGAAGGATCACCTCACGGAAAACGGCAGCCTCATTGTCGAAGTGGGCGACGGCCTTGAAGCCGTCGAAGCGCTCTTCCCGCGGCTGCCGATCACCTGGCTCACGGTTTCTGGCGGCGATGATCAGGTCTTCCTCGCACGCGCCGAAGACCTGCGCAAATATTTCAAGGACTGACGACAGATGCTTCGCCTCATCAACCTCGCGCTGATGCGAGGCACACGGCTCCTCTACAAAAACGCCAATCTGACGGCGAGCCCCGGCGAGCGCATCGGCCTCGTAGGTCCGAACGGCTGCGGCAAGTCGACGCTCTTTGCGGCGATTCTCGGCGAGCTGTCGCCCGAAGACGGCGAAATCGAAGCCCCGAGTGCCGACCGCATCGCGCACGTCGCGCAGAATTTCGTCGCCGACAACGTCCCCTGCATCGACTACGTCCTTTCAGGACATGCGCCGCTCGTTGCAGCCAAGGCAGCGCTCGCCGAAGCGGAAAAGAGCGGCGACGAAATGGCGCTTGCCACTGCCCATGCCGCGCTGGCCGATGTCAACGAAGGCGCTGTAACTGCACAGGCGCACATGATTCTCTCGGGCCTCGGCTTCAGCGAAGCGGATGCCGAGCGCCATGTGTACGACTTCTCGGGCGGCTGGCGCAACCGCATTGCACTTGCCCGCGCACTCATGCGTCCGGCAGATCTGCTGCTGCTTGACGAGCCGACGAACCACCTCGACATCGACTCTCTCATCTGGCTCGAAAACTGGCTGCGCCACGTCGAAGCCACCGTCGTCATCATTTCGCACGACCGAGAGTTTCTCGACCGCGCCGTGCAGACGATCTGGTCCGTGGAAAACGGCACCATCACGCGCTACGCTGGCAACTACTCCAAATTTGAAACGGAGCGCATCGAGCGGCTCCGGCAGCAGGAAGCGGCGCACCGCTCCTACGAGGCTGCGGCAGCGCACCTCACGAGCTACATCGAGCGCTTTCGCTACAAGGCCACCAAAGCGCGCCAGGCGCAGTCCCGCATCAAGATGCTCGAGCGCCTGCAGTCCGTCGAGCCCGTTCGCGCCAAGCGCGAGTGGCGCTTTGAGTTCCTCAAGCCCGAACGGCTGCCCGAGCATCTCGTCGACGCCGAAGAGCTGCGCGTGGGCTATGACGACCGCGTCGTACTCGACCACGTCACCTTCAGCATCCGCTCGGGCGAGCGCATCGGCGTGCTCGGCGTGAACGGCGCAGGCAAATCGACGATGGTGAAGGCCATCGTCGGCGAGCTCAAGCCGATGGCGGGCGAGCTGCGGCGCGGCCAAGGCCTGGAAATCGGCTACTTCGCACAGCACCAGCTCGAAAAGCTCCGCCTCGACGAAACGCCTCTGCAGCATCTGCGCCGTCTGGCGCCTGACGTCCGCGAGCAGGAGCTGCGGGACTTTCTCGGCATGTACCGATTCTCAGGCGACTTTGCGACGTCGCCCGTCGGCCCGATGTCCGGCGGCGAGAAAGCTCGGCTCGCGCTGGCGCTTCTCGCTTGGAAAAAGCCCAATCTCCTCGTGCTTGACGAGCCGACGAACCACCTCGACATGGAGACGCGCGAAGCGCTTACGATGGCGCTCTCGACCTATGACGGGGCAGTGCTCCTCGTCTCGCATGACCGGCATCTGCTTCGCGCCGTGACCGACGCGCTGTGGCTGGTGCATGACGGCCGCGTGCAGCCCTATGACGGCGACCTTGACGATTATGCCGCGCTCGTTCTCGAACACCGCCGCACGACCAACGCCGCCGCGCGAGCCGAGCGCATGAAGTCGAAGCCCGCGAGCGCCGCGCCCTCAGTCAATAAGAAGGAAGCGCGACGCCAGGAAGCGCTCGAGCGGCAGCGCCTGGCCGAGCTGCGCCGCCCCCTCAAGGCGGAGCTTCAGCGGGTTGAAAAGGAGCTCGCAGATAAAACGGAGAAGCTCAAGGCCCTCGATGCCAAGCTTGCCGATGCGGACTTCTACAACGGCGCCGATCAGGACGAAGTGACGAAGACCCTGAGGGAGCACGGCGAGCTCGCGCCGAAGGTCGAAGCGCTCGAAAGCCGCTGGCTCGAGCTCTCTGAAGAAATCGAAGCGATCTCGTAGCCGCAGAAAAATAGGCGCCGCAGCTTCTCAAGAGGAAAGCGCCCCAATGCAGATCTGCATTGAGGCGCTTTCTTTGTATCTGGGGACCGGCGCAGCTGCCGGCCGACGCATCCGCCGAGCCGAAACAGCGCACCGGCACGCCCGGACTACGCCGACTGAGGCGTCTTTGAAAGCTCGGCCGCCACAGCTTCCTGGGCCTTTTCTGCCGCCGCAGCAGCCGCTTTGTCCTTCTTAATCGCCGTGCGGGCCTCCTCAATCAGCTTCTCCACCGTTTCGGGCGAAGCCTTGGAGAGATTGGCCGCCCAGCTCACGCGGCCCGCCTCCATCTGCGGCATCCGGTATGCGGCCGTCTCCTCGCCGCCCGCACCCGTGCGCGCCGCCGCATCCGCATGCGCGATCTGCATGGCAATCGCGTTGATGACTTCAGCATCGCGGTCCATCTCTTCCTCGGTCGGATCGCGCTCTTCGGAGAAGGCCTTCTGGCAGCGCGGACCATAGCGCAGCGCGTAGCCCATGACGATTTCCTCGCGGCGGCCCTGCGGCACAGCGTTCAGGTCGCCCGTATAGAGAACCTGCATGTCGTGCATGAACTTTTCGTTTGCCATCAGCGTCGCCATGAAGGCGGCATCTTCACCGTCGACGCTGTTGAAGCCCAGCCAGTCCGGATTGAGGGCATCGGCCGCCTCAGGCTTCCAGTCCGGATAGTCGCGGCGGAACTCGTCCGTCACGGCATTGCGGCGGAAAACGTCCTCGAGATCGATGATCTTGTCCTCGGCGAGGAGCGTATTGGACGTGGCATAGCCCGTGAAAGCCGTGATGATCTCGTCCTTGCACTCCGTCACCGACATTACCTTGTCGCCGCCCATCTGCGCGAGCTCGCCCGTCATGTCGAGGAAGGTCATGACAAAGTCCATCGCCACGAGGCAGCAGAGGTCGCGGGGATCCATGAAGCGGTTCGTGAGGTCGATGCCGGCCTGCAGCATCTTCGCTCGGCCCCAGCGCTCGCGAAGCACTCGGTAGAGGCCTTCGCTGCCCATCCAGCCGGAATCGTCCTGATAGTCCGGCCGAATGTTGAGCAGCGTCGCAGCAATGGCATAGGCGACGCCCGCCGCTCGGTCTTCGCGCTCCTCCATGGAATAGGGCGCGTTTGCACGGATAGCCACCGCCAGCGCGTAAGCGAAGCCGATGAACATGTCCTGCAGCTGCATGTAGTCGTCAAGCCTGCCGTGCGTCACTTCGCCGCTGAAATTTTCAGCCAGGATTTCAAGATGCGGGAAGCCCTGTTCTTCGTAGAAGCGGTTGTTGAGCGCCTCTCGCAGCGTATCGAGGAGGAACGTATAGCTGATGGGCTTCTTCGCCTGCCGCTCGCGGCGCTTCTGCAGCTTGCGGGCCCGGCGCGGGGCCGTCTTGCTTTTCGGCATGTCGTGCTTCTTCACTTTGAGGCGAGCCTCTGAGGGCCGCCTCCTGGTTGAACAAATTGAAAAAAGTGTAGGCCTGAAACCTTAAGCATTGATTGACCGAAGGCGTGAAGCGGCTTGCGTTTGCCCAAATCGACCCGCTCGGCGCTTGAGGAGAAACGTCCTGCCTCATACAATCCTTTCTATGCGCCTGCTGCAGAGCGGATGCTGATGCCGCCTCTCTGCGCGCTCCGGCCTTTTTGCACAAATTTCAACATCAAACTCGAAGGAGCTGAGCTGATGACCGACATTTCTCCCGTTTGGCTGCACGCGACGCTGAGCGACGCGCAGGAAGTTCTCGACGACGCTGTGGCGAAGCTTGCCGAGCACCCCGATGAAGAAACGGCCATCGACATTCTGAAGCACGATCTCGTCAACCTGTACGCGAAGCTCAATTACGCCTGCAACTCCGCACGCCTCGGTCCCGCAGCGCTCGAAGCGCTCTCTGAGGACGAGCTCATTGCCTGGCCGGCCAAGATGCCCTTCCTCACTTGGGATGAAATCGACAGCCTCGGAGAAGAAGACGAGGACGAGGACGAGGACGAAGACGAGAAGGACGAAAACAAGTAGTCCTGCGCCTGCGCATTAAAAAGGGCTGCCCGATGAAGGCGGCCCTTGCTTTTTCTGCGGACCGGCCGACGCCGAAGGGGAGGCGCCGCGTTCGCTTCCCCTTTCTGCGCTTCACCGCCGAGGCGTTTCCGCGGCTGCGTCAGCGGAAGCCGAACGAGGCCGCAGGTCGCGAAGCCGCCAGCCCAGGAGGACGATCACGCCGAAGTAAAGCGCGGCAGCGGCTGCAATCATGCCGAGAACGCCTGCCGCGCGCACGCCCCAATGCAGCGACGTCCAGTCGACGCCTCGCTGGCCGAACCATAAGGCCGCGCCCATGACGGCGCTGCCGGCAAAGACTCTCAGCGCATAGACACCCCAGCCCTTCAGAGGCGAATAGATGGCGCGCCGTCGGAGAATCCAGAGCAGCGACCCCGCGTTGACGCAGCTGCCGATGCCGACGGAGAGCGCCAGACCCGCGTGCGCAAAGGCCGGCACGGCGACGAGGTTCACCGCCTGCACGACGATGAGGCTGAAGAAGGCGGCCTTCACCGGCGTGCGGATGTCCTTTCTGGCATAAAAGGCGGGCGCAATGATCTTGAGCGCAATGAGGCCGATGAGCCCCACGGCGTAGCCAGTTACCGCAGCGCCGGTCCGCACGACGTCGTCAGGCGAGAAGCTGCGTCCCTGAAAGAGAAAGCTCACCAGCGCATCGGCAGTGAGCCAAAGGCCGACGCTCGCAGGAATGCCGACGAGGAGAACGAGCCGCAGGCCGTGATCGAGCAGTCCGTTGTAGCGCTCCAGCTCCCCTTTGGCATAAGCGGCTGAAAGCCCCGGCAGCATGACGGTGCCGAGCGCCACGCCGAGAAGCGCCGTCGGAAACTCCATCAGGCGGTCGGCGTAGTTGAGCCACGTTACCGCGCCGTGTCCGAGCCGCGAAGCAATGTTGGTGTTGATGAGAATGGAGAGCTGCGCGACGCCCACGCCGAAAAGCGCCGGCACCATCAGCTTGAGCACGCGTCGGACAGCCCCGTCCCGGAAGCTCTCGCCGATGCCGAGAGGCCGCACGAAAATGCCGAGGCGGACGAGCGCGGCATACTGCGCGGCGAGCTGCAGCACGCCGCCGACGATGACCGCGAAGCCAAGCGCCCAGACGGGCTCCTCCAAATGCGGCGCCAGAAGCACGGTGAAGCCGATGAAGGAGAGATTGAGGAGCACAGGCGTCGCTGCGGGTATAGCAAAGTGCCTGAGCGTATTGAGAATGGATGCGGCAAGCGCCACCAGGCTCATGAAGGCGATGTAGGGGAACATGAACCGCGTCAGCGCCGTAGCGAGATCAAAGGCGGCAGGATTCGCCCGAAGACCGCCGGCTATCGCCCAGACGAGAAGCGGACTGGCCAGAACGCCGAGAATGCTCGTCAGCAGCACCGCTGCGGCAAGGATGGTGAAGACATGATTGACGAAGCGGCGGGACTCCTCGGCGGACTGCGTCTCCCGCACTTCGGAGAGCATCGGCACGAAGGCCTGCTGAAAGGCGCCCTCAGCGAAGAGGCGCCGCAGCATGTTGGGCAGGCGAAACGCCACATAGAAGGCGTCAGTTTCAGCGGTGGCCCCGAAGAAGCGCGCAATGAGCATATCGCGCACGACGCCTGTGATTCTCGAAACGAGCGTCAGGCCGGAGACGGTAGCAGCGGACTTGATGAGTGACATGGCGCTTGGGCGCTCCCAAAAGGCAAAGAGGTGAAGGCAAAAAAGGCGCAGGGAACAAAAAAACGGCGCAGCCAGTTTGTTCTGCGTCGCGAATTTTGGTATAGTCTAGGACTTTTCGAGGAACGGCAATGCTGTCCGCTCCCGAGGCTAGAATTCTGCGGCCTTTCAAGCCGGAATTTTTCTGCCGCGGCGGTGCCCGACTCGGGAAATTTTTTCGACAATTACCGGCCGAGCCCACGCTCGCGATTGTTGCAGCGGCGATCGGCACAGTAACTACTGATCAGATCGTCGACTGTCATCAGGCAAAGGATATTAAGAAATGGCTAATACCAAGCAAGCTCGCAAGCGCGCCCGCCAGACCATTGCGCGCAACATGCACCTCGCCGCTCAGCGCAGCCAGTACCGCACCGCCATCAAGAAGGTGCGCAAGCTCGTCGCTGCCGGCGACAAGGCTGCCGCTAAGGAAGCGTTCCAGCAGGCCGAGTCTGTGATCGACTCGATGGCTCGCAAGGGCGTTCTCCACGGCAATGCCGCCGCCCGTCATAAGAGCCGTCTCGCGGCTTCGATCAAGGCGATGGCCTAATTCCGGCTCTTCCGGAATCATGGAGTCAGCGTAAAGCAGACTTCATGGCACTAATTTCACAAGCCCTGCAGTGCACGCTGCAGGGCTTTTTTGTGTCCAGACTAACGAGCCTCGAATGCTTGCATACAAGTGGTTCTCATAAGAAAAGAAGCGTCATCTATACGGATTAGGTGAAAAAACCCAACCTATTAATTCGACCGCAATAAACAAGAGATTGAGGATGCTGCTGTATTGACCAATTCGGTTCTGACAGTCAAATTTTCTCCTTCAGCCTTTTTCCCGAAAAAAAAAAGCTGCTATTCGCTGATTCGGCATCTTTCGTCAAACCAGCGTGAATGTTCACCACAAAAATACGCACTGCCTCTATCAGGAGAATCAACTTATGTCCTCAACAGTCAACACCAAGTTGACGGACGACGGACCTGTAGGCATCGGCGCCTACATCGCGCTTATCGTCGTTCTGCTCTTCTTCTCTGGGCTTTTCTACAACCTTTCGGACTACAAATGGCTCGGCGCGTTCGACTTCACAACGCTTGCCGGCGCGTTCGGCAAGATCGCCGGCTCGAGCAACACCTACATGGGGGCCGGCGGCGTGGGCGCCCGCGCGGGCTTCCTCTTCGCGCTTTCGCTCGTTCCGAGCGTGATGCTCGCCCTTGGCATTCTTGAAGTCGCCACCTATTACGGCGCAATCCGCGCTGCGCAGCGTCTGATGACGCCGCTGCTTCGCCCGGTGCTCGGCGTTCCGGGCCTCACTGGCCTCGCCCTCATCACGGACCTGCAGAGCACGGACGCAGGCGCAGCCCTCACGAAGGGCCTCAACGACCAGGGCTACATCACGAAGAAGGAGCTCATCATCATGTGCTCCTGGCAGTACGCCGGCGCCGGTCTGATCGGCAACTACTTCTCGACCGCAAGCGCGCTCTTCCCCGAGCTGCTGCTGCCGGTGATCGTGCCGCTCCTCATCATGTTCGTTCTCAAGTTCGTCGGCGGCGCCTTCGTCCGCACCGTCCTCAATACGATCTATCGGAAGGATTTCGCCAATGCCTGATACTACCGTCAATCCGCCGAAGCAGTCTCCCAATCCTCTTGACACGTTCATCGTCGGCGCCCGCAAGGGCTTCAACGTGGCGGTGATGAACCTCATCCCGAACGTGCTCATGGCTTACGTGCTTGCGCAGGTGCTCGACCTGCTCGGCGTCCTTGCTTTCTTCCGCGAATACTGCTCCGGCGTCATGGGCATCTTCGGCCTGCCCGGCGACGCCATCACGGTGCTTGTCGCCACGTGGCTTTCCTGCTCCGCCGGCGTCGGCATGGCGGCTAGCCTCTATTCGCAGGGCCTGATCACTCCGGAACATGTCACGATTCTGATGCCGGCGCTCCTCCTCATGGCGTCGCAGATTCAGTACATGGGCCGCCTCCTCGGCGTGGCCGACTGCCCGAAGCGCTACTGGCCGCTCCTCATGTTCAACTCGATCTTCATGGCGAGCATCGGCATGCTGATCGTGCGCTTCCTCGTGTAAGCACCAAGCCCGCTGATCAGCAGGGAGAAAAGCCTCGGCCGCACGGCTGGGGCTTTTCTTTTGCGCGCAGCGCCTGCGCCAAAGCTGTTCGGCGCAAAGTCGTCTACAGCAGTGCCTCCAAAGCGCATCTTCGGCGCGATAATTCACGGCCTCTTCATCCCCCTGCATTTCAACCGCCATGAACAAAAGTCATGCGGCCGGCATCATTCTCATTGCGCTGGCCGGCATTCTCTGGGGTGCCATGGGCACCGCCGTGCAACACATTTTCAACATCTCCAAAAGCTTTACGCCCCTCGGCCTCGTCGCCATGCGCCAGCTCTGCGCCGGCCTGCTGTTCGTCGCTGTCGCCACGCTGATTTCGCCCGCAAAGACTTGGGCGATCTTCAAGGACCGGCGCACGCTTCTGGACATTGTCATTGGCGGCGTTCTTGTCTTTACGGCGCACTACACGTTCTTTGAAGCCATCTTCTATTCCAACGCCGGCACCGGCGCGATTCTGCTGACAACCGTTCCGCTTTTTGCTGCGCTCTGGCTCGCCTTTTCCAAAGGGCAGCGGCTCACGCTCGTTGAATTCATCTGCTTCCTTCTCGCAAGCAGCGGCGTTGCCCTGATCGTCACGAACGGCAGCCTCGACGCCGTGGCGTTTTCGCCGCTCGCGCTCCTCTGGGGCCTCGCATCCGCCATCATCGCTGCGATCTACAGCATCCAGCCGCTTCGCGCCATCCGCAAGGTGGGCGTTACGCCCGTCGTGGCCTGGGGCCTTCTTGCCGGCGGCATCATCGGCACATGCATCGCCCCCTTCTGGACGCAGCACGTGAACTGGACGACAGAAACCGGACTCTGCTTCGGCTACATCGTCCTCTTCGGCACCGTCGCTGCCTTCTGGTGCTACATGACGGGCCTGAAGCACGTTTCTCCTGTCGTCGCCGGACTGCTCAACTGCCTTGAGCCGCTTTCAGCCTTCTTTTTCTCCATTGTGCTGCTCGGCGACAGCATGAGCGCCATTCAGTTCCTCGGCGTCGTGCTGGTGATGCTCAACGTCTGCGTCCTCTCGTTTTCCAAGCGAGGCAAGTAGCGCTTGCCGCCCGTCGACTTCAGGCTGAAGCCGACGGGATGACGTAAAAGAGAACGGCGAAGAACTGCAGCGCCGTTCCCGCCAGCACAAAGAGATGCCAGACCGCATGGTTGAAAGGCATGCGATCGAGCAGATAAAAGATCACGCCCACCGTATAGGCAGCGCCGCCGCCAGCAAGCAGCCAGAGGCCGCCGGAAGGCAGCGCCTCAAAAAGAGGCTTGATCACGAAGACGACGCACCAGCCGAGCGACAGGTAGAGCACGCAGTTGAGCCAATCGGCGGCCTTGAGAAGCAGCGGCTGCAGCGCCGCACCCGCAATGGCGATCGTCCAGACAACTGCGCAGAGCACCTTTCCCGTTGCGCCGCCAAGCGTCACCAGGCAGAAAGGCGTATAGGACCCCGCAATCAGCAGGTAGATGGCGGAATGGTCGAGCACCTGCAGCACCCGCTTCGCCCGCCGGTTCGGCACCGCGTGATAGAGCGTCGAAATCAGGTAGAGAACGATCATCGAAACGCCAAAGACGACGGCGCTCGTCACGGCAAGCGCCGAAGCGTCGTGCGTCACGGAATTGACGATCAGAAGCACAAGCCCCGCAACCGAAAGCGCAGCGGCGACCCCGTGCGTCGTTGCATTGGCAATCTCCTCGCCGAACGTATAGCTGCCAAGCGCAGCAGCCGGTGACCGCGTCATGATGGACAAGCCTCCTGCAGCCGCAGCATCCTGAAAACAGATGCTGTCTACCTGCATAGGCTAGTCTGTTCAGATGAATTCGGTCCGCTCCCGCAGCCGTTTTTTTAATGGATTTGGTTGCAGAGTGTTGCGGATCTAGGTGAAAGGCGCTAGATCCGGCGACAGCCGAGGTCCATCCCGACCGGACGTCATTCTCCGATGAAGACAGGCTCCGGCTCGAGCTTCACGCCGTAGCGCGCCATGACGCGGCGCTCGATCTCGGCGGCAAGCGCCTTGACGTCGCGCCCGTCGGCATGGCCCGCATTGATGAGAATGAGCGCGTGCTGCGGCGATACGGCCGCTTCGCCCAGCTTGAAGCCCTTGAGCCCGGCCGCTTCAATGAGCCAGCCTGCTGCGAGCTTCACGCGGCCGCCCCCGATCGCATACGTGACGAGCGCCGGATTCTTTTCGAGGAGCTCGCGCGCCTTGGTCTCCGTGACGATCGGATTCTTGAAGAAGGAGCCCGCATTGCCCATCCGCGCCGGATCCGGCAGCTTCCTAGCGCGGACCGCGCGCACCGCCGCCTCAATGCGCTGCGGCGTGAGCGCCGCACCGGCACCGCCCGTGCGTTCGAGTTCATCGGCCAGCGCCTTGTAGCCTGCCAGCGGCTGCCAGGCCTTCGGAAGGCGAAGCGTGGCATCAATCACCACCCAGTCAGCGCCGCGCTTGGCATCCTTGAAAACGCTGCTGCGGTATGCGAAATCGCACGCCTCGGCATCAAGCACGCTCACTTCGCCGGTGCGCCGATTGAAGACGCGGCAGCTCTCGAATCGATCCGCAAGCTCGAGCCCGTATGCGCCGACGTTCTGCACAACCGCCCCGCCGATCGTACCCGGAATCGCAGCCAGGTTCTCCAGGCCGCCCGCTTTCTCGAGCGAGCGCGAGACGACGCTGTCCAGCGTCTCGCCCGCTGCAGCATGCACGAGCCAGGCATCGGCCGTCTCCTCCATAGCAAAGCCTTTGAGGGCAATGCGCAGAACGAGGCCCGCCACCTTGGGCATCGCAACCGTATTGGCGCCGCCGCCGAGCAGATGAACCGGCAGGCGGCGCGCATCTGCATAGGCAAATGCGGCCTTGAGGTCAGCAAGCGTTCTGACCTCGGCATAAGCCGCAGCCTTGGCGCGCAGATGGAAGGTGGTGAGGCTATCTAGGGACTTGTCGTTCTCGAGGCGAAGCATGTGTGTTTAAAGCGGCCGCAGGCGCATTGAACAAAGAAAAAGGCGCCCGGAGGAAAGCCTCCGAGCGCCACAAATTATAGGGATGGAGCTCGTCAGGAAGCGCAGGCCGCTGTGCGGATTCTCGGCGCCTCGGCCTCCACCTCGGCCAGCCGTTCGCGCACCTTCTTCTCCACCGCTTCGGGCGAGAGTCCGACGGCGGCCATGAGCTCGTCGTGCGACCCCTGCTCGATGAAGCGATCCGGCAGTCCCAGGCAGAGAATCGGAATTTCGATTCCATGCTGAGCGAGCACTTCGAGCACCGCATCGCATGCACCGCCCTGCAGCTGGCCTTCTTCGCCAGCCACGAGCAGCTCGTGCGTGCGGGCGGCCTCGAGCACAGCCTCTTCGTCGATCGGCTTCACAAAGCGCATGTCGATGAGGGTGGCGCCGAGATGCTCGGCTGCCGGACGCATCGTCTGCGTAAAGCTGCCGAAGCCGAGGAAGGCGACGCGGCTCCCCTTGAGCAGGGTGCGCGAGCGGCCGACAGGAATAGTTTCGAAGCCAGCAGTCACTTCCACGCCTGGGCCTTTGCCGCGCGGATAGCGGACCGCTGAAGGCGCATCCAGCGAGTAGGCGGTATTGAGCATCAGGCGGCACTCGTTTTCATCCGAAGGCGCCATGACGGTCATGTTCGGAATGCTTCTGAGCTCTGCAATGTCGAAGACGCCCTGGTGCGTCGCGCCGTCGGCGCCGACCAGGCCGCCGCGGTCGATGGCGAACATCACTGGGAGGTTCTGCAGCGCGACGTCATGAATCAGCTGATCGATTGCGCGCTGCAGGAATGTGGCGTAGATCGCCACGACCGGCTTGAGGCCGCCGCAGGCCAGACCGGCCGCATAAGTGACGGCATGCTGCTCCGCAATCGACACGTCGCGGTAGCGGTCTGGAAAGCGCTTGTTGAATTCAACGAGGCCCGAGCCTTCCCGCATCGCCGGCGTGATGCCGTAAAGGCGGGGATCCTTTTCCGCCATATCGCAGATCCAGCGTCCGAAGATCTGCGTGTAGGTCGGCTTGGATGGCGCGCTCGAGGGCACGATGCCGACCTTCGGATCGAAGGGCGACACGCCGTGATAAAGCGTCGGATTCTCCTCAGCCGGCTTGTAGCCTTTGCCCTTCTGCGTCGCAACGTGCAGCACGAGCGGGCAGTTGAGGCGCTTCAGGTTGGAGAGCACCTGCACGAGCTCGCCGATGTCGTGTCCGTCGATCGGCCCGTAGTAGTTGAGGTCGAAGGCGCTGAAAATGGCCGAAGGCGGGCTCACGAAGTTGATCGCCTGCTTCTCCATGCGCTTGGCAATGTCCCAGAGCCCCGGCACGGGCTTGAGGATGCGCTTTGAAATTTCCCGAGCGCTGTTGAAGGCGCGCGTCGACACAATTTTCGCGAGATGCCGCGACAGCGCACCCGCCGGCGGCGAAATCGAAAAATCGTTGTCGTTGACGATGATGAGAAGCTTGACGCCCTGCTTCCAGACGCCGGCGTCGTTGAGCGCCTCGATGGCCATGCCGCCCGTGAGCGCGCCGTCGCCGATGACGGCGATGGTCCAACGGTCCTCGCCTTTCAGATGCGACGCGACCGCCATGCCGAGACCGGCAGAAATCGAGGTCGAGGAATGGCCGGCCCCGAAAGCGTCAAAGGGCGATTCGCTGCGTTTCGGAAAGCCGGAAATGCCGCCGTATTTTCTGAGGCCGGCCATCGCCGCACGGCGGCCGGTGAGAATCTTGTGCGCATAGGCCTGGTGGCCGACGTCCCAAATGACGCGGTCGTACGGCGTATTGAAGACGTAGTGAATCGCAATTGCGAGCTCGACGGCGCCCAGCGAGCTTGCCAGATGGCCGCCCGTCTTGGAAACGCTTTCAACCATGAATTCGCGCAGCTCCCGAGCCAGCTCGGGAAGCGCTGCCGGCGGGAGCGCCCGAAGCGCTTCGGGACTTTCTGCGCGATCGAGCACCGGAAAGCGCGGCGCCTCGGCCGAAGCGGCTTTTCCGCAAGCAGTGTCTTTCTGCGCCTGAATGGCTTCTTGTTCGCTCAACGTGCTGTTCTTCCTTTTCTAGCGGCGCTCGAAGCGCCGCCTCTGCGGCGGCGCCGAACGCCTGATCGGCCATTATCTCACGCAGGCTCTCCGTTCAGAGCCTGGCGGCATCGCTTTCCCTCAATCTCACTTGTGGCGGCTGACGACAAAAGCGGCAATGTCGCGCAGGCGCTGTCCGCAGCCAGCCGGCACGCCAGGCGCGGCCTCGAGCATGGCAAGCGCATCGAGCGCCTCCTTCTCGAGCTCTTCGGCCCGCCTCCGCGCGCCCTCCAGGCCGAGAATCGACACCCACGTCGGCTTGTCGTCCTTCTCATCCTTGCCGGCCGTCTTGCCGAGCGTCGCCGTGTCTTCTGTGCAGTCGAGAATGTCGTCCGTCACCTGAAAGGCGACGCCGAGCGCTCGCGAATAGATGACGAGCGCCGCCTTGGCCTGCTCGGAGAGCGACGCCCAGTCGCCGCACTGCGCGCCCATGAGAACGGCCGCCTGAATGAGCGCGCCCGTCTTCATAGCCTGCATGCGCGAGAGCGCCGCTTCATCCGGATGAGCGCCGACCATGCCCAGATCGAGCGCCTGGCCGCCGCACATGCCGAAAACGCCGGCCGCACGGGCGAGCGTGCCGCTGAGGCGGCCTGCCACCGCTTCGTCTCCGATGCCGGCAAGCACGGAAAAGGCCTCGGCCTGCAGCGCATCGCCCGCAAGCATCGCCATCGCTTCGCCGTACTGCACATGCGTCGTCGGACGGCCGCGCCGAAGCGTGTCGTTGTCCATCGAGGGCATGTCGTCGTGCACGAGGCTGTAGCAGTGCACGCATTCGAGCGCGAGCGCCGCACGGTCAAGCGTGCCGGCCGGCGCGCGCGATACGGCGCCCGCCGCATAGCAGAGCAGCGGCCGAATGCGCTTTCCGCCGCCAAGCACTGAATAGCGCATGGCGCCGATCAGCTGCCGCGGCTCCGAACCGGGCTTCGGAAGCGTTGCTTCTGCAAACCATTCAAAATGCCGCGCTCGTTCGCGCGACCAAGACTTGAAGTCTTCGCTGCCAGCCGCTGCCGGCTTGTCCATGTCGGTCGTCATTGCTGAACTCTAAAACGGAACCTCTAACTCGCGCGCCGCTGCTGGCTTTTCCGCCTTCTGCGCCTCAGGCTCCTCATCTTCGGCAATCTCGCGGATCGCGCTGATGCGGCGCTGCGCCGAAGCGAGCTCCGAGCGGCAGCGCTTCAAAAGCGCCGCGCCGCGCTCATAAGCTGCAACGCTCTCTCGGAGCGTGACGCCGCCGGAAGACATCTTCTGCGCCAGCGCTTCGAGCTCGTCAAGCGCTTCTTCAAAGCTCAGCTCCTCAGCCGGGCGCTGCGCCGGCGCTGCGCCGGCGGCCTCTTGCGTGCGTTCCATCTTCTATCAATCCTCTTGCTGAAAGCGTTCCGCAGCAGACTGCAGCGCGCTTCAATTGCATCGGAGCGGATTCTATCAAGCGCAGCGCCAAAGCCCCTGCAAGCTTTGCGCCTGCTCGGCCAGCTCAAGCGCTACGATCACCGGAGCGGCGCGGCCGCTCGCCGGACACGCCCTCATGAAGAAGGAGGCAAGGCCATGGCTGAAAGCGCAACTTCCCCGATCTTCGGCCGCTTCAGGCGATTCATCGAGCCGGAAGCGATCGCCGGCGCGCCCGAGGGCGCGGTCTTTTATTCCACCTGCCGTCCTGTCGACGTCCGAAGCGTGCTCGCGGGGCCGGAGAATCCGGCCGCCCGCTTTGCCGAAGGGCATCTGCCGAACTCGATGCTGCTTCCTTTTCGTCTAGTCTTTTGTGCGCCGGCGCGCGGCGACGGCGCAGGCGGCCGAAGCCCCTGGCCCGACGCTGCGCGCGTGCGCATGGCGCTTCTCAGCGCCGGCCTGAAGCCTGAAGAGCGCCTGCTCTTCTGGGACGCGGGCTCGACGACCTTCGCCGCCCGAGCCGTCATCCTCGCCCGCGCAGCAGGCTTTTCCGGCGCCCTCGCACTTGCAGGCGGCCTCGCCGCCTGGCGCCGGGCAGGCCTGCCGGTGGCAAGCGGCGCACCTGAAGCGAGAGCTGCGGCAGGCGCGGCGCTCTGCAAGCCGGACGACGGCAATTCCCGCCGCTTCGCCGAGGCTGACGCGCCGATCATTCTCTCTGCGAAGACGCTGCTCGCCGACATCAAAGCTGAACGCGCCTTCGTGATCGACGCCCGAAGCGCCGAGGCTTTCAGCGCCCAAACCGGCCGCTCGCTCGACCCGCCTGGCAGGATTCCCGGCGCAGTCAGCCGACCCGCCGCCGACAACTTCGACTCCGACGGCCGGCTCAAATCGGCCGAGCGCCTGCGCGAAGAGCTCCGTGCTCTCTGCACAGGCCGTCCAGGCATGCCCGTCCACGCCTGCGGATCGGGAATCGCCGCATGCCTCAATCTCCTCGTTGCTGAAGAAGCCGGATTAGCGCCGCTGCGCAGCGAACGCCTCTATCCCGGCGGCTGGTCGGAATGGAGCCGGCTGGCCGACTATCCGCAGGACCGCCTGACGGCTCGGCCTGGACGCCGCCGCTCCGGTACGTAAATTCACGCATAAGATATTGGCCCCAGACAGTCGTTTACAACCAAAAATCTGTAAAGACGCACACGCAAATCATGGCTTCATCAAAAAAACAGCTCTATCGACGTCAAATCCACCCCTAAATGAGCATTCGACCGCTTGCCGTCCAATCCTGGCTGCAGATCGAAAATCCGAACTCTTGCTCCGCGACAAAGAGTGCAGATTTTTCGCTTCGACAGAAGAATGCCGCTTAAACCCGCTTTCTTTTCATAGAAATCATTGCATTTAGAAACATTTGTCAGTAAACATACGTAGCGATGCACCCATCGGAGTTAGACGCTTTCCCTTAGGTGGCTTCAAAACGGCCACCCTACAATCAAAACAAGGCGGTGCGAGATTCCGCTTCTTCGGCTGTCGAATGCCTGTTTCTGCTGAATGGGACCCTCAGCCAAGAACCACAACAAGCTGAAAAAACAGCCCACGTTTGATGGGGAGAAAGACTATGGCCTCTGAAAAGAAAGGCACAAAACTAAGCCTGGCCTGGCAGATGATGATCGGCCTTGTCGTCGGCGTCATCGTCGGCGCAATGGTGGATTCTCAGTTCGCTCAGACCTACCTGCAGCCGCTCGGCACGCTCTTCATTCGCCTGATCCGAATGGTGGTGGTGCCTCTGGTGCTTGCCACGATCATCGCCGGCGCAGCCGGCATTTCCGACACCTCCAAGCTCGGCCGCGTCGCCGTCAAGGTGCTGCTCTGCTACGCCGTCACGACCGCCATTTCCGTGGCCGTCGGCCTGCTCTTCGCCAACTTCATCCAGCCGGGCATCGGCATCGACCTGTCGACTGAAGGCGCCAAGGCCAAGGTCGTTCAGGCGCCTGGGCTTGTCGCGACGCTGCTTGACATCGTCCCGATCAACCCTGTCGAAGCGCTCTCCAAAGGCAGCATGCTGCAGATCATCTTCTTTGCGGTGATCTTCGGCTTCGGCCTTTCCGCCCTCGGCGAAAAGGGCAAGCCCGTGCTCGACTTCTTCCAGCTCGTCGGCGACACGATGATCCGCGTGACGAACATGGTCATGCACTATGCGCCTATCGGCGTCTTCGGCTTGATCTCCTACACGGTCGCCCAGCACGGCATCAGCGTCCTGCTGCCGCTCGCGAAGCTCATCCTCACGTCCTTCGTCGCCACGGCAACGCTCGTGATCGTGATTCTGATCCCGATGGCCATGACGCTTGGCAAGACGGCGCCGGGCAAGTTCCTGCGCGGCATCTTCGAGCCGTGGCTGATCGCCTTCACGACCTGCTCGTCTGCAGCCGCCCTGCCGGCCAACCTTGAAGCTGCCCGCAAGCTCGGCGCCTCCAAGGCCGTCGCTTCCTTCTCGATCCCGCTTGGCAACACGATCAACATGAACGGCACGGCCGTTTACATGGGCGTGTGCTCGGTGTTCGCCGCTGAAGTCTTCGGCATTCCTCTCACCTTCGGCGATCAGGTCACCATCGTCCTGATGGGTGTGCTGGCCGCCATCGGCACCGCTGGCGTCCCGGGCGCCGGCCTGATCATGACGACGATCGTCTTCACGCAGGTCAACATCCCGCTTGAAGCGGTGGCCCTCATCGCCGGCGTCGACCGTATCCTCGATATGATCCGCACGTCGATCAATGTGGTGGGCGACGTCGCATCGGCCCTCGTGGTGACGAATCTCGAAGGCGACCTCCACAAGGAGCCGTACGTTCCTGGCGAGGCCTAAATCGCTGCGTCATCTGGCGCCATTCAGCTCGGAGCACTGACCAGCTTCCAGCATGAAGCTTGAAGGCTCCGCAGACAAAAGCCGGCGCGAAGCGGAAATCCCGCTTCGCGCCGGCTTTGCTTTATGTGTGCCGCCAGCGGCCGAACAGTTCGAAGCGCGCGAGGTCATTTGCAACAGGCTTTTGCCGAATCGTCTCGCCGTCCGGCTCTACTGCTACTATCTGAGCCCCATAGCGCCGCTGCCGCAAAGCGGCCTGTCATTCACGAGCTTTACCCTCAAGGAGATCCGCTTATGTCCTTCAAGCCGCATGCCGTTCTCGCTGCCGCCGCCGCTTCGCTTCTTCTTGCCGCCTGTTCAGCTCCGAACGCGCCGCAGAGCGGCG
Organism: uncultured Sutterella sp.; assembly: GCA_905202595.1. Lineage (GTDB taxonomy): Bacteria > Pseudomonadota > Gammaproteobacteria > Burkholderiales > Burkholderiaceae_F > Sutterella. The sequence continues at coordinate 45,004 of CAJKSP010000017.1, forward strand.
CCGCGTCGAACGAACCCGCCGGCGAAGCGCCTGCGCTTGCCGGCCGCACATTCGAACTGCCCGGCGCGCTCCCTGGCGACGCCAAGCGCCCGGAAATCGTCTTCACCGCCGAAGGCCGCATCGCCGGCACGGCAGGCTGCAACCGCATCCTCGGCGGCTGGCAGCTCGACGGCAAGAAGATCAGCTTCGGCAATGTCGGCGCAACCATGATGATGTGCTCGCCCGAAGCCATGAAGCTCGAGCAGACGGTGCTCGGCTACCTGCGCGAAGCCGCCTTTGCCACCGAAGCGCCCGAAGGGCTCACGCTTTGGAATGCTGACGGCAAGCCTCTTGCGACTTTTGCGCCCAAGGCTCAATAAGGCAAAAGACTCCGCTCGGCGGAAAGCCCGAAAGCTGACGATAACGAGGCCGTCCGGCGCAGCGCTGGACGGCCTTTTTTTCGGCTCTTCGGAACTTTTGGTGAATCTTGCGCCCCCGGGGGATCTCCGGGGCGTCG